>DATCIQ010000329.1:0-2531 GCA_036507635.1 Gammaproteobacteria bacterium
GTCGCGCACGGGCGCGAACGCCGAGACGACGAGCGAGACGGGCGCGACGACGTCGTGCCGCGCGCCCCGCTCGTCCCAGCTCGTGCGCATAGATAAGGAGTCTTTGCCGACGGGGATCGCGAGCCCGAGCGCGGGACAGAACGCTTCGCCCACGGCTTCGACCATGGCGAAAAGCGTCGCGTCGTCGTCGCCGTAGCCCGCGGCCGCCATCCAGTTCGCGGAGAGCCGAATATCGCTTAAGTGCGCGACGTCGGCGGCCAAAATGTTGAGCACGGCTTCGGCGACCGCCAAGCGCGCCGACGCCGGGCCGTCGTGAATCGCTACCGGGGTGCGCTCGCCGAGCGCCATCGCTTCGCCCGTGTACCCCGTAAAGCTCGCCGCCGTGACGGCCATGTCGCTGACGGGCACCTGCCAGGGACCCACGAGCTGATCGCGCACGGCCATGCCGCCGACGGTGCGGTCGCCGATATGGATCAAGAACGACTTGTCGGCGACGGCCGGGAACGCGAGCACGCGATCGATGGCAAGGGCAAGCTCGATGCCACCGTGGTCCCAGCGCGGATGCGCGAACGCGGCGCGTGCGATGCGGCGCGTCTGTTTCGGCGGCTTGCCGAACAAGATCTCCATGGGCATCGCGACCGGCACGTTGCCGAGCGTGCGATCCGTGATCTTGAGCTCGCGGTTCTCCGTGAGCTCCCCGAGCACGGCGTATGGACACCGCTCGCGCTTGCAGATCGCGATGAACGCGTCGAGCCTCGCCGGCTCGATGGCAAGCATGTAGCGCTCCTGCGATTCGTTGCACCAAAGCTCCATGGGGCTCATGCCGGGCTCGTCGCTCGGCACGTTGCGGAGCTCAATCAAGGCGCCGCGACCGCTCTGCTCGACGATCTCGGGAACGGCATTCGACAAGCCGCCGGCGCCGACATCGTGGATAGAAGCGATCGGATTTTCTGCGCCGAGCGCCGAGCAGGCATCGATAACTTCCTGCGCGCGCCGCTGCATCTCGGGATTGCCGCGCTGCACCGATGCGAAATCGAGCGCTTCCTCGCCCGCGCCGCTGCCCTGCGACGATGCCGCGCCGCCGCCGAGCCCGATGAGCATCGCGGGCCCGCCGATCACGACGAGCTTGGCGCCGGCGCCGGGCTTCGCCTTGACGACGTGCATGTCGCGCACTTGGCCCACGCCGCCTGCCAACATGATCGGCTTGTGGTAACCGCGCCAGACGTGCTCGTCACGCAGCGTGCACGTGCGGAAATAGCCGCTCAGGGCGGGCCGGCCGAACTCGTTGTTGAACTGCGCCGCGCCGATCGGGCCTTCGAGCATGATCTGCAACGGCGACGCGATGCGCGCGGGCCGGCCGGGCAGCGATCGTTCCCAGAGTTGCGGCCAATCGGGAATCTCGAGGTGCGAAACCGTGAAGCCCGTGAGCCCCGCCTTGGGTTTCGCGCCGCGGCCCGTCGCTCCTTCGTCGCGAATCTCGCCGCCCGAGCCCGTCGCCGCGCCCGGAAACGGCGAGATGGCCGTCGGATGGTTGTGCGTTTCGACCTTGATGACGAGATGCACGGGCTCGGTGACGTAGCCATAAAGACCCGAGCGCGGGTCCGGAAAAAACCACGCCGCGTCCGCGCCCGCGACGACGGCCGCGTTATCCGCATACGCGGACAAAACACCCTGCGGCGCGCGCGCGTGCGTGTTGCGAATCATCTGAAACAGGCTCTTCGCAGCGGGCTTGCCGTCGACGATCCAAGCGGCGTTGAACACTTTGTGGCGGCAGTGCTCGGAATTCGCCTGCGCGAACATCATGAGCTCGACGTCGGAAGGGTCGCGGCCGAGCGCGCGATATTGCGCCGCGAGATACTCGATCTCGTCCTCGGCGAGCGCGAGCCCGAGCGCCCGGTTCGCTTCCTTGAGCGCCGCGGCGCCGTCACTGCCGAGCGCGATCCATTCGGCCGGGCGCGGCGCATGCACGGCAAAGAGCGCCTGCTCGGTCGGCGGCTCGAACAGCACGGTCTCCGTCATGCGATCGTGCATGAGCGACGCGAGGGCCAGAAGCTCCGCGCGATCGAGGTTTCGCGACGCGCTTAAAGCCACGACGCGGCCGCGCTCGATGCGGTGCACGGGCAGACCGCAAATCCTCGCAATGTCGGTCGCCTTCGACGCCCACGGCGAGATCGTGCCGAGACGCGGCACGATGTAGAGCGCGGGCGGAAGCTCCCTCGTCGCCACGGTCGGGCCATAGGCCAAGAGCGCTTCGAGAACGGCGAGCTGCGCGGGCGACAACGGCGCATCGACGTGCACGTAGTGACGAAACTCGACGGCGAGATCGACGACTCCGGTCGAGCGCGCTTCGAGCTCGTCGCGGAGCCTCTGAAGGCGGAAAGCAGTCTCGGCCGCGGGACCGGCCAACTGCAACATGGTCATGGAATCAAATGGGCGTTGTGGATGCGTCGCAAGACGCCGTAATGATACCGGATTCTCCCGCTGTAGGAGCGAGCTTCGCTCGCGATCTTCGAAGAATCGCGAGCGAAGCT
>DATCIQ010000330.1:0-3869 GCA_036507635.1 Gammaproteobacteria bacterium
CATGGGCAAGCAAGTCTTTCATCTCGGGCCGCTTGGCGCGGGTCACGCGATGAAGTCGATCAACAACCTGATCACGGCCATGACGTTTCTCGCGACCGCCGAGGGCCTTGCGCTCGGCGCCAAGCTCGGACTCGATCCCAACGTCATGACCGACGTGCTCAACGTCGCCACGGGGATGTCGTGGATCACGAGGACGCACATCAAGCAACGCATCACGAATCGTGCGTTCGACGATCCGTTCAAGCTCGAGCTCATGGTCAAGGATATCCGTATCGCGCTCGCGCTCGCGGAACGGGAGCGCCTCGACCTGCCGCTCTCGGAGCGCGGACAGACGATCTACAAGAACGCGGATCTCGCCGCGGGCCCGCACGCGAGCGTCAGCGAGCTCGTGCGCTTCGTCGAGCAAGCGACCGGCGTCGCGATTGCGGCACCGGGCGTCAGGGGCCCTGTGGCGGAAGGGACGCCGTAAGGGCGATGAAGCGTACGCCCGGATCCGGGTCGGCGCTCGCGCGCGCCAGGAACTCCCTCGTTGCGGCCGCCGCAGGCGAGCCGAGCACGGCGGAACGGACGAGCGTGGCACGCAGCTCCGGCGCATGGCCGAGCGCGGATTCCGAATCGAGCGCGGTCTCGTAGGCGCTCGCGATCAGCGCGACGGCCGCGGGGTCGTCGATGCGAGCAAGCGCGAGCGCTGCCGACGAGTGCACGCCCGGCGTCGCATCCGCGAGCAACATGTCGAGCATGCGGAGCGCGCCTTCCGGTTGCGCTTCGGCGAGTGCATCCGCGGCCTTCCATCTGAGCTGTGCGGTCAAGGACTCGCGCTGGTCGAGCTTCTGCAGGTGGCGCCCGCGCTCGCTGGCGACGGCGTTACTGACCAACGAGGTCGCCTGCCGGAGCTGATCGCTCGAGGAGACGGCACCGAGCCCCCCGCTCATCGCGATTTGCGTCGCGTATTGCAGGAAAGGCTTGATGGCACGCCATATCGATCGCAGGCCGCGCGGGTCGAGCTCCCAATCGTCGATCGTGAGCGACGCCTCGACGCGCTGAGCCACCGATGAATCGCCGAGCTCCATGAGCCCGACGGCCACCCAAGCTTCGAGCCAGTCGTTACGCGTTCCTTCGGCGAGCGCCTGCTGCAACGCACGCAAGCTCGCGTCGCCGCCGAGCTCGACGAGGTCGCGGACGACCTGAGCACGGATGTCGGGCCGCTTGGTGTCCGTCGTGCGCCGCCGTGTGATCACCTCGGTCGCCCACTCGAACGCGGCCTCATCGGCGGTTTCGTAGAGAGCCTGCGCCGCGCGCAATTGCATCTCCGTGTCGCTGTCGTTGAGCTCCCGGCGGAGCTTCGCAATAGCCGATTCATCGGCGAAACCGACCGCAAGGCCGCGCAGCGCCGCCTGCCTCACGTCGGCCAGCCCGCGCCGCTCGGAGAGCCTTTCGAGGACCTCGACGGCGCGCGGGTCGCGCGAGCGCGCCAGTCCCTCGGCGACGCCTTGCAGATAGGGCTCGTTGTCGCGTCCCGTCGAATAGCGCATGAGATCGGCAAACGCCTGCTCGCGTATGTCCGGAGGCAGCGCTCCGCTGCCGATCAATGCGCCGAGCCCCTCGAGCGCCGCGTTGCGAAGCTGCACCGTGCTCTGAGTGGGGCCGTCGTCGCCGCGGCGTTGCTCCGCGTCTGGGTCGAACGCCGCGGCGTCGATGCCCATTCCCAAGAACGACGTCGTCTCGGCGTTCTCGAGCATCCATGCGAGCAATACTTGGGCGCGCCGGGGGCCGAGGCCGAGGATGTCCTCGAGGCACGCGCCGGGGGCCCATTCGGCCTCGAGCATTTGCAGACACGCGACGTAGAACTGCGCCGCCGCTTGTGCATCGCCGAGTCCCGCCAAGGCGCGCGCCGCGCCGACGCCACGCACCCAAGGTTGCGCCATGGCCTCCTGCATTTCGCGCTGCGCCTGGTCCGGATCGATCTGCGGCACGGATGGAGCGCCGCCGAGACCCAGCGACGAGCGGAGCAATCCGCCGGCGCCGCCCAAGCCTCCCGTGCCCCCGGCAGCGGATTCGCGCATGCGCTGCATCGACGGCGTGTTCATCACGCCGCCCACGCCGCGCATCATGAGCGCCATAGGACTCGTCTGCCGCTGCAATCCGACTTTGACCTGCGTCGTCGCCTGAGCCTTGTGCTCTTGAGACAAATGCGCGGCACCCTCGGCGGCTAAGAACTCGGCCGCGACGGGATGAACGACGCTCTCGAGCGCGCGGCTCGCGAGAAGCTCGTCGAGCGTTTCTGCGCGCGCCGCGGGCGGCGCGATCACGCCACCCGTCAGTACGGCAGCGACAACGGCGGCGCGCAACACTACCGTGATGTCAGTTCGGCACGCTGTCGAGATCGGGAACCGTCGGCGCCTCTTCCACGCTGTTCAGGTCCGGCAGACTCGGTCCCGTTTGAAAGAGCTGGGTTTCGGTGTAGTCCGCCGGGATCTCGAACGTCGCCGCCGGGACATCGACCTCCGCGATGTCGGTGACCTCCATGGTCGTCGTCGTATCTCCCCCGGTGGCCTTATTCATCATCCGCTGCCCCATGCGCTGGGCCATGCGGCCCCCGAGGCCGCCGATTGCCGGCATATTGGTCTTGGTGCTCGAGACCGTGACTTGTCGGAGCGGGAAGCCGACGTTCTTGAGGGCCTGCGCCTCGCTCAATTCCTTGACGGCGGCCGGCAGGGCGGAGTTGTCGAACGCCATCGCCGGGCCGGTGGGGAGCTCGATCTGGTCGGTCGCCCAGATGTCCTCCACGCTGCTGAAGTCGGTGGTCATGGGCGACCCTGCGATCACCATCGACCAGCTCGACTTGAATTGATAGTGCCGCGTCGAATAGCCCTCGATGCTCTCCCCCGCTTCGTCGAGCACCTTCTCCACGCTGACATTCGTGATCTCGATCGCATCCGTAATGCCCGATTCCGAGACCGCCTGCGTCACGTCTTGCAGCATGCTCATGTCGAAACGGGCAAAGGTACGCGCCGCGGGATTGATCAGGAACATTCCTTGCGCGTTGGCCAGCATATAGCTGCCCGGCGGCATAAGCGGGTTTTCCACCGCCGATTCCATGTACTCCATCTTGGCCGAGCCACCGTCGATCCACGTCTGAACTGCGGCGATCTGCTTGCCTTCGCTCGTGGTCACTTGCTTGAAAGTGAGCCCGGCCGATGCCAGCGTCGAATATCCCGCCAACAAGACGGTTGTCGTTGTAATCGCTATGTTCTTCTTCATTTATTGACCCTCAATGCGAAACTCGGGCGGAGGATTCGGAGGCACCCCCCGCGAACGAGGAAGTATCCTACGCCGCGCGCGCCGGGCGGGACAATGAAAATATCGTGCGCGTAGTCAACGAGATGCCGATCGCGCACGGCAGGCGGCCGGAGGCCGCTGCCCCGGCGACAGCGACGCTCACCGCGTCATGCTCGTGTATGCGCGATCGATGAAGTTCGCGGGGTCTCCCCTCGCCTCGTCCCATTCGGCCGTGGGCCGCGCCGCGACGACCTGCTCGAGCGTCGCGCCGGACTCGACGAGCGCGGCGATGCGGTCGCGGATCGTCGAGAGCATCGCCACGTAGTCCGCAAGCCCCCCATAGTTGGATACGGGGCCGTGTCCCGGAATGACGACGGCGTTCTCGTCGATCTCGTCGAGCACGCCGCGACAGAAATCGACGATCCCCGCGAGGGAGCCGCCGTTGTCGGCGTCGATGAACGGATAGCCGGCGTTGTTGAACACGTCGCCCAAGTGCACGACGTTCAACTCGCGGAAGATGACCGCCGTGTCGCCGGTCGTATGCGCGGGGCCGAAGTGCAAGAGATCGATGCGTTGCCCGTTGAAATGGA
>DATCIQ010000331.1:0-12949 GCA_036507635.1 Gammaproteobacteria bacterium
GTGCCCGTATGCGAGTACGTGCCGAGATTGCCGACGCCGGTGTGAATATGCAGCTTGCCGTCGGGCATGATGCGCACGAGGCCGTCGAAGCCCGCGAACCCGGCCGGGTGAAACGCCTGCCCGATGCCGATGCCGGTCACCTTGCTGCCGTTGCGCTGGCCGCGCAACGCTTTCTTCGTTTCCCAGTCGAACGCTGCAACGGCTTGCTCGAGCGCCTCGCCGAGATAGCAGCTCGTGACGGGAGCCTGCGCGCCGCCGACACGCGCGTTGCGCGGCGGCTTGTTGACACGGCGGATCTCGAGCGAGTCGAGACCAAGCTGGCGCGCCGCTTTGTCGATCAACGGCTCGACGATCGAGACCGTCTGATTGTGCCCCGGGCCGCGTTGCGCGGAGCGAGGCGGCGTGTTTGTGAGGACCGAGATGCCGCGCCAACGCATTGCGGCCGGCTGATAGAGCACCGAAACCGTGTCGCCCGAGGACGGCCAATCGGGGAAGCCCGTCGTCGGCCCATTTTCCTGAACGACATACATATCGACGGCTTTGACGCGTCCGTCGGCCGCAAAGCCCATCTTGATACGCCCCTGAAACCCGGTCCGGGCGTAACCCAAGAAATACTCCTCGGCGCGGCTCATGCGCAGCATCACGGGCCGATTGATCTTCTTCGCCATGTGCGCCGGAATCGACATTACGGGATACGCGCTACCCTTCGAGCCGAACCCGCCGCCGCAGGTCTCGGCGATGTAGACGAGCTCCTGCGGCGTGATGCCGATGAAGTTCGCGAGATCGGGGACGACGAAGCTCTGGCTTTGCGTCGACCCGTAGACGAAGCACTTGCCGTTCTGCCAGTAGGCCATCGCAGACCGCGGCTCCATCGAATGATGCGACATGCCCGCCGTCACGAACGTCTCGTCGAGCACGAGCGTGCACGCCGCGAGCTCGGCGTCGACGTCGCCGAACGACCATTCGGCGATGGGCTGACCGGTCATCGGCAACTGGCTCTCGGTTGCGCTACCGAAATCCGCGGCCGTCCACTTGATGCTCATGAGCCGCGGCGGCCCCGTGAGACGGTTGTCGACGCAGTTGCCGTCGAGGCGCGCGTCCTTGCCGCCCGGAAACAGACTTTCGAGCGGGTCGACCGTGAACGGCAATTCCTCGAAATCGACGACGATGACTTCGAGCGCTTGAGCGGCCGTGGCCTCGTCGATGGCGGCGACGGCGAGAATTGGCTGGCCGACGAACATCGGCTCGTTGGTGAGGATCGGCTCGCTCGGCGCCGGCAGCTGCGGCACTTCGTCGGCCGTGAGAATGCCGTAGACATTCTCCATCGCGAGCGCTGCGGTCGCGTCAACGCTGCGCACGCGGGCATGCGGCATCGGGCTCAAGAGCAGCTTGCAAAAGACCATGCCGTCGAAGCGTATGTCCTCGGCATACTTGGCTTGGCCCGTAACTTTGCCGCGCACGTCCGGTGGGATGAAGTTCTTGCCCAACAGATCGTAAGCCATGGCGTCGTTCCTCCAATTCCGGCCTCAAGGTATACCATAGGTAGCGGTAATTTAGGGAGATCAGGATCCATGGCACAGAACAAGCCCTTGTGGGGCGAGAACGTATTGGTCGAGTTCGACGAAGGCATCGCCTGGGTGACTTTGAACCGGCCGGCCAAGCGCAACGCGATGAGCCCCGCGCTCAACGAGGAGATGCTGCGCGTCGTGACGGCGCTTGCGACCGATGAGCGTTGCGGCGTCTTCGTTCTCACGGGCGCCGGCGAATCCTTCGCCGCGGGTATGGACCTCAAGGAGTACTTCCGCATGACCGACGGCGCGCCCGATACCGTCCTGCTTCATGTGCGGCGCACGGCCGAGGAGTGGCAGTGGCGGCGGCTGCGCGATTACCCCAAGCCGACGATCGCGATGGTCAACGGCTGGTGCTTCGGCGGGGCGTTCACGCCGGTCTGCGCCTGCGATCTCGCCATCGCCGCCGAAGAGGCCGTCTTCGGCCTCTCCGAAATCAACTGGGGGATCCTCCCGGCCGGCAACGTCACGAAGGCCACGATGGAGACGATGGGCTATCGCAACTCGCTCTATTACGCGATGACCGGCGAGTCGTTCACGGGCAAGAAGGCCGCCGAGATGGGCCTCGTCAACGAGGCCGTGCCGCTCGCTTCGCTTCGCGAACGCACGCGCGCGCTCGCAAAGACGCTGCTCGAGAAAAACCAAACGGCGTTGCGCGGCGTCAAGATCGCGATGAAGCGCGTCAAGTACATGGATTGGGAAGTCTCGGCCGACTATCTGTACGCGAAGATGGGCGAGGCCCTGCAACTCGGCGCCGGCGAGAACCGCGAGAGCGCGATGAAAGCGTTCCTCGACGACAAGACTTTCCGCCCCGGAGTCGAGCACTTCAAGGGTACGAAATAAGCGGCCGATGCGCACGCGTCACTTCGAGCGCCACTACGCGAGCCGTATCGGCTGGCTGCGGGCGGCCGTGCTCGGCGCGAATGACGGCATCGTTTCCACGGCGAGTCTCCTCGTCGGCGTTGCGGCCGCGCAGGCGACGCATCAGGCCCTCCTCGTCGCCGGTGTCGCGGGGCTCGTGGCCGGCGCAATGTCGATGGCGGCCGGTGAGTACGTTTCGGTGAGCACGCAGTCCGATTCCGAGAGGGCCGATCTCGAGCGCGAGCGCAAAGAGCTCGAGACCGACGTCGAGTTCGAGCGCCGCGAGCTTGCCGCGATCTATCGAGGGCGCGGCCTCGACGCGCCGCTCGCGAGTCAGGTCGCCGAGCAGCTCATGGCGCACGATGCCCTCGGCGCGCATGCACGCGATGAGCTGGGGCTCTCGTCGACGCTCGCGGCGCGTCCGATTCAAGCCGCGCTCGCTTCGGCCGCGACGTTCGCGCTCGGCGCCGCGCTGCCGCTGCTCGCGGTGCTCGTGAGCCCTGCCGAGAGAACGATCCCGGTCGTCGCCGGCAGCTCGCTCGTGTTCTTGGCAGCCTTGGGTGCCGTGTCCGCGCGCGCCGGGGGCGCGCACGTCGTCGTCGGCGCTGGACGCGTAACGTTTTGGGGCGCGCTCGCGATGGCGATCACGGCGGCTGTCGGCACCGCGTTCAACGTGATGTCGTGACCACCGGGAAACCCGCGGAATGACCGAGGAACGGGGACGATACGACGCAGACATCGCCCGTTGCAACGGCCTTCATCACGTCAACGTGCGCGTGCCGGCCGAGGAGATTGCGGCGCTCACGGTCTTCTACAACGAAGCCATCGGCTTGCGCGTCGGCCCGCGGCCGCCATTCGGCTCACCCGGTGTTTGGCTCTATGCCGGCGAGCGCGCCGTCGTGCACTTATCGCAATGCCGGCCCGGCGAAACTCTGCCGCCGCCGGCCGAGCGACGCTCGAGCGTGAGCCACGTGGCGCTCGGCTGTATGGGCTTCGCGGCGACGGTGCAGCGACTCGAATCCCGTGGCCTCGCGTTTCGCGTCACGGAGGTGCCGTTGACCCGGGAACGGCAGATCTTCCTTTCCGACCCGTCGGGCGTCGGCGTCGAGCTGATTTTCCCGCTCGACGAAGTGGCCAGCAGTCGCTAATTCATTTCGAAGAACTGCGCACCTGCGGCTAACATTGGCGCGCAGTTTCTGCTCTACTTCGCGGCGCGAAACACGCGGCGGGAATTCCTATGTCGGCGCGCCCATTCTCCGCCGCGATTCCTCAATCGCGGCCGGAGGCCGCTCCTACTATCGGACGCATCCCGGCAAGCGCTCCCGAAGCGCAGGGCGATCGCAAGAAGGGTGCGTGGGATTGAGCGAGCGCAGCACGTCCTCGCGCGTGATCGGCCGATCGGGATTCGGCGCATGGACGGATATCAGCCGACTCCAGTCGAGTCCGAGACGCTCGAGATTGTCGGCCATGACCATCGTACCGACGACGGGCGGATTCGGCACGGGGCTGTCGGCCGGCGGCAAATTGAACATATCGGCATACGCGACGATGCCGAGGTCCGGCAAGTACGCGACGAGCATGCCGTCGGCATGCGGCAGACCCTTGACGTTGTGCACCTCGACGGTTCGTGTACCGTCGGTGAACACACGCATGTCGCCGACCGTCTCGATGACGGCGCGCTTTCCCGAGCGCGACATCGCGTCGGGCGCGAGCGTGCGCGGTTGGGCGAGCGCACGCTCGAAGAAGTCCTTGTTGACTTCATGCGTGACGATCGTCACACCTTCGGCGACCACGGCCGGCAACCCGCTCGTGTGGTCGAAATGATGGTGCGAAAGCACGCCATAGCGGATCGGCTTGTTCGGAATCACGCGTTTCGCTTCTGCCATGACTTGCTGCGAGCGCATTTCGTTTTGTCCGGCCGGCTCGAACATGAAGATGTGATCGTCGAACTCGACGGCTAAAGCCACGTAGCCGCCGGTGATGCGATAAACGCCGTCCGCGAGCCGCTCTGACGCTATGGGCGGCGGGCTTCCCGCAGGCGGAGCGCCGCCGCCGGGCGCGGGCGGCGGGGGTTGCATGAGCGCCGCGAGATTCGCGGGGTTCGCGTCGGCGCCCAAGATCTGCGCTTCGAACGTCGGCCAACCCGCGCGCTTTTGCACGATCGTCGTCGGGTACTTGAGCCCGTTGTTGTCGCGATAGTCCGTGTAGCTCGTCTCGACCATGAGGTCGCCGAAAATCGGGTTCTCGACCCAAGTCTCGACTTTGTCGACAAGATTCGTGCGCGCGTTGATGTAACCGACGACGCGGTACGAGATTCCCGACGGCGCCTTCTGCGGTGTTTCCCAGGTCACGACCTCGTAGCGCGTGCCATCGATCGTCTGCGCGCGTCGCGTCGCTTCGTTCGCCGCCGCACCTTTGAGAAAGCCCCAAGGCGACGTCCAGATCTCGAGGTGCTGCGCCCACGCCGGATTCGCGGGCGTGAAGTACTGATTGAATGGGTTTTGCGCGGCCGCTCCGCCGGTGACGGGCACGGCGAGCGTGACTGCCGTCGTCCGCAACGCGGGTTGCGTGAAATCGATGGTGCGTCGAAAGTCGTTCAAGTTCACTCTCGGCCATGGACCGTTCGCATTGTTGTTCTGGCCGAGGTTGAAATTCGCGCCCGAACCGTAATAGGTGATGGAACTGAGACCGCCGACGCCCATCGCGCGCGAGGCATTGGCGATCACGCTGGCCGCGTCCTGCGCGAACGCGGAGAATGACAGCAAGCTCGAGAATGCGACGGCGGCTAGGAGTTTCTTGATCATTGTTTTCCCCTGAGCTTTAGGACCAGTGGCGTCGTGAGTATGTCTTAAAAGGCCCGCAGCACACCACAAGTCGGTGCGCTCCGTTTGACGCGGCGCACCAAGCTTGACGGTCTCCAGGACGGCATTCAGGCTCTCAAGTCAGCGTGACGAGAAGCGACAATAAGAGGGGAAGCCCATGACGTCTCAGCTCAAGAAATTCCTGATTATGGCTTGCTTGGGATTGATGGCCGCGGTCGGGTTATCCGCGGCGCACGCGCAAGACGAGCCGTTGAAGATCGGCATCATCGGCACGGGCCGTATCGGCGGCGCGCTTGCGAGGCACTGGGTCAACGCCGGTCACGAAGTATTCATGTCGTCGCGCCATCCCGAGGAGCTCGAGCCTCTGGCTGCGGAGCTCGGGCCGCGCGCGCACGTCGGCACGCCGCGCGAGGCAGCGGCCTTTGGCGAGGTCGTGCTCGTCTCCGTGCCCTACTCGGCCATGCCGCAGATCGGCGGCGACTATGCCGCAGAGCTCGACGGCAAGATCGTGCTCGACACAAGCAACCCCGTCGAGAATCGCGACGGGCCGATGGCTGTCGAAGCCAAACGTAAAGGCAGCGGTATCGCCACGGCCGAGTTTCTCCCGGGAACACGCGTCGTGCGTGCCTTCAACTGCATCCCGGCCGCGTCGCTCGCCAACGAGGCCAACCGGGCTCCCGAGCGCATCACGATTCCGCTCGCCGCCGACGATGCCGAAGCGCTCGCGATGGGGCAGCGCCTCGTCGACGACGCAGGTTTCGATTCGATCGTGATCGGCGGGCTCGAGGATGCGCGGCTGTTCGATCTCGGCGAACCGCTCGCGCGTGGGAACTGGACGGTCGCGCAATTCCGCGAAGCCGCGGCGTTGCGTTGAGGTGAGGTCCGGCGGCGACCTGCCGTGGAAGCGGCGTCTCTTGTGGGAGCGTCGTCCCGCCGCGATTCCTTAATATCGATCGCGGCCGGAGGCCGCTCCTACGACTTGTCGTAGGGGTTGTAGCCTTTCGGGCGGCGCTTCGGTTTCGCGCCGTCGCTCTCGTCGGCAATCTCGAGCGCATCGCTATCGAGGCATTTGAGATAGTCGATCGTATCGTCATCCGCGCGGCGCGCCGGCTCCGTCGTTCGCCATTCCAGAATCGGGTTGCCTTTCGCGTCGAACCCGACCTTGGAATGCGTGCTGTTCTTGAGCGACGCCACGCGCCGCGCCTCGGCATCCTTGGCAGCCGATGACTTGGCGGCACGTCGATCCCGGCGCTCCTTGCCACCGGAACCCGGGGCTCGACGATCTTTCTTCGAGGTCACGGGTCGTATTCTACCGCGGCGACTCTGGCGCACAATTGGGCACCGCGGCTAGGATAGATGCATGCGTCCAGTTCTCACGGCCGTGCTGTTGCTCTGTTGCAGCAACGTGTTCATGACGTTTGCCTGGTACGCGCATCTAAAGGAGCCGCTCAAGCTCGATTACCTCTGGGCGGCGTTGTGCATCCTCGGCGCCGTGTTCTTCATGTTCCGCGGCCGTTTGCTCGGCGCGTGAACGCGTGACGCTCGAGACTTTCATTGCGTTCTGCGCCGTCGAGCTCGTGCTGTGCCTCACGCCCGGTCCCGCCGTGCTGTACGTGATCTCGACGGCGCTCGCGCGCGGTCCCCGCGCGGGGCTCGCGGGCTCGCTCGGCATCGTCGCCGGCAATACCTTCTATTTCGTTCTTTCCGGCATAGGTGTCGCCGCGATCATTCTCGCGTCGAGCACGTTGTTCACGGCCGTCAAATGGATCGGCGCAGCCTACTTGATGTACCTCGGGCTCCGCATGCTGTTCTCGCGGCGGAGCGGCGCGGCGGACGATCGCCCGCCCCTCGTCACGCGCGCGTTCGCGCGCGGCTTCGCCGTGCAAGCCGCCAATCCCAAAGCACTCGCGTTCTTCATTGCGCTGTTGCCGCAGTTCATCGATCCGGCGGCACCCGTGGCGATCCAGGTAGTGGTTTTGGGCGTCGCCTCGCAAGTCATCGAAATTGCGGTGTTGTCCCTTTACGTGTGGGTCAGCGTACGCGCCCGCGCCTACGCTTCCGGGCGCTTCGGCAACGTCGTTCAGCGGCTCGCCGGCGGATTCCTGATCGCGGCGGGCGCGCGCCTGGCTTTCGTGCGCTAACGAGCGTGCGCGATTCCATGTATAACGTAGGTCCCACCGATGTCCGCGTTCAGCCTCAACGAGTTCTACCAACGCAACCGACGCGTCGTCATCTGGGTCATCCTGTTCGTGCTGCTGTGGCTGCTGCGGGACTTCTTCGGCCTGGTATTCCTGTCGTTCGTGTTGGCGATCATCGCCGGGCCAGTCGCGGAATTCGTCAAGCGACGGCTGAAGCTGCCGTACTGGCTGGCCTTGTCGCTCGTTTACCTGCTGTTTCTCGTCGTGCTCGCGTCGTTCGTGCGCTTCGTTGCGCCGAGCGTCGCGTCCGAAGTCAACCGGATGATAGGCAATCTGCCGGCGACGGAGCTGCGCCTGATCGAAACCAAGAACCGCTTCATCGATCGGTATCCAACGCTGCGCCAACCGCTGACCGGCTTTCTGCGCAGCGCCCTGCCGGATGACCTCGCGGTCGCCGTCGATCGACAGCTCGTCAATGAACGTTTACGGCTGACGCTGACCGAGGCGCAGATCGCCGAGGCGACGGAGGCCGATACCCCTCCGACGGGCGTACTGGCAGAGTATTTCAGCCGGCAGGATCAACTCTATCTGAACGCACTGATGACCGAGCAATTTCAGCGCGTTCGGGCGTATGCGCCGGCCGTCATCAACATGCTCTATCGCGTCACTGCGACGATGCTGCTCGCGCTATTGTTCAGCTTCCTGATCCTGATCGACCTCGAGCGCATCAAACGCGGCCTCGGCCGCCTGAAAAACTCACGGATCGGCGATTTTTACGAGGAAGCGGCCCAGCCGATCGCGCGGTTCGGGGTTCTGGTCGGTCGCGCCATCGAGGCGCAGGCCTCGATTGCCTGCGTGAACACCGTGCTGACATTGATCGGCTTGTTGCTGCTCGACATACCGCTGATCGCGATGTTGTCGGTCATCGTGTTCGTCTGCAGCTTCATTCCGGTGCTCGGCGTATTCATTTCCACCATGCCGATCGTCCTGGTGGCACTGAACGCCGGCGGATTCTCACTGTCGCTTGCCGCCATCGGCCTCGTCATAGTCGTGCACGCAATCGAATCCTACCTGCTGAATCCCATGATCTACAGCCAGCATCTGAAGCTCAACCCGGTTCTGACGCTGATCATTCTCTACGTCGGCTACCACGTGTTCGGCCTATGGGGCATGTTGCTCGGCGTACCGGTCGCTCGCTATTTCATTCACGATGTTCTCGGCGTTCCGTTCCGGGATCGCGGCGCGACGGTTAAGTGATTGTCGTCGCGGGCTTGCCCGGCGGCCGAATACTACGAGCGATTCTGAGCAGCCCCGCGACCGAGCATGGGCAATTGATCGAGGCCATTGCGCCTCGACCATCCGAGCAGAATATCGAGTCTCCAATACTCTTGCCGGTACGGCAATCGAGGCAGCGGCGTCAGTCCAAGCCGCTCAACGCGCAGTTGACAATCACCGACGCTGCGCA
This sequence comes from Gammaproteobacteria bacterium, assembly GCA_036507635.1. Classification (GTDB taxonomy): domain Bacteria; phylum Pseudomonadota; class Gammaproteobacteria; order Steroidobacterales; family Rariloculaceae; genus DATBLZ01. The sequence continues at coordinate 8,855 of DATCIQ010000331.1, forward strand.
TCCCGAGCTGCTCAGGGGTCACGACTAGATGCCGGCTTTGCCACTCGGAGCTGGCCGGCCGGAGGGAATCGAGCATCGGGGAAAGCTCTACGCAGGTAAGTGTCTGCCATTGTACGCCTTCGCCGCCGCACCCGTGCGAATAAGAACCGGCTCGCTACCGAGCACGCTCGGCGGCGCGGGACTGCGAGCCTTGTCGCGGTACATGGCGAGGTCCGACACCTGCATCAGCTCGCCGTAGCCTTCCCCGTCGAGCGGGGAGACGGCCATGCCGATACTCGTCGTGATTTTGATTCCGATGCCGTCAATGACGTAGGGCCTTGCCAGATGAGCGCGAATCTTCTCTGCGGCCGCAACCACGCATCTGCGGCCTTCGAACTCCGGCAGCAGCACGACAAATTCGTCGCCCCCGTAACGGCATGCGGTGTCGGACGCACGAATACATGCGGTCAGGCGCGCGGCTACTTGCTTGAGTAAGTCATCCCCCGCCGCATGCCCAAGCGCATCGTTGATGCCCTTGAATCCGTCCAGATCGAGGAACACCAACGCCACGCGCTTGTGCCGCCGTGCTCCCCCGGCCACCGCTTGGTTGAACCGGTCCGCCAAAAGCCGGCGATTGGGAAGACCGGTCAGCTCGTCGTAATACGCGAACCGGCGCGCTTTCTCGATCTCGCGCTCGAGTCGTACGACGTCTTGCTCGAGCAGCGAATGTCGTATTCGAAGCGCGTCGATCTGCTGCAGCGCTGCGCCCAGTGCTTGTCCGTTGGCCGCGAGGTCGTCGTCGAGCGCCCGAGCTGGGGCGCCCCCGTTCAAGATCTGTGCTCTCATCCGCGCTCCACCGGGCCGTCGTCTATCCGTTCACTCTAAATCGGCGTCTGATCGCGAGCCCCAACCCGCCCAGCAAAGACGCGAGCCCCCCAAGGAGGAGCAACGGCAGCGGGCCGGCGGTATCCGGAAGTCGCTGTGCTGTAATGCGGGTCGGCGCGGGCTCTGCTTGTGCCAGTAGCTCTGCAGGTTCCGCCTGCGCCGCCGTCACGGGTGCCGGCACGATCTGTGCCAGTAACTCGGCCGGAGCACCGGGCTCGACAGAGACGGCGAACATCCTCTCGGGGACGTATACGTTCAACTGCTGACCGCGTGTCAGCTCGGAGAACTGATATTCGCGGCCTTGGATGGACACTCGTTGCTCCGGCGCGGGCAACACGGTGATCTCTTCCATCGATCGGCCTTGACGATCCTTGAAATCCATCGTGACGCCGTCGCGATCCCTGCGCACGAATTCAGCATCGAAACGGGCCCATTTCACGCCCTCGACGACGACAACCTCCTGACAACCCTCTCCGATCCGCGGATACTGCTCGAGCAGGTTCTGTTCCCATTCCACGTCGGCGCAAGTCGCCGCCTGAACTCTCGGCTCGGCCAGGTTCCTCGTATCGAGTTGCTGAGCACCAACGGTGCCAGCGCAAATAATGCCGATCAGCGTCGCCGCCAGCCGGACCTCACCCATCGTGCTCATCTTCGTTTCCATTTCCCTTTTTCCTCTAACAGACAATTTAGGCGGCCCGCCGCACTACCTTTAAAAGAGCCAGAAGGATGACGGCTCCCAGAAGGGACACTAGCAATCCGGATAGGCTGAAATTGCCCTGATTGATCGTGGATGTTCCGAAGAAGTTGCTCAAAAGAAATCCGCCGAGAAAGGCCCCGACGATTCCGACCACGACATTGAGAAAGATCCCCTGCCGCCCGTCGGTTCCCATGAGCATGCTTGCTATCCAGCCGACCAATCCGCCAACTACAAGCCAAATGATGATGTACATGGAGCGTTACCTCATTTCTCTACGATGACAGTGACGTTACGCGCGGTTCATACGCGAGTCTGTGCGCTGGCGTACGTAGCGAATCGCGCGGCCGAGGCGTACTACGTGCGCCAACGTACAGACACTCGCGACTAAAAGCCGTGACGATTCGCGTCGGCACTATCGAAGTGCCGATCGTTCCTGAACAAACGCGGAGATCACATGAAGAAGTTTGCGGTGGTAATACCAATGATGTTGCTGCTATTGGCTTGCGAGAAAGAGGGCCCGCTCGAGAGAGCCGGCGAAGAAATCGACGAGGCAGTCGAGGACATCAGAGCCGGCGGCGAAACCACAGAAAATCAGATCGACGACGCCATAGACGACGTGCGCGAAGAGCTCGACGAAAATTGATCGCCGACCGGACCCAGCGGACTATCTTGGACACGACTCCAACGCGGCGCTCATGGAAGCATCTACTTCCCCCGCTGCCGTACCCTCGTGCGGCGCTCGAGCCCTACGTCGACGCGCAGACCATGATGCTGCATCACGATGAGCATCACGCGTCCTATGTGGCCAAGCTGAATGCGACGCTCGAAGACTTCCCAGAGCTTCAGAAGCACGATGCCTGGTGGCTGCTGCTCAACTCGAGCGCTCTTCCCAAAGGTATCCGGGCCTCCATCCGCAACAACGCCGGCGGGCACGTGAACCATAGTCTGTTCTGGCGGGCTATGTCTCCGGCAGCCGGCAGCGCACCGGCGGGCCCGCTCGCCGAGGCGATCGACCGTGATTTCGGGGGGCTCGAGCAGTTCAAGGTGAGATTTGCGGCAGCCGGCGAGCAACTCTTCGGGTCTGGGTGGGTCTGGCTCGCAAGGACGAACCAGGAAGGCGGCGGGCTAGAGATCTATGCGACCTCCGGTCATGACAACCCCATGATGCAGGGGCACTTCCCCATTCTGGTCAACGATGTTTGGGAGCATGCCTACTACCTCAAGTATCAAAACCGGCGCAGTGACTATTTGCAGGCCTGGTGGTCGGTCGTAAATTGGGAAGAGGCCGCCCGCCGCTTTGAGCACTCCGATCAGTCGGCAGAGCAGGATTGGGAGGGCGAGGGCGGCCAAAGGCTGATGACGAGCCGCGTTACTTGATGCGCATATCGTTCTCGACCGAAACCACTCCTTCAATGCTGTTCGCGACCTCGACTGCCTGATTCATCGCAGTCGCGGAGCTCACGAAGCCGCTGAGTTGCACCACTCCCCTGAAGGTCTCGACGTTGACCTCGGTGGCTTTCACTTGCGTATCTCCGACTAGAGCCGCCTTCACTTTCGTCGTGATCCAGCTGTCGGTGATGTACTCGCCGGTGCTGTCCCGCGTTGCAGTGGCCGTGCAACCCAGAACCGCCACCAGCAGGATTGCGGGGACGAAAGCGGCTAAGCGCGTAAATTTGTTCATGATCGAATTCTCCAACCTAAACTTTGATGCTGCCGCTATTGTCGTCTCTTCCATAACGGAGCTCTGTGCGTTCGCGTACATACGGCACCGATAACTCATCCGAGGACGCGCTCGTAGGTATTCTTCCCAGCCCGGTAGCAATTGCACGAGACCGCCTCGAGCCCGGCCCGGTCGAGAACGACGATGTCGCCGCGGCTATAGCTGAGCAGGTTTTGCTTTTGCAGCAACGTAGCGGCGTTAGTGACGCCGACGCGGCGCACTCCAAGAATTTGCGCGAGGAATTCGTGGGTAAGATGGAACTCGTTCGAGTGCGCGCGATCGTGCGTCATCAGCAGCCAGCGGGCCAGGCGTGCTTCCAATAGATGGAAACTGATGCACGCCTTCGCCTGGGAGAGCTGTTCCAACAGCACGTAGGTGTAACGGTTCAACGCCCGTTGCAGCGCGGGGTTCGACTCTCGCTCGCGGCGAAGCGATGCGGCGGTCATTCGCAGCGCAGCTCCGGAGCCTTGCACCACGGCCCGCAGCGACGAAATGTCGACGCCGAGCATCAGGGAGACGCCGAGCATGCCCTCGTTGCCGACCAGTCGTACCTCCGGGCTCGGGTGGCCGTCGATCGGCATCAATAAACAGATCATGCTGTCGAGCGGAAAGTAGACATGCCGAATTCGCGCGGCGGATTCCCAAAGGACGTCGGCCAACGTCAACTCGACCCGCTGGCAATTCTCGAGCAGCCGTCGACGGCCGGCGGGCTGCAGGGCGGCCAGCAAACGATTCACGACGGGACGCCTTGCCATCGGACGATTGTCCCCTACCTGGCAAGGCCGTCTGTGCCTTAGCACACATAGGACGAGCT
>DATCIQ010000332.1:0-7679 GCA_036507635.1 Gammaproteobacteria bacterium
AGCTTCGCTCGCGATCTTTCTCGGAATCGCGAGCGAAGCTCGCTCCTACACGGACACCCGCGCCTCGGCGGCTTTGACGGTATTCGCCATGAGCATCGCGATGGTCAGCGGACCGACGCCGCCCGGCACCGGCGTCAGCGCTCCGGCGACGTCCGCAACGTCGGGGTGCACGTCGCCGACCAAGATCGAGCCGGTTTTCTTGAACACGGCGAGCCGTTTCGGATGGTTCGCGAAAATCCGCGCGGCTTGACTCGCATCGGTGATGCGATTCATGCCGACGTCGATCACGACGGCGCCGGGCGCGACGTAGTCGGGCGTCACCATCGCTGCTCTACCGATCGCCACGACGAGGATCTCGGCGCCGCGCGCGACGGCGGCCAAGTCGCGCGTTCGCGAATGACAGATCGTGACGGTGGCGTTGCGATGCAGAAGCAACATGGCCATGGGCTTGCCGACGATATCGGAGCGCCCGAGCACCACGGCACGTTTGCCTTGGATCTCGATGTGCGAGCGATCCAACATCTCGATGACGCCGGCGGGTGTGCACGGCGCGAAGCCGGGCCGATTCTGCGCAAGATGCCCGGCCGAGATCGGGCTGAAGCCGTCGACGTCCTTCGCGGGGTCGATCGCATCGAACACTTGCTGCTCGGCATCGCTGCCGAGCGCGGCCGGCAACGGCGATTGCACGAGAATGCCGTCGATCTCCTTGCTCGCGTTGAGCTTCTGCACGAGGCCGAGCACGGCTTCGAGGCTCGCGCCGCCCGGCAACGGCTCGAACTTGACGATGAGACCCGACTCTTCGGCCGTCTTGAGCTTGGATCTAACGTAGACTTGCGAGGCCGGATCGTCGCCGACGAGCACGATCGCAAGCCCCGGCGGCCGGCCGAGCTTGCGGCGGACCGTGGCGACTCGAGCGGCGAGCTCGCCTCTCAATTGCTGCGCGATGGCTTTGCCGTCGATGAGCTTGGCAGGCACGAATGATCACTCTAGGGCTTGCAAGGAGCGCGGATTATAGCGAACTTCGATTGACGGTCTCCCCGTACCGCCCCTAACATGCCACGTGCGTCGGGGCATGGCGCAGTCTGGTAGCGCATCTGCTTTGGGAGCAGAGGGTCGGGGGTTCAAATCCCTCTGCCCCGACCATTACGAAGAGATCGATCATGGCGCCCGTAGCTCAACGGATAGAGCACCGGCCTTTCGAGTCGGGAGCCTGCAGCGGGAACGAGCCGGTCGTGCCGGCGAACCGCTGCAGTGGACCGCACTGTAACGGGGAAACCTTAACGGGTCGCGCCGATGGCAATCCCGTGGAAACCGGCGCATGAGCGCCGGGATCCGTAGAGACTATACGTGCGGCACCTGCGAGGGTGAAGAGATAGTCCAGACCACGAAACCTCGAGGGCGAGGGCTGCGAAAGCTGCAGTGGTAAGCTAAGCCGGGGGTTGCAGGTTCGAGTCCTGCCGGGCGCGCCAAGATTGATTAGAATTCGTCTGACAAGAATCGTTGGTGGACGTAGCTCAGTTGGTAGAGCCCCGGATTGTGATTCCGGCCGTCGTGGGTTCGAGTCCCATCGTCCACCCCACTCCCGACACCCGGGCCGTTAGCTCAATTGGTAGAGCAGTGGACTCTTAATCCATTGGTTGTAGGTTCGAGTCCTACACGGCCCACCATCCCGCGGCTTTCGCCGCGCTTTGCGACGTGAAGGCATGTAATGACCCCGCAGCCGCAATCACTCTTCGTCTGTTATGTCCCCGGTCTGGATGCGCGACGAATCGATCGCGACAAGACGCCGTACATCGACTCGTTGCGCCATGAGCTCGAGGCCGTTTCGATACGGACTTTGCCGAACACCGAGCTCATCCCGACGCTCGTATCCGGCACTTTGCCTCATCAACATCGCGTGTGGCAGGTCAGTCTGAAGCCCCGGTTTCGCAATGGAGCGAGGCCGGGAATCGCAGACGCTGTTCCCGATATCCTGGTCACCACCGCGCAATGCACGCGTCATTTCTTCGATCGCGAGTACGATCTTGCGGTAATCCCGTGGCGCCGACGTCGCCGCTTCGAGCTGCATCGCTTCAAATACACGCGGCGAGCCGTCCAGGGCGACGGCATGGAGGAGTTCTCGGGGTATCGCTCGATCTTCGGCCTGCTCGGAGAACGTGCTCAGTACATATTCACGAAAGATTTCGACTCTCTACCGAAGCTCGCAGAAAGTCTGCCGACTGGACAACGGGCGCTCGAGTTTCTGGAAATGTACGCGTTGGATCTGGTGCAGCACTGGCATCTCGACAACGAGGACGTGATGGACGACGCGCTGTTGCGCACGGATCGCTTCGTCCGCGATTTGCACGCGAGGTGCCGCCGCCTCGGCGTGCGGCTCATGCTTCTCGTCGACCACGGCCAAGAGCGCGTCATGGGAACGGTGCCGCTCGTCCAGACCGTAAAACGGACGGGAATTCCGGAATCCGAATACAGTTACTTTGTGGAGCTCGCGTCGGCGCGTTTCTGGTTCCATACGGAGCGGGCTCGACGTGTATTGTCGGACGTGCTGAAGGCGTTGCCGCGTACCGAGTTGCTGACTTGGCGAGACATGCACGACTATGACGTATGCTTCGAAGATGACGCCTTCGGCGAGATGTACATATTCGCCGATGCCGGATGGATATTCTTCCCGCATGATTTCTACCAGCCGGTGGGCAACGTCGTGCTCGGGCTCATGGATCGCCACCAGCGTCAACGCGTCAGGAATCCCGTCCATCGCGGCAACCACGGCTACTTGCCTCATCATCCGTCCGAGCGCGGTTGGGTTTTGGCCGACGACGCGGGCCTCCGCGCGAGTGGTTCGGAGGCCCGCCTGGCCGACATCGCACCATCCATCCTGTCACTCGTCGGCGTGACGGCGCCCGACTATATGCAAGGCACGCCACTGTTCCTGTCGGACGGAAACACGGTGCTGCATCCTTGACGGGTACGACTCGTGCGTTGCGCATCGTACTCGCCCTCGCGATTCTGGCGGCGCTCGCCAAGTGGGTGGGACCGGAAGGCCTGATTGCGCGGGTTGCGGACTGCCCCTGGCCGGCGGCGCTGGCCGCCTTCTCGACGGCATTGCTCGCGCAGTGGCTGGGCGCGATTCGGCTGTGGTTCTTGGCGGGCTCCCAGGGGCTGCCACTGACGCACGCGCAGGCACTGGGCGTCAATCTTTCGGCGGTCTTTTATGGCCTATTCCTTCCCGGCGGGAGCGCGACCGGCTGGGCTGTCAGGCTGTTTCGTCTCGCGCCGAGCGCTTCGGGCGTGGGCACGGCGCTCGTCGTGCTTGCAGGCGATCGCGCGCTGACGACGGCGACCGGCGCCGCTATCGGAGTCGTCGCCGGTATCTTCATGCAAGAGCAGACGCTTCCCGCTGTGACGGCCCTCTTGGCCGTCATTGCGTGCGGAGCGGGTTTGCTCAGCGTGCTGCTCACCACGCCCGCATTCGACGCTTGGTTGACGATTGCTAATCGCACACCGGGCTTGCGCCGCGTCGCGACGTATTTGACTACAGCCGGCACCTTCGCATGCAAGCCCGAATCGCGCACGATAGTGCTCGCAATCCTGCTATCCGCCGCCCTGCACGCGGCAGGCATCGCCGGCTGGGTTGTCCTTGCGCGTGCGGTGGGGTTGGACATCGATGCGCTGGCGATCGCTTGGGTTCGCAGCGGAGCTATGGTCGTTACGCTCATGCCCGCGACGGTCGGCGGTCTTGGGTTCCGAGAGGGCGCCGTCGTCTATCTGATGGGCGGACTGGGAGTCGCCGCCGTCGATGCTTTGACATTGTCGTTGCTCGCATTCGCGCTAACGGTTCTTGCAATCGGCATCGTGGGTGGGATTGTCGAGGCCTCGCGTCTGTTGACGCAGCGCTCGGCGGCGCCGTCATGAACGTCTTGCTGTACCGGCCCCGCTTGAGTCTCACCAGCGGCGCCGGACAACTCATCGAGATGCAGGCGCGCCGTCTGGCGGCCGCCGGTGAGCGCGTCCAGGTCGCAGGCGGGCGCGGTGCGCTCGAGTTTTTTCTGCGTACGGGAATTCGCGCCCGGCGATTGTCGCCTCGCGGCGCCGAGCGGCGCGCAGCCTTGGCCGGTCGCGCAGAGATCATCGTGGATCACGGCGCCGTGCTTGCGGCCGCGGACGTCACGTTCGTGCACAATTTTTTTACCGAAGCGAGCCGCTTCGTCGCGCGGCCGGAGTGGGCCGAAGATGTCGCACGCGAGGCTGTGTTCTTTCGCGCACTGCGAACCACGACGCCCATCGTCGCGAATTCCGAGCTCGTCAGGGCGGCACTGATGCGGCATTTCGCGCTCGAGCCCAAGCGCATCGTCGTCCACTACCCGGGATATCGCGCGGCCGTGTTCACGCCCGCGGCGGCAGCGAGACTGCGCCCGCGAGCACGAGCGGACCTTGGGCTCGACGATACGGTGCCGGTGATCGGGCTCGTGACGTCCGGCGATTTTCAGAAGCGCGGTCTCGACGTGTTTCTCGATACGGCCGAGCGCATCGCCGCGACGGTGCCGAGTGCGCGCTTCCTCGTCGTCGGCTCGCGCCGCCTGCCCGATGAGGCGCTTAGGCATGCGCTCGTGCGCGCCGGCCGCGTTCTCTACAGACCTAAGAATCGGCAACCCGAGAAGTGGCTCGCGGCGCTCGACGTGCTTCTCCATACCGCACGCTTCGAGGAATTCGGCATCGTTGTGTCGGAAGCACAGGCGCTCGGCGTCCCCGTGCTGACCTCCCGCCGCGTCGGCGCAGCGGAATGCCTGCCGCCCGAGTACACGCCGTGGCTCATCGACGCACCGAGTGCCGAGGCTTTCGCCGCCAAAGCGGTTGCGCTGCTCGGCGACCGGGACGCACGTCGAACGCTATCGGCCGCGGGTGCAGCGAGCGTCGCGCGCTTCGACGATCGAAGCTACGCGCGCGCGGCCGTCGATACCATCCTTGCTCAAAAGCGATAGCTCAAGTAGACGGTGAGACCCGTGACGTCGTGGAAGTTATCGGGGCTCCCCCCTTGCGGGTCGGACGGCAGCACGTTGTCGCGCGCCACTTTGTCGCCGAAGCGAAGATCTACACCCAAGTCCCAACGCGGCCGGATTTCTTTGAGGGTCACGCCGGCCCCGAGGTAGTAGCCGTAGGCGGGCGTGCCGAGATCGAGACGCGCCGCGCCCAAGAAAAAGCCGACGGCGAGCTTGTCCGAGATGTGGTGCCGGTAATCGAATGCGCGCACGGCGAAGAAGAGGTCCGAATCGACGGTATCGAGCTCGAGCCGCACTCCGATGTCACCGCTCGCGCCGATGGCGCGCCGCGCCCCGAAGCCGAGATGCACGCCGCCGTCCGTGCTGTCGACGGTCTCGTCGATGTTTGCGATTTTCGCTTCGACGGCATGGATGCCGGCGCCGACGTCGACGAAGAGCTCGGCTCGAGCCGGCGCGGCGATGAGGCATAGTGCAATCAGGGACGCTCGCATGGCTCGACTCGCTAAAACCGCAGGAATGCGCCGACGCGCGAATAGGAATCGCCGAAGACGTCCTTGCTCACATACGCTTCGGCGCCGAAGTGAAAGTCGCGCCACATCCTGCTGTAACGCAGCTCGAGCGCTTGCGCGCGCTCATAGTCGGGGGCCGTGTAGTCTTCGTTCTCGAGCGCTCGGTACGTCGCTTCGAGCACGCCGCCGAAGCGCGGCTCCCAGCCGATGCGCGCCATGAGACTGCGCGCGCCGACGCCGTCGCCCAGTACGCGTGAGTCACCTCCCCAATGACCAATTACGTTGCCTTCGTGGCGCAGACCGTCCTGGTAGATGTGGTGGACATACCAGCCGTTCTGCCACTCGCTGAGCTCGACCGTGAGCTCGAGGCCCCGACCGAGCGACGGAAAGTGCACGCCGCCCGAGAATGCGGTGTTGCCCAAGCGCACGTTGCTGTTCTTCGACGTGTCCTCGCCCGCGAGCTCGAAGTAAATCGCGAACGGCAGCTCGCCGGGCATCAAGAAGCGCGACGTGATCGACGCGGCCTGATTGCCGAAGTCGCCCGTCGTGCCCGTGTTGTCGTTCTCGTTAGGACGAAAGAACGCGTCGAAGAGATCGCCGAACGAATCCTCGCGAGCGCCGCCGCCGTATTGCATGATGCGGTTGATGCCGATGGCCCAGCCGGGCAGCGGCTGAAACGACAGGTGCATGCCCGCGAGCCGCGGATTGCCTGCCGTGAAGCCGCCGTCGAATGCGATGGCGCTCGATTCGCTCATCTCGGCGAGAAAGACCTCGTAGCGGAATCCCCAACGCGTCATCGGCGCATAGCTCGACAACGTCACGGACGGCATCGTCTCTGCGTGCACGCCGAGCAACATTGCGCTATCCGTCATCGGTGACAGCCAGTGATCGCGAAAGCCGAGATCGAGTTGCGCGTGCTCCATGCCTAAGCTCACGAAGCTGCCCGCCGCGATCCGCTCGTCGCTGTAAGCGACGATACCCGCGTTGACGATGATGAAATCGCTGGGCTGCCAGTACAGGCTCGACGAAAGCTCGTAGGTGCTCCCGGTCGTCATGCCGCGGCGATTCGGCAGAGGGGTTTCCTCGCTCGATCCGGCGGCGAAGGCGAGGCTCAAGTGCGTCAATCCGCCGTTGCGCATGAAGGGAGCGAGGTAGCGTCTGAGTTGCTCGCAGAGCGCGGCATCTCGAGCGCATAGGGCGGGCAGGGCGTCGTACACGGTGGCGGCCGCGATCGGGCGCGTGAGGACCGGCTGGTCGGCGAGAATCAGCGCGCGCTCGATACGGCGCTCGATCTCCGGCGATAGGCCGAGCGGCAGATAGGGGCTCACGCCGCGTGCTGCGGCGGAACCGGCGACGAGGGTTGCGACGCAGACGGCCGCGATTCGCGAGGTCACGAAGCTCCGATCTCTCTCTCTTTTACATAGGTCGGCAGTTTATGTTACGCGTCGCCGATCGGCGACGTTGCAGTACGCCAACGCAGCGTAACCGAAACCGTTGTCGTTGCTCGCAATGATACGCAGGTCGCAAAGTGATTTGACATCACCGCGAAGACCTTGTCGCCGGACGGAGACACGCCGTCGACCGTGTCACGGGCGCGCCGCCTTCCCGCTCCTCCCGACCTGTCGGTGTTTGCGCACAAACGCCTCGACATAACTTGGGCCCGGCGGCGCCGGCCCCGCGCCGCGCTTCACTACAGGGTCTCTGGCATGGAAGTTGTATTAGTAGCAATGCATCTGCCGGTGTGCGCCGTCAACGGACGCGCCGGCTGATTGTGAAGGGCAAACCCGTCGCGAGGCGGGGACGCAAAGCCACCGGTCTGGAGAGCTGCTCTCCATGACAGCGGGGTTGCCGGCCGCCGCCACTCTTGGCTTCGGTCGTCAGCTTGCAAGGACCCTGTAGCGGTCGCGCGCAGTCGGTCCCGGCCCCGTGGGCAATCGGTGTGCTTTGCCACGCATAACGGTTGCTTCAGGGGTCTTGGGGATGACGACAGTCAAATGGACGATGCGATTCGCGGGTTGCTGCGCGCTGGCCGCACTGCTTGCGGCCTGCGGCGGAGACGAAGAGACGGCGGCGGCCGGCAACGCTGCCGGCGGTGCAACGAGCGGTAGCTCGACCACGCCCGGCACGACAACGAGCAGCAACGTCCGCACCAACGCGGCGCCCACGATTTCGG
>DATCIQ010000333.1:0-3418 GCA_036507635.1 Gammaproteobacteria bacterium
AGGTGCTTCTTGGTGACGAACATCGCGATTCTCCTCGTTCCCAGCCGATCGAGCTTACCATATCCCCGGCCGCCCCTGTAGGAGCGAGCTTCGCTCGCGATCTTCGCTCGCGATCTTCGGCAAGAATCGCGAGCGAAGCTCGCTCCTACAAGGGCGCCCTGGGATAGGGTAAGCTCGATCGGCTGGGAACGAGGAGAATCGCGATGTTCGTCACCAAGAAGCACCTGCCGAGAAGGACGTTCCTCCGCGGAATCGGCGCCACGGTGGCGTTGCCTCTGCTCGATGCGATGATTCCCGCGCGCACGGCAATAGCGCAGACCGCCGCGGCGCCGAAACCGAAAATGGCGTTCATCTATTTCCCGCACGGCGCCGTCATGGACCAATGGACGCCGGCGACCGAGGGCGGCGACTGGGAGATCACGCCGATTCTTCAGTCGCTCGCGCCTTTCAAGAATCGGCTCACGATCGTGTCGGGCCTCGAGAACCGCCACGCGAACGGCCCCGTTCATGCGATCACGCCGGGAACCTGGCTCTCGGGCATCGCACCGCGCGTGAGCCACGACCCGTACGGCGGCGTCACGGTCGATCAGTTGGCCGCGCAGCACATCGGCCAGGACACGCCGCTGCCGTCGATCGAGGTCGCGACGGAAGAGACCAAGAGCATCGGCGCGGGCGTCTGCGATCGCAATTACGGCTGCAGCTACGGCGCAACGATTTCCTTCCGGACGCCGTCGACGCCGCTGCCGATGGAGTTCAATCCGCGCAACTTGTTTCAACGCCTCTTCGGTCAAGGAGATACGCCCGAAGAGCGCAAAGCGCTGGCCAGGCAGTACACGAGCATCCTCGATCTCGTGCAGTCCGAAGCCGCGGATTTGCAGCGGAGCTTGGGCCCGGAGGATCAGCGCATCGTCAGCGACTACCTCGAGAGCGTGCGTGAGATCGAACGGCGCGTGCAGAAGATGGAGGCGCAGGATTTCTCGCACCTGAATCTGCCGAATGCGCCCGTCGGCATCCCGAACTCGTTCGACGAGCATCTCAATCTCATGTTCGACATGACGGCGCTCGCCTTTCAAGCGAGCATCACGCGCATCGCGACATTTATGATGGCGGCCGAGGTCAGCAACATGACCTACAATCACCTCGGCGTCGCCGACGCGTTCCATCCGCTCTCGCACCATCAGAACAACCCCGCGAAGATGGAGCGTCTCGTGCGTATTCAGAAGTACCACACGGACGTGTTCGCGAAGTTCGTCGGTAAGCTCGCGGACTTGCCGGACGGCGACGGGTCGATGCTCGACAACTCGATCATTCTCTACGGCAGCAACATGAGCAACAGCAATGCCCATGATCACTTTCCGCTGCCCTCCGCGATCCTCGGCGGCGGCTGCGGACGCATCAAGGGCAATCAGCACTTGAAGTACCCGGATCGCACGCCGGTCTCGAACCTGCTGCTCACGCTACTCGATCGCGCCGGCGTTCCGGTCGATACCGTCGGCGACAGCACGGCCGAGCTCGCGGCGGTCTAGATGCTGCGCCATAGGAGCGGCCTCCGGCCGCGATCCAAGAATCGCGACGGGACGTCGCTCCTACAAAACGTGTGGGAACGAGCGACGGTGTGGGAGCGAGCTTCGCTCGCGATTCTTTTCCTGCTTTCTGCCGCGACCGCCTGGTCGAACGAAACGCTCGTCGCCGCCGCGAAGTCCCAAGCGACGGCCGCCGCGCTTTCGGCATTGAGCGAAGGCGCCGACGTCGATGCGCGCGAAGCCGACGGCACCACGGCGCTGCACTGGGCCGCGCACTACGACGATCTCGAGCTCGTCCGCGCGCTCATCGCGGCCGGCGCGGACGTATCGCTCACCAACGACTACGGCGCGACGCCGATGTCCGAAGCCGCGGTGGTCGGGAACGTCGCGGTTCTCGAAGCGCTGCTCGAAGCCGGCGCCGACGTCGACTCGCCGAATGCCGAGGGCCAGACGGCGCTCATGATCGTCGCGCGCACGAGCAATCTCGAGGCCGCTCGATTGCTGCTCGAGCACGGCGCGAAAGTCGACGCGCGCGAGCAATGGAAGGAGCAAACGGCGCTCATGTGGGCCGCCGCCGAGCAACGTCCGGAAATGGTGGCGCTCTTGCTCGAGCATGGCGCCGACGCGAACGCGCGCTCGAAGATTCACAACTGGGAACGCCAAGTCACCGCCGAGCCGCGCGCCAAGCACTTGCCGTCGGGCGGGCTCACGCCATTGCTGTTCGCCGCGCGCGAGGGTTGCGCGGCGTGCGCCGAAGTGCTCGTCGCGGGCGGCGCCGATGTCGACTTGCCGGACCCGGACGCCGTAACACCGTTGCTCGCGGCGCTCTTGAACGCGCACTTCGCCACGGCGAAGTTCTTGATCGAGCACGGCGCAAACGTCAACAAATGGGATTGGTGGGGACGCACACCGCTCTATGCGGCCGTCGATTACAACACGATTCCGCACGGCGGCCGGCCGGATCGTCCGTCTCTCGATAGGACGACGAGCTTCGAGATGATCGCCACGCTGCTCGCGGCGGGCGCGAACCCGAATCCGCAAATGAAGCTCTTGCAGCCGTATCGCGATCTCGGGGCCGACCGCGGTGCCGATTCGATTCTCGGCATCGGTGTGACGCCGCTGATCCGCGCCGCGAAGGCCGGCGATACGCCCGTGGTCGAGATCTTGCTCGAGCATGGAGCGCTGCCGGATTTGCCGAACGCCGACGGCCTCACGCCGCTCATGGCCGCGACGGGATTGCGCTCCTCTGAGATCGACACGCGCGGGCGCTTCAAGACGGAGGCCGAAGCCATGGCCAGCGCGAGCGCGCTGCTCGCGGGTGGCGCCGATATCAACGCGCGCGATCGTTTCGGCCAGACGGCGTTGCACGGCGCCGCATTTCGCGGCTGGAGCGACCTCGTGAAGCTGCTCGCGGCCAATGGCGCGAATCTCACCGCCGCGGACTTGAACGGCTACACGCCGATCGACGCGGCCATGGGGCGCATGCGCAGCGGGGGGCGTGCGGCGAGCGTCGTGAACGTCTACGAAGACACGGCCGCCGTCATTGAGGAATTGATCGCAGCCGAATCTTTGTAGGAGCGCGCTTCGCTCGCGAATTGACGAATCGCGAGCAAAGCTCGCTCCTACCAACCGGGGGAATCGCCAAATGCAAACTTCGAGACGAGTGGTCTTGGGCCTTGTGATCGGCGGCTCGATGCTCGCGGCGCCCGTCTCCGCCGATGAGGCCGGCGTTCTACAAGAGCTTCGCGATCGCGCCGAGATCGAGGCGCTCGTCGCACGTTATGTGATGGCGCTCGATACGCTCGACGCCGATGGTTACGCCGGCGTCTTCGTCGAAGATGCGGACTTCGACGTCGCCGGCACGAAATACCATGGGCGCAGCGAGATCGTGAAAG
>DATCIQ010000334.1:0-16265 GCA_036507635.1 Gammaproteobacteria bacterium
TACGCCGGCGATGAGCTCGTTGAAGCGCATTTGAATCGGTTGGAGGAACTCGTACCGATTGCCGGGAATCGGCGTCACGAGCGCTTCGAGATCCGCAACGACTTCTTCCTTCGATTTGTCGGGATCGGGCCACTGGTCTCGTGGTTTGAGCATGACGAAATTGTCGGCCACGCTCGGTGGCATCGGATCCGTAGCGACCTCACCGCTGCCGATCTTGGCAAACACGCGTTCGACCTCGGGCATCTCGCGGATTCCGGCTTCGAGCTCGAGTTGCAGCTCGATCGCCTGTTGCAACGACGTGCCCGGGATGCGCAAGGCGTGCATCGTGATATCGCCTTCGTCGAGATTCGGCACGAACTCGGTGCCTAAGCGCGTCGCGAGCGCGCCGGCCACGGCGACGAACGCAATCGCAACGCCCACGGTCACCCAGCGGAATTGCAGCGCCGCGATCAGCACCGGCTCGTAAATGCGCCGCGCGCCGGCAACGATCGGATTGCGCTTCTCTCGCACAGGCTCCCGGAAGAGCAGCGCCACCCCGGCCGGCACGAACGTCACGGACAGAATCATGGCGCTGACGAGCGCGATGACGACGGTCGTCGCCATCGGATGAAACATCTTTCCCTCGATACCGGTCAGCGCGAAAATCGGGATGTACACGGCCGTGATGATGCAGACGCCGAACAGCGCCGGACGAATGACCTCGCGCGTGGCATCGAGAACGACCGCCAAGCGCTCCTGCAATGCTTGCTTCCCGTCATGGCTAGCCTCGGTGAGCCGCCTGAGGCAGTTTTCGACGATGATGACGGCGCCGTCGACGATGAGCCCGAAATCGAGCGCACCGAGGCTCATGAGATTGGCGCTGACTCGGCTCTGCACCATTCCGGTGATCGTCATCAGCATCGCGAGCGGGATCACTGCTGCCGTCAGAAGGGCGGCACGCACATTGCCGAGCAGCACGAACAACACGGCGATGACGAGGAGAGCGCCTTCGAGCAAGTTCGTCTCGACGGTGACGAGCGTCTCGTCCACGAGCTCGGTACGGTCGTAGACGGCAGTCGCCGTGATACCGGGCGGCAGGCTCGGCTTGATCTCTTCGAGCTTCAGGGCTACGGCGTTTGCCACTTCGCGGCTGTTCTCGCCAATCAGCATGAACACCGTGCTCATGACGACTTCGCGGCCGTTCTGCGTCGCCGCGCCGGCGCGGAGCTCCCGGCCGATGCCGACCGTCGCGACGTCCGATATGCGCACGGGGACGCCGTCTCGCTCCGCGATGACGACGTTCGCGAGATCCTCGGCGTCCGCGGCCTGTCCGGGAATACGCATCAACCATTGCGCGCCGTTGTACTCGATGAAGCCGGCACCCCGGTTCTGGTTGTTGCCCCTGAGGCCGTTCAGGACGTCTTCATACGTCAACCCGAAAGCCAGGAGCCTCGGCGGATCCGGCGCAACCAGAATCTCCTTTTTGAAACCGCCGATCGGATTCACTTCGACGACTCCCGGCACGCGCAGCAGTTGAGGACGGATAATCCAGTCGTGCGCAGTACGCAGGTCCGTGGGCGTGATGGGTGTTCCGTCGGGATTCCGGGCCTCAGGCTCGGCGTCTACCGTGAACATGAAGATCTCGCCGAGACCCGTCGCAATCGGTCCCAACGCCGGCTCGAGCGCCGCCGGCAACGCGGATCTCACCGAGCTCAACCGCTCGGCCACCTGCTGGCGCGCGAAATAGATGTCCGTCGCTTCCTCGAATACGACAGTGATCTGCGACAATCCGTATCGTGAAATCGATCTCGTATGGTCGAGACGCGGCAGACCGGCCATCGCGTTCTCGAGCGGAAAGGAAATGCGTTGCTCGACCTCGAGCGGCGTGTAACCAGGAGCCGACGTATTGACGACGACCTGCACGTTCGTGATGTCCGGCACGGCATCGATCGGGAGGCGCGTGAAGTTCCAAACGCCGAGGCCGGCGAGGGCAAGGACGAGCATCAAGACCAGCCCCCGACGGTCGATGGAGTACTTGAGAATGCGTTCGAGCATGTCGGTCCTCGCTCAGTGGTCGTGCGACGCGCCGGACTTCTCGATGTCGGCCTTGAGCACGTAGCTCCCCTCGGTCACGTAGCGTGTGCCGGGCTTCAATCCTCCGAGCACTTCGACCCATTCTCGATTCTGCCGGCCGAGCTCGAGCATGCGCACCTCGTACTCGTCGCCGACCTGTGCGTAGACGACGGTAAAGTCGCGGAAGCTTTGCAAGGCGCTGCGCTTGACGGCCAGCGGCACCTCCGTTTCGGCGACCTGCACCTCGGCCGTCACGTACGTGCCGAGTGCCCAGGCGCCATCGCTGTTGTCGAGCACCACGCGAGCCGTCACCGCTTGGTTGGCGTCCGCGAGCATGTTGAGATGAGAGATCGTGTCCTCGACGGCGGGCCCGCCCAGAGTCGACGTCACCGTGACCGGAGCGCCGACGCGCACGCGCGAGCGATCGCCGAGAAACACGGACAGGTTGACCCACACGGCCGACGTGTCGACGATCGTGAACAGCCGCCGGCCCGCAGTCTGTTCACCGGCGTTGGCGCTTCGCTCCGTGACGACGCCGGAAATCGGCGCGTCGATCGTATAAGGCCGCAGGCTTTCGTTGCTCTCGATACTCGCCAACGCCTGGCCCGCGCGCACCGTATCGCCGAGCGCCACGTCGACCGACTGGATCGCTCCGTCGAAGCGCGCCCGGACCTCGCGAACACCGGTCGCGTTGGGCTCGATACGGCCGTACAGTGTGATCGTTTCTTTGAGCACGGCGGGACCTGAGATCAACGTCTTAAGCCCGAAGGCGGCGGCCATCTCGGGCGCGATTCGCGTGCGTCCTTCGATGCTTTCGTATTCCCAATGGTGCCGGCGACCTTCGTGTGAGGCGTCGATCGAGACGACGAACGAATGCGGCTCGTAGACGGTCGACGTGCCTCTCAAGAAATCGCCCTGCGGGCGGAAGTCAATCACGTCGATCTCGTTGCCGAGGCGAGTCAGCTCAACGCTGAGCTCGAGGTCCTCTGGACGAACGGGCTGTCCGCCGCGCGTCGCCCAGGCGTGAAACTCGGGCGGCACGCCCGTCTCGAAGATCGCGAGCTCGATCACGAAGTCGCCGTCCGCGAGCAACCGGCCGTTGTTCGGGCCTCGCTCATCCGTCGCCGCGGCGCTCGGTTCGGCCGGCGAGCCGTTCGGCATCCCGCCGCCGCATCCGCCGAGTGCGCCGACAACGAGCAGCAGAAGAAGTAATGTTGGCTTAGTCATGACTACCCTCATTGCACAGCCGGAGGCGATCCGCGCACTCAGGTCAACCGTTCGATCTCGATCACGATTCGATGCGCGTCGATGCCTGCCTCGAGCAAGTCGTTATTCGCTGCGAGCAGCTCGCCTTGCACGATGCGCCACTCCGAATACCCGTACCGCCCGAGCTCGTAGGCTCTGCGAGTATCGGCGAGCGCGCGCTCGAGCCGCGGAATGACGTCGGCCCGCAACCGTCCGGCGAGCTGCAGGTCGTGATTGAGCTCCTGATGCATAGCGAACAACGCCGTTTCGATTCGGACGCGGCTGGCCGTCATTTCCGCTTGGGTTCGCGTGACGTCCGCTCGCGCCGCGGCGATGCTCCCTTGGTTGCGATTGCGGATCGGCAACGGCACCGTGAGGCCGCCGACCAAAGCGAGGTCGTCGGAGCCTTCGTAGCGCCGCAGCCCTCCCGATACGTGCCAGCTCGGCTTGCTGCGAGCTTGCGCCAGCCGCAGCTCGGCGTCGTCGAGCCGCTGCTGCGACATGTAACGCATGAGCTCCGGATTCTCGTCGACGCGCATGAGAAGCGCCTCGAACGGCTCGAGTACCGGCAAAGGGTCCACGTTGCCGCGCACTGACGAGAAATTCGGTTGCGTCTCGCCCCACTGCGCGCTCAAGAGGCGGTAGGCGGAGCGCAGCTCGTGCTCGTAATCCTCTTGGAGCAGCTCGGCACGCGCAAGCTCCGCTTCGGCGCGCGCAAGCTCTGCTTCGAGCGACCGGCCGGCGGCCACGCTTTCGCCGATGAGACCGACGGTTTCTTGCGCGAGCCCAACGGCCCGCTCCGCGTTCGCGAGCCGCCCTTGATAACCCAAGCAGGTGAGAAAACGCCGCGCAGTCTCGGCGGCCGCATCGATGCGCACGATCTCGGCATCGACGGTTCGCAGCGACACGCCGGCGCGCGCCGCATCGACGATGCGCTTGCGAGCTCCGCGTTCGAGGATCCAGCCGAGCGTTACGGTCGTCTCGGCACTGTCAACGCCGCGGAATGCGTCGGTGCCGAGCACGTCTTGCACGGCGATGCCGAGCTCAGGATTCGGTGTCAGCGCCGCTTGCTGCAGGCGGCCTTCGGCAGCCTCGATCTGGTAGCCGAATGCGAGTAGGTCGGGGTTTCCGGCAATGGTTCTCGACAGCGCCTCGGCCAACCCGATGGCGGCTTCAGTTTCCGGCGAATCAATCTGCGCCGAGACGCTCACGCCCAGCAACGAAAGGCACAGACATGCGCACGTATGGCGCGCGATCAGACCCCACATAAAACGGATCTCCGGTAAGCACAACCTCCGGCGCGCTAGACGACGGAGGATCCGGGCAAACGCCCAGGAACAATCAGCGAGTGCAGTGACTCAACGAGTGGGAGAAAGACGGGGGCGCACGCAATGGCGGGCGCCATCGGTCACGGCGGGTTGTCGGCGGTGGAACGACGGCGGGTATCCGAATCTTGCTACCGGCCCTCAAGACAATAACGAGGCCGAGCCCAAGCCAGGCGAAGAAGATCAGCAGCTTCGACGCCCCGGCACCAAGCTCGATGACAGTGACGTCGCGCTCGCGTTCATGGTCGGGATCGCCCGGATGGTCGTGAGCCACCCCATGGGCGTGGCCGACCGGCGCGCCATCGTGAGGGTGGACCGCTGTACGATGGACATGAGTGCCTTCGGGTATGCCGACGTAGCCGTCGGCATCGACATGCATGTGCAAACCGCTCATCTGCGTGGCCAGCAGGCCCAGGCAGGCTAGCACCAAAAGTGGCGAGCGTAGTCGGCGCATGACGGGAGTATACATAGCGAGACTACCGCAATCGACCGGCCGGCCGATCAGCGTCACGCATCCTCCGTGTGAGTGCACGCCGGGCCGACGAAAGTGCCTGATGCTGTGCTGCGCCAAATCGAATCAGAACTCGCTCGGACAGCGTTCAAGGGGCCTGCAAAGAACCTGCTGACGCGGGCTGCAAGGGTCACCGCGGTTCGATGACCTGAAGTGTCAGAGACCTTGCGCGCGATTCGTCAAGAAGAGCCCGGAAATGGGTCGTTGCCCATCGGCAATAAAGCGCAAGAATTGGGGCTGCGTGAACGCAAGGGGACACCGTGAAGATCTGTTTTCCGTATTGGTGGCTGTATTGGTGTTTCGGCAAGCGAAGAGGCACACGCAAAGACTTCCTGTTCTCCCCCTACATCATCGCGCGCCAGGTGCTATGTGAATCGTCACCTGCGAACGCCGGCAGCTTGCTCCTTGAACAGCCGGCCTCGAGTTCCGTACGGGGAGACAAGGCGCTCGAATGGATTTACCATCTTCTCGGAGTTCTAGACTCCAAAGCCTCCGCGCTCATGAGACTGAACGGAGTGATGCTCGCGGCCGCAGCCTTTCTTCTCAACCCGCAGTACAAGTCCGGGCAATTGATCACATCGCTGGTCGCGGTCAGTGGAATTGGGTCGACGCTCTCGATCGCCTGCTGCTTGTTGGTTGTTTCCGTGGATTGGAGGTTTCTCGAACTCGTGGAGAAGAAACCTCGCCAGGATGGGGCGCTCGAATTGGACTTTTCGGAGGAGTTCTACCACCTTCAGCGAGTCGCCGATTCCAGGCAGTCATGCTATCGGGTAGGATGGCTTGTGTCCCTCACCGCGACGGTCGTATTCCTGTTCGCCATCGGCCTATTCTTTGCCAGTCTGTTTTTGGTTGATTGACATGAAAAAAGACATGCCGAATGCACTTTTGCGCGCAGCTTCCGCTGCCGCTCAGAATGCGTATGCACCATATTCGCGATTTGCCGTTGGGGCGGCATCTGAGACAGCTGATGGTTCTGTGTTCACCGGCGCAAATATGGAAAACGTGTCGTACGGACTCACGGTCTGCGCCGAGATAGGCGCACTTCAGGCGGCGTCAACTGCTGGCAGACTAAGGGACGTCGTGCGGATTGCCGTTGTTGGTGGGTCGATAGATGACTCGAACAAACGTAGCGGCGACATCGTGACACCCTGTGGCCGCTGCCGACAACTGATTCTCGAGTGTGCGCATCTCGGCGCAAGGGACGTTGAGGTCTGGTGTGCGAACTCTGACCTGAGCTCAGTCGAGTGTTTCAAGATTTCGGAGTTGCTTCCGCATGGTTTTGGACCTATTGCCCTCGACAGAGGAGTAGTTCCTCCAAAGACGGCGATCTCTGCTAAACAGCGGCGGTAGCCGCGAAGGCGAGATCAGGTATTGCGCCTCTTTACGGAGTGGTCGTGCCTCTAGCGGTTCCCAACGGTTCTCACGAGGAACACGAGGCAGGGGCACGTATTTCGGGATCTGCCGTGCAGGACCGTCGCAACGATGCTCGTCAGCTCTTCGCGGCTCGACGGGGCTTGCGCCCCTGCGCGACCGGTCCCGTCGACCCGGCAAGCAGCTTGCTGAACTCGTCGGCCGGCACGGCGGCACTGAAGTGGAAGCCCTGCAGCGAATGGCAGCCGAGCTTTTTCAGGAGCTCGTGCTGCGCTTCGTTTTCGACGCCCTCGGCAAGCGCCCGCAGCCCGAGAATCCGCGTCATGCTGATGATGGCTTCGGTGATCGACGCCGTCGTCTTGTCGGCCAGCATCTCGGCAATGAAGGACCGGTCGATCTTGAGCACGTCGAGCGGAAACGACTTCAAGTAGGAGAGCGACGAATACCCCGTGCCGAAGTCGTCGAGCGCCACGCTGACGCCCAAGCTCCTGAGCTCGCTCAACACTTGCACGGCACGATCGCGAATTGCCATCAACGAGGTCTCGGTGATCTCGAGGCGCAGCAGCTTCGGATCGAGCCCGCTTTCGGCGAGGGCTTGCTTGACGAGCTCGCCGATGTCTTGACGACGAAACTGCACGCCCGAGACGTTGACGGCGACCGGGATCGCCGGTAACCCCGCGCGCTGCCACTCGACGGCTTGCCGGCACGCTTGGCGCATGACCCAGGCACCGATCGGCAGGATCAGGCCGCAGTCTTCAGCGATCGGAATGAACGTCGCCGGCGAAATGTAGCCGCGCACGGGATCCGGCCAGCGGAGCAATGCTTCGGCGCCCACGATGCGGCCGCTTGTGGCGTCAATCTCGGGTTGGTAGTGGACCTCCAAACGCCCTTCATCGAGAGCGCGCCGCAAGCCGCTCTCGAGCGTCAAGCGCTCCACGGATGCGGCGTTCATCTCGGCCGAGTAGTACTGATAGGCAGCCTTGCCCTGTTGCTTGGCGTGATACATGGCCGTGTCGGCATTACGAATCAAGACTTCCGCGCTTTGGCCGTCCGCGGGGTAGGTTGCAATGCCGATGCTCGCGGTGATGAAGGCGTCGGTGCCGGTTCCGGTGAACGGCTGCTCGAGCCGCTTGAGAATGCGGTGCGCGACGGAGCCCGCCGCGAAACGATCCTTGATGTCGGGCAACAGGATCACGAACTCGTCGCCACCCAAACGGGACAGCACGGAGTCCGTGATCGGCTCGAGCGTGATCGTTTGGTCGAGCCCCGTCTCCGTTTCCGTGTAGAGCGTCAGCATGTCCTCCGAGCGGACGAGCCCGGTCAAGGCATCGGCGAACTCGCGCAGCACGGCATCTGCGGCCTGATGACCGATGGTGTCGTTGATGAGCTTGAAATTGTCGAGGTCGACGAATAGCACGGCGAATTCCGTGTTCTTGCGCCGGCTGCGCGCGAGAACCTTCTCCAGGTGCTCGTTCAGGAGCCGTCGATTGGGCAGGCCCGTCAAACCGTCCTGGTAGGCCAACGCCCGGATTTGCTCGTTCGACACGGCGAGCTTGCTGAGCGCATCCTCGCGTGCGAGCGCCTCCTTCTTGAGCTCGACGTTCGCGGCCTCGAGCTCGCGCGTCTTGGCGTCCACGATCGCCGTCAAGTCGTCGACCTTGAGCGCGACCATGCGCGCGAGCTCCCAACGCCGGCGCAACGCGTGCGCAAGCTGCCGCACTTCGATCGTGTCGAACGGCTTCTTCAAGATCAACACGCGGTCGGTATTGCCGATCATCTCGGTCATCTCGTCCCAACCGTGATCCGAGTAGGCCGAGCAAATCACGATGTTGATCTCGGGGTCCTGCTCGAGCAGCCGGCCGGTCGTGGCTATACCGTCGAGCCCCGGCGGCATACGCACATCGACGAAGGCGAGCGCGTACGGCTGTCCTTCGGCGCGGGCCCGTTCCACGAGCTCGAGAGCCTCCTCTCCCTGGAAGGCGGAAGTGAGCTCGAACACATCGGCGTTGACGGCCGCGCGCTCGCCGAACAGCGCTTCGTCGAGAGCCGCGAGCTCGTCGTGGCTGCCTT
The DNA here is from genome assembly GCA_036507635.1 of Gammaproteobacteria bacterium. Classification (GTDB taxonomy): domain Bacteria; phylum Pseudomonadota; class Gammaproteobacteria; order Steroidobacterales; family Rariloculaceae; genus DATBLZ01. The sequence goes on from DATCIQ010000334.1 coordinate 8,575, forward strand.
CGCCCTGGCCAAGTGTCTTGCGGAAATCCTCGTGGATCGACCGGTTGTCATCGACGACTAAAACGCGCCGATTCGGTTGTACGTAGCGCCGGTATTTCCCCGAGGTTGACACCGATCGTCTCCTCACGCGGCCCCGGCTTCGAGCGCAACGTCGGCGGCGCCCGGGAGCGGCAGGCGCAACACGAATCTCGCGCCTTTGCCCGGCCCGTCGCTGAACGCTTCGAGCCTGCCGTCCATCTGCTGCGCGGCATTCGCGCAGTTGTGCAAACCGAACCCGTGACCGGTCTTCTTGGTCGTGAATCCGTGGTTGAAAACCTTGGGGAGGTTCGCGCGCGGGATGCCGACGCCGTTGTCGCGCACTTCGATGCGCGCCGCGTCGCCGTCCGCCGCCAGCACGACGGTGAGGCGCCGTTTCGCCGCATCGCTCTCTTCGAGCGCGTGCCGCGCGTTCGAGATCAAGTTCACGAGGATCTGCAGAATCTGGTGACGATCGAACAATGCCGGCGGCACGTCCTGATACTCGCGCACGATGTCGATGTCGCTTCCGCTCAATGCGGCGGCGCTGATCGCGAGCGCCGTTTCCGCGATGTCCTTGAGCGCACAGACCTCGGTGATACCGTGGACTTTTGCGTACGACTGCTGTGCGGCAATGATCGTCTTCATGTGATCGAGATGCTCTAGCAGTCGATCGATCTCATCGCGGATCTTTTGCTTGTCCAGAGACAGCGTTTGCGCGAGCTTCCGCAAGTATTCGGGAATCCTGCGCCCCGCGGTGTCGGACGTGAGATAGTCGCCGATCCGGTCCGCATGGGCGTCGAGCAGGTCGCAGGTTTTGCCGAGCCGTTCGACAGGCAGCGCCTTTACGGAATCGCGCGTCACGTTTGCGCCGACGTTCACGCTGTTCATGACGTTGCCGACATTGTGCAGCACGCCCGATGCGACCTCGGCCATACCCGCTTGGCGCGACAGATCCACGAGCCGTCCTTGCGCGCTTTCGAGCTCGCGCGTGCGTTGCACGACGAGCTCTTCCAGATGATCTTTGTATCGGGACAGCTCCTGCTCCGCGTGCTTACGCTCCGCCACTTCCTTCGTGAGGGCCGTGTTCGCCTGCTCGATGCTGCGCGCCTGTTGCTCCTGCCTCGTATAGAGCGTGGCATTCTCGATCGAGACCGCGATTTGCGACATCAGGATGCCGAGCGCTTCGAGTCTTCCCGGCGTGAACGCCCCCGCGATTTGATTATTCTCGAGATAAACGACGCCGGTCAGCTTGCCCTTGTACGTGATGGGCGCGCACAAAACGGACTTCGGGTGACGGTTGCGGACATAGCCGTCGTTGCGAAACATACCGCGCAACGCCGGGTCGGCGAGCACAACGTTCTCGGAAGTGCGGATCACGTAATTGACGATGCCCGCGGAGAGCGCGACCGATCCGCGTAGCGGCTCGCCCATCATGACGCGAGTCCGCCCGGAGGTGCCGTCTTTGGTGCCCTGGATCAGGAACTCGCCGTTCGTCTCGAGCACGAGCACCGCGGACTCGGCGCCCGCGTTCTCGAGAATGATATCGAGCATCTTCCCGAGCAGCCGTTCGAGCACGATTTCGCCCGAGATCGCTTGATTCGCTTTGAGCACCGTCGCGAGATCGAGCGAGTCCCCGCGCTCGCCGGTGCCGCCGAGAGTCGTGGACGGCGTCGTCATCGACGTCGCTAAGCTCCGCCTCGGCTTCAAGCCGTATGCCACGCGCAGGTCCTGGGCCTTCCCGAGCGCGCCCCATATTTCATGGGCGTGCAGCGCGCGCTCGAGGTAGAGGCCGCCGAAATCCGGCTTGCTGGCCGCGAACCAGAAACGCGCCGCAAGCTCGGCGGCAAGCGCTTCGATCTGGATGAAGCCATGCTGCGCCGCGGCCGCGATAGCCTGATCGTATAAGTCGCTCGCCTCGAGTCGGCGCCCGCCGATGCGCGCGCGCTCCGCCTCGACGAGGAGATGCAGATGGCGGAAGTTCTCCGGGCAATTGTCCGCCCACGCCTTGAGCTCGTCTTGACGCGCCGCGAGGTCAGCCTCGAGCTTGGCTCGTTCGGCTGGCGCGGCCGTTTCATAGAGAGCCGTGCCGGTCAACGAGTAATAAAAGTTGTGCTCGATGCGCGTGACGAATCCCGCGCTGAACGGCAGCAGAATCGCGGCCTCGCGTGCGAACTCCTCGGCCTGCGTGAAGTTCCCGCACAAATAGCGCTGCATCGCGAGCAGCATGAACCAATCCGATTCGAACGACTTGTTGCCGCGAGCGCGGATCGACTCCGTGCACTGCTGCTCGTTCTCGACATTCCCGCCGAGCGTGTCGCCATGCGGTCGCTCGCCACGCAGCCAAGCGATGAATCGGATCCGCGGCTCGAGGAACGAGATGTTCGTGAAATCGCTGATTCGCTCGAGCAACTCGAGCGCCGACGTCGCGTCCTCGTGCAGCTCGGCCAGCGGCACGCCCTTGAACTGCTGGTGGCTGATGCGGCGCGCGGCGCTGTAGCCCGCATGCAGATGGTCGCCCGCCTGCAGGCCGTACTGCACGCTTTGTTTGAAGAGCCCGATGCTTTCATCGATGGGCTCGTTCCAGTGCGAGGCGAACATGGCCCAAAGGAAGTACACGCCCGCGTAGACGGACGGTTCGTCGAGTCGGTGCGCCAGATCGACGCCGAGCTTCGCGAAGCGATAAGCGTCGCGATAGCGGCCGAGGACGCTGCTCAAAAGCGCCGCGAACGAGCCGTAGGCACGCGACGAGAGCGGACAGTTGCCGTTCTCGAGCGACAACGACACCATCTTGCAGCAGAGCAGCGCGAAAAGTTGCTGGTTGGTCTGGTAGGCAGCGGGCAAGCAATGCGTCAGGAGCTCCATGAGAGCGATCTTCTCGGGCTCCTGCATCAACGGTAGCTCGAGCAGGTTTTGAATGCCCACCTTACCCGTTTGCGTGAGAATCGCTCCGATTTCGGTTTGCAGAACGCGTTCGATTTGCTCGGCCTGCTCAGGCAGCTCCATGCCGAGCTCTTCGGCGGCGCGCCGCCCGCAGCCGAGTGCCTCCGGCATTTGGCCCATGCTCAAGTACGTGATGACCTTGAGCGCATACAGCTTCGCTCGGTCCGTAACAGCGACCGCTCGCGCGACGGCGCTGTCGATGATCGTGAATGCGGCCTCGTAGTCCGCCGTGAGGCATAGGCCTTCGGCGAGCTTCGTATGCGCTTCGCACGCGAGCGCGTGGTGATCGGTCCATGCTTGCTCCCCGCCCAAAAGCGCCACGGCGCTTTGAAAGTTACGCACTGCGAGCGAGTAAGCGGTCGAGTTTCTGGCCTTTATGCCGGCGCGAATGTTGAGCTCCGCGAGCCGGACTTTTTCCGTCCGGTCGTCGAGCAGCGCGACGCCGTGATTCATGTGATTCACGATGTCGAATAACCGTTGCTCGAGTTGCTCCGTGCCGCTCGCCGAGAGCAGCACGCGACCGATCGCCAAATGCAGCGCCGGCCGCTCGTCGGGTGCGATCATGTCGTACGCCGCGCGCTGCACGCGATCGTGCAGGAACGCAAAGCGCCGGTACACGAGGGGCGAATCGAGCGCGTTCGGATCGAGGCTCTCGAGCCGCGACGCCGGGACGATGAGCCCGTCGGCAAGTGCCGGCTGCAGCGAGGCCGCTACTTCGGCCTCGGAGCTTCGATTGATGATCGCGAGCGTATTGAGATCGAAACGCCCGCCGATCGCCGCTGCCAAACGCAGCACTTCGCGCGTCGCCGGGGCGTGCTTGTCGAGCTTGGAGCCCAAGAGCTCGGCGACGTTTTCCGTGATCGCCGCCGCCTCGATCGCAGCGATGTCGTAACGACAGCTCTTGTTGCCCGGTTCGAAGGAGATGAGCTTATCGGCGTACAGCGACTCGAGAAATTGCAGCGTGAAGAACGGATTGCCGCCGGTCTTGGCGTGGATGACGCGGGCCAGGGGCACCGCCGTGCTCTGGTCTTGGTGCAAGGTATCGCAGACGAGCCTCGCGATGTCGTCCGGCAAGAGCGGCGCAAGCGCGATCGACTCGATGCGCACGCCATGATTCTCCTGATCCCTGACGGCCATCATGAACGGATGCGTCGGCGACACCTCGTTGTCGCGATAGGCCTCCACCACGAGCAACGACTCCGTCGCGGGAGCCGAGAGAATCAACGTCACGAGATTCAAGCTCGCCGCATCGGCCCATTGCATGTCGTCGAGGAACAGCACGAGCGGATGCAATCGCTTGGCGAATACCTGAATGAAGCTTTGGAACACGAGCTTGAAGCGGTTCTGGGCTTCGAATCCCGGCAACGGTGGGACTCTGGGCTGAGCACCGATGATGTGCTCGAGCGCCGGAATCACGTCGACGATGATTTGCCCATTGACGCCTACCGCCGACTGAATCGCGGCGCGCCACCGCTGGATCGATTCCTCGCTTTCGGTCAGGAGCTGCTGAACCAAATCCTGCAACGCGTCGACGAGGGCCCCGAACGGCACGTCTTGCTGGAGCTGATCGAACTTGCCCGCGGCGAAGTAGCCGCGCCGGCTCGTGATCGGCTGATAGATCTCTTGCACGAGCGACGTCTTGCCCGTGCCTGTTTGACCCGACACGAGCACGGCCTCGACGCTGCCGCTCGCGATGCGCTCGAAAGTCGTCAGCAGCGTCGCCGTTTCGACCTCGCGGCCGTAGAGCTTTTGCGGCAGCTCGAAGCGCTCGATGACGTCGTCGGCGCCGAGGGCGAACCGGTCCACGCGCCCCGTCGAGGTCAGCGCGCGGACGCAGCGGCGCAGGTCCGCGACGATTCCGGCCGCGCTCTGGTAACGATCCTCCGGGGCCTTCTGCAAGAGCTTCATGACCACGTCCGAGACGGCCTCGGGCACGCGGGTATCGGCCTCCGCGAGCGGCATCGGCTTACCGGCAATGTGGAAATGCACGGCCTCGAGCGGGTCCTCGCTCGAGTGCGGCAGCCGCCCGCTGAAAAGCTCGTACAGCGTCACGCCGAACGAGTACCAATCGGCGCGGTAATCGAGACTACGGTTCATGCGCCCGGTCTGCTCGGGCGCGATGTAGGCGAGTGTGCCCTCGAGCGCCGCAGGGAACTGAAACTTGCTTTCTTCGGTATTCAGCCGCGTGGCGATGCCGAAATCGATGAGCTTGATACGCTTGCTCGCATCGTCGTAGAGAATGTTGTAGCTATTGATGTCCTTGTGGATGATGCCGGCCGCATGCACTTCGCCGATGGTTTGCGCCAAGGCGATCGCTATCTCGAGGCACTCGACTACGCTTCGATCAGCCTCCATACGCCACTGCTTGAGCGAAAGGCCGGGAAACTCCTCGAGAACGAGCGCGAGCTTCCCTTGATGACGAAGCAAGTCGTGGACCTTGACGATTCCGTCGCTCGTGAGCAACAGAAGGAGCTCGTATTCATTGCGATAGCGCGTGAGCTGGCGAGCCGAGACCGTGTTACCTTGCGTCCGTTTGACGACGACGCGAGCTCCGTCGGCGAGACGTTTGGCACGATAAACGGCGGACGCGCTGCTGTCGTGCAACAGCCCGTCTAGGTCGAAACCTGGAAGTTGCTCCGCTAACTGCCCCATTTTCGCCCGGCCTGAACGGCGGCTTGGGCGGCCGATTCGAGCGACCGCGCTGGGGACAAACGTTAACTTAACGCGGTCGGGTACCGGCTGAACTGGCTCACAGTTTGACGAGCACGCGGCATCGACTGGCTCACACGGCGAGCCTATTCAGTAAAAGCCTCGAGCAGCAGCACCGGCAGCTCGTGCATGGGCGCCAGCGGCGCGGTGGTGGCGGGTGTCAATCCTTCCGTGAAGCCGTGCTCGAGCAGCGCATCGATGATGGCGCTGTTGCCCGAAACGACGTGCACCGGCACGTCCCAGCGCGCACCCTCACCGCTCACGCTCGCGGCCGGTTGGTGGTCGCCGACAACGATCCACACGACGCGTGCATCCGCATGCGCGCGCAGGAAGCCGCCCAAGTACCTGAACGTATACGCGAGCGTCTCGCCGTAGGCGGGCCGCATGTTCGTCCACTCGGGCAGCAACGCGAGGCTTGCGTCGAGCGGCGCGGCATCGTATGGCTCAAGCGACAGCATGCGTTGCCAATCGGGTTGATAGGGTGGCACGGGTCGAAACGGCACATGTGTGCTGATCGTCGGGAAAAATATGAACAGTGGTTGCCGCGGCGCCGGTTGCATCTCTTGCGCCGCAAGTCGCGCGAGCGAGTATTGATCCGGAATTCGCCACCACCCGAACTCCGGGCCGCGATAGGCTAAAGCGCGCTCGCCATAAATCGCCGCGAAACCATAGAACGCGCCCTCGGGCCACTCGTTCTTGAGCCCCGGCATCAGCGCGACCGACCTATATCCTTGGGCCGCGAAGCCTCTCGACAGCGTGGTTCGATCTTGCGTCAACAGCAAGTCGTAAGCGCCGCGATCGCGCACGTCGATGCCCGTCATGAAGCTCGAGTGAGCAAACCACGATGCACCGCCGAACGTCGGAGATTCGACGAACGCGGACGCCACGCGCCGGTTGGTGGCCGCAACGGCTGCGGTAAACTCTTTACGGCCCGGTTCGACGATGGCAGCGATCTCCGGCGCATCGAATGACGTTGCGCCGTAGGACTCGACGAATTGCACGATGACGTCGGCGCCCTCGAGCCGCGACAAGGCGAACTGCTCGAGCGGCTCCGCGGTCGAAAGCATTTCGGCGGCTGCCGTGTCGCTCAAAGCGGCGGCGATGAACTCGGCCTGCTGCCAATACGTATGCACGACGGGTAGCGAGAAGTACTTGAGGGTACGCAACGGCAAGCTCGTGTGCCCGACCGCATAAACACCGATCAAGACCGCAGCGCCGGCGCCGAGCAAGCGCTGCCCCGCCCGGGAAGCGAGCGTTGCGACGACGCGCCCGAGCGCAAGGCGCAGCACGACGTAGACGCCGACCAGGAGCGCCAGGCAGGCGGCGATCAGCGCGATCACGCGCATGGGATTCGAGACCTCGGCGAGCATCGCAGCGACGTGGGGCAGATATTGCGCATCCCAATAGAGGTTTACGGCCCGGCCATAGAGAGCCGGTGCCGTAACCTCGGCATAGCGCCCGACGGCCATGAACGTCAGGAGCAGCGCTACTGCCGTCAGCATTCGCGGCGATAGGGCGCCGACGAAACGCGCCTGGAGAGTCAGCGCGAGCAGCAAGACGGCGATCTCGACCGAAAGCTCGTAGCGAGTCGTGATCCACCACGTCGGCCAAACGTTGTGGAATGTCACGGCGAAATTCAGAACGAATAGCGCGAGCGCAAGCAGAGCCCATTCCCGAATCGCCGCAAGCGATACACGCATCGACGGGAACCGTCAGGCTTGGCGCGCGAGCCAGCGGATATCGACGAGGAACGACCACGCGAGAACCGCGACGCCGAGCGCTCCCGCGACGGCGCTCGAAGGTCGAACGACGAGCGGCGAAAGGCATACGAGCAACGCGACGATTTGCACGACACAAACCGTCTGGCGCCGGCAGCTGTCCGGCAATGCGCCGCGCATCCAGGGCCAGAGCCATCCCGCCGCGACGAACGCGTAGCGTAGTAAGCCGGCGCCGAGTATCCACAGGCCGGCCTTGCCGAATTGGAAGCAGAGCGCGCTCAACACCAAGATCAGCAGTGCGTCGGT
>DATCIQ010000335.1:0-3500 GCA_036507635.1 Gammaproteobacteria bacterium
CATCGCGACATTCCGGTCGCGCTCGGCATCGGCTGGGGTCTTAAGGGCACGAACGCACCGTTCTCGAGCATGGGGCCGAGCGGCCTCGTGCTCGACCTTGCCAACCCCGATATCGGCTCGCGCCATCACCTCAAGCTCGGCCGGCGCGTCGTCGATCTGTTCGACTTGCCGGGGTCGCCGGCGATAGTGCCTGACGGCACGCGCGTCTTGTACGGGCTGTGGGAGCCCGGGCACGTCGAGCTTTTTGTCGACTTCGGCGAATTCGTCGACGAGCTCGCGATACGCATCGGCGGCGGCGACGCGGCGCGAGCTCTCGCGGCCTACGGCGCTTACGACGAAGCGACGAACACACTGACCGCAAACCGCATCGCCGTGCATTTGCTGCCGGCCGAATAGCGGCCGTCATGGCAGGCCCCTCACTCCGGTGAGGGGCCTGCGCTCGTCAGGCACCGCCGACGCGACGCACCAAGCCGGAAGCTGCGACGCTTGCCTGCCGCTCCGCCCAAGCGATGAAATCCGCGGGCTCGAGCGGCCGCCCCAGGAGGTACCCCTGGCCGATGTCGCAACCGAGGCCTTCGAGGAGCCGCTCCTGCACGTCGAGCTCGACTCCCTCCGCCACGACCTGCTTGCCGAGCGTGCGGGCCACGGCGAGCACGGCCTGGACGATCGCCATCGATTTCTCGTCCGGCAATCCGGAAACGAACGCGCGATCGATCTTGAGGACGTCGAACGTGATCTCCTGAAGGTAGACGAGCGACGAGTAGCCGGTGCCGAAGTCGTCGATCGCGATACGCACGCCGTTCGCGCGCAAATCCCGGAATACGCGGTTGGTGTGCTCGAAGTCGGTGACGAGGCCATGCTCGGTCAACTCGAGCTCGAGATCGCGACCCGCGAGGCCGGCGTCGCGAACCATGGCCTCGACCTCACCCGCAAAACCGGGCAGGAAGAGTTGGCGCATCGCGACGTTGACGGACACCCGGTCGATGGCGATGCCGCGCTTGCGCCAGCGCACGAGCTCCGCAAGCGCACTCTTGAGCACCCAAGCGCCGACGCTCTCGATGAGTCCCGTCTCTTCGAGGATCGGCACGAATATGCCCGGCGGCACCTTGTCGCGCGTCGGATGATTCCAGCGCAACAGCGCCTCGGCACAGACGAGCTTTCTACCGCGCAGGCTGATTTGCGGTTGAAACACGAGGCGGAACTCTTCGTTCTCTAGCGCGTTGCGTAGATCCGTCTGCATGGCCAAGCGTTCATGCACACGTTGGTCCATGCCGTCGGCAAAAAACGCCCAGCGCCCGCGCCCCGCGTCCTTGGCCGTATACATCGCCGTATCGGCCTTGCGCAATAGCTCCTCGACCGTGGTCGCGTCGTGCGGATATATCGTGATGCCGATGCTCGCTCCGACGAACGACTCGTGCCCGCCGATCACGAAGGGCCGCTGTACCGCATTCATCAGCTGCTTGACGATGCCCTCCACCTCGAAGACACCGCGTATGTGCGGGAGAATCACGACATACTCGTCGCCGCCGAGGCGTGCGACCGTGTCCGTCTCACGCAGCACGGAGCTCAAACGTTGCGCGGTCTCGCGGAGCAGCTCATCTCCGCGCGAGTGACCGAGCGAGTCGTTGATATTCTTGAACCCGTCGAGATCGATGAACAATACCGCCAGCTCTCGCCCGTCGCGGCGCGCGTGCGCGAGCGCTTGGCTCAACCGATCATGGCAGAGCTGCCGGTTCGGCAGTCCCGTCAGCAGATCGAAATGAGCACGGTTGAAGAGCTCCCTTTCCCGGTCGACCGCCGATACCGCAACGGAGAGGCGGTTCGCGAATTCGCGCAGCAGCTCGAGCTCGAAATCGTCGACGGACGCCGCGCCCGAAAACTGCCCGACGACCACGCCGCGCAATTCGTCCTCGCGATGCATCGGCATGACAACCGCGCGCCCGCCTGCACGTGCCGTTACTATCGGCCCGAGGACGGCCTGCGCCTCCACGTCCGTCACGATACGGTCCTCGGAATGGCCTCTCAACCATGTGGTCATTGCCTCGGAAATTTCGATGCGCGTGATCTCGTGCTTGCCAGTCCCGGCGGCGGAAAGCGCGTACAGCCGGCCGCGCGAGCGCTCGTCGGCATCGACCAACGCCACTCTGAGCTCGCAGTTGGGAATGATCTCCGCGACGCGCTTGACGAGGACTTCCAAAACCTGCTCGATCGAGCGCGACGACAGAATCAACTTGTCGATCTGCTCCAACGTCGTCAAGGTATCGAATTGCCGGCCGAGCCGCCGTGCCATGTCGTTCATCGCATCGCCAAGCTCGCTGAACTCGTCTCCGCCCTTCAATTCCAACCGCGTGGCGAAATTCCGCTCCGCGATCCGCTGCGTGCCGACGACCAAACGATCCAGGGGCTCCAAGACGCGGCGAATTTGCTGTGCGGATAACAACAGGACCGTGATCAAGCTCAAGAGAACCGCCTGTTGGAACACGTCGCTGAATGCGGACAAGGACTCGAGCGCGATCTCTTCGGGCTGGCTCACCACGATCGTCCATGGCGTCGCATTGAATCGCGACGGCAAGAATAAGTCCCAATGTGTCGCCAATTGCGGCTTGCCCTCGAGCTCCCAAGAAACGTTGCCGCTCGACGTGTGGGCGATGGAGTCGTCAAGCGCCCCGCGGGCGTTCGCGGGAAGCGACGTCGTGCAAAACACGGGGTTCGTCGACTCGCGCCCAAGAACGCACAGCTCCATTCCATACGGAAGCAGGTCCGTAGTGCCCCACAGGTGGTCATCGTCGACACGTCCAACGATGACACTTTCGCCGATGTGCTTCGCCAACAGGACCTCGTAACCGTGCCCGTCGGGCCGCGTCAGCAATGTCGACTTTCCGAGTCCGGTCTCCGCGAGTGCCTGCACCGGGGGCAAGTCACCGCGCACGGGCGTGATTCCCGCGGCGGTTTCGATGTAGGCGGCATCGATGGGGACTGCGCCGTAGGTATCTGCACCGCCGGCCATTTGGGCCAGTGCGCTATCCGCAATCAACAAGCGGTCGAGAATCTGCTGGCCGATATTGCGGCTCGTGTCTTGCAGGTGCCGCAGCGCCTGGTCTTCGAGAGTGCTCGTGACTTGCACGAGCGCAAGTACCGCCATCGCGGCGATCGGCACGAGGCCCGCGAACACGAACGCAGCGAAGATGCGCCGCGCCACGCGGCTGCCGAACAACTTGGCGTTCAATCGCATGGACGGCTCGAATCAGTAGTCTTCTGCGCGACCTATGTAGCCGCCATTGTTGGCACGAACGATGTCGTCGCGGGATGGCTGTGCCGTCAGAGCAGTCGCGGTGGCCCCGTCTTTGCCGACGCTGTACAAATCGAAATCCGTATTGATAGGCACGAGATTCTTGTCGCGCCTCACGTCACCTCGCCGCGCGCCCGACAACTCGAGGTAGACGTATGGCCGGCCCCACGGATCGCGCCTTCCGTCGAGCGCGGCCGTGGCGAGGTCCGGG
>DATCIQ010000336.1:0-4845 GCA_036507635.1 Gammaproteobacteria bacterium
AAGGTCGACGGCGACACGGGCACCGTCGAGGTCACGAAGAAATCGCAAATTGAAATTGTAGGAGCGAGCTCCGCTCGCGATTCTTCTGTCGATCAGAAGCAAAGATCGCGAGCGAAGCTCGCTCCTACAGGTCCCTGACCAGAACGACGCCTTTCGACATCGGCTGAACCTGCTCGCGATAGATCGACAGCCACCCGGTCGACGGCTTGAGCTTGAGCTCCAAGCGTTCGCGACGCCGTGCGAGCTCCGCCTCCGGCACCTCGAGGTCGAGCGAGTATGCCTCGACGTCGATCGCGATGGTGTCGCCGTTCTCGACGAGCGCAAGCGGTCCGCCGACCGCCGCCTCCGGAGAAACTTCGGCGATCGTGAGACCTTTGTTGCAAAGGCCCGACAACTGGCCGTCCGAAACGAACGCGACCTCGTTTTGCAAATCCGCCGAATACAGCGCAAAGACGACCATCGACGCCGGCCCCGCCATCCCCGGACCGCCTTTCGGACCCATGCCGCGCACGACGAGCACGTGTCCGGGTTTCACGGCGCCCTTTTGGATGCCGGCGATGGCCTCGAAACCGTCGTCATAGACGATGGCACGGCCGCGGAACTTGTCCTTGCGCGCCGGATCGCGCAAGCCGAGCTTGACGACGGCGCTCTCGGGCGCGAGTGAGCCCTTGAGAATCACGATCGGCGGCTTGTCGGAGAACGGACGGTCGATCGGTCGAATCACTTCCGTATCGCGCACGACGACATCTGCAAGATTTTGCGCCAACGTTTTGCCCGTGACCGTGAGCACGCGCGTGTCGAGCAACGGCTCGAGCTGCTTCATGAGCGCGCGGGCGCCGCCGGCGGCCTCGAAGGCTTCGATGCTGTCGTCGCCGTTCGGCCGCACCGCGCTTAAGACCGGGATTTTCTTACCGAGCTCGTTGAACAACGCGAACACGTCGATATCGACGTGGGCTTCGACGGCCGTGGCTTGGAGGTGCTTGATGCAATTGATCGAGCCGCTCACGGCCAAAACCGCCGCGACCGCATTGCGAAAGGCGCCCTCCGTCAGAATGGCGCGCGGTTGCAAGTCCTCCAGAACCATCCCGACGATGCGCTCGCCGGATTGCCGCGCAAATTCGAACATTGCTTTGCCGTTCGCGGCAACCGGCGCGCTCCCCGGCAAGCTCATCCCGAGGGCCTCGACGACGACGTGCATCGAGTTCGCGGTCGCCATGCCCGAGCACACGCCGGGGCCGCGAATCGCGTTGTCGGCCATCTCGCGAAGCTCCTCGCGATCGAGCTTGCCGAACGACGTCTGCACCGAGCCCATGAAGACATCCTCGATATCGACGTGCTTGCCGCGATATTCGCCGGCAGGCTGATACCCGCAGACGACGAGGATCGTCGGAATGTTGAAGCGCCCCGCCGCCATGAGGTGCGCGGGCGGCGTCTTGTCGCAGGACGTGAGACACACCATGCCGTCGAGCTGCGCGCCCTGGATCGCGATCTCCATGTCGTTAACGACGAGGTCGCGGCTCGCCAGTATGTATCCGGAACCGCCGGCGGAGATGATGAAATCGCTGGGGGCGGCGGTGCGCACCTCGAACGGCAGGCCGCCGGCGGCACGCACGGCGTCTTTGACGACTTTCGCGACGCCATCGAGGTGACTGAAACAGATCGCGAGCTCCGACGAGCTGTTGACCACGGCGATCTTCGGCTTCTGCATGTCGGCGTCGCTCAAGCCGAGCGCCTTCCATTGCGCCCGGCGCACAGCCTCGCGCGTGGTGCCCGGCTCGAAGTTGCTGCGAAGTTGTTTCTTGTTCATCGCTGCCTTCCGCCTCGCTCGGCAACGAGGCTCGACGGTGTGCCCTGCTATGATACCTTACGCAGACCGCGCGGTTCGGCTCGCTGGCCGCACATAACAACGTCACAACCGGGCGCCTTCTCTATGACGAAGACGATCGATACCGTCATCCGGCGACGCGGCGCCTCGCGTGAAATCACGGTCGATGCGGACGTCTGCGTGCTCGGCGCAGGAATCTCGGGCGTGTCCGCCGCCATCGAAGCGGCGCGTCTCGGCCTTCGCGTCGTCATTGCCGATGCGGCGCCCGGTCTCGGCGGACAAGCCGTCGGCTCGATCATCGGCACCATCATCGGCCTCTATTCGCATGGTGCCGACGCGTATCAGATCACGCACGGCGTTGCCGACGAGCTCATCGAGGAGCTCACGGCGAGCGGCGACCTGCTCGAGCGGCGCAGCGCGCGCACGGGCACGATCACGTATCAATACGACGTCATGCAGCTCGGGCGCTGGATGGAACGCAAGATCCACGATGCCGGCGCGCAATCGTTGATCGGCGCCACTCTGACGGGTGTCGACTTCGCGAACCGGCGGCTCGAGCGCTTGCGGTTCGCGACGCGCTTCGGACCGATCGTCGTTGCTGCCACGAGCTTCGTCGATGCGTCGGGCGACGCCGTGCTCTGTTGGGAGGCGGGTCTCGCCGTGCGCGAGCCCGACGCACCGGTATACGGCTCGCTCAATTTTCTCATCGAGGGCTACGACGAAGCGCGCGTCGCAAAAATCGATCATGAGCAAATCTACGCGCGCCTGCGCGAAGTCGGTCATCGCTACGGGCTCGTGCGCCACGACGGCTTCCTGTTCGCATTTCCCGGCAAGGGAACGGCACTTGCGAACCTCACGCATTTCGAGACGCCGCTCGACCCGCTCAAAGCCGGCGATTTGGTTTTCGAAGGGCGCCGCCAAGCCGATTCCGTCGTAGCGTTCCTGCGGACCGAGTTTGCCGACATGTTCGCGAACGTTCGCGTCCGCCACTACGGCAACCCCGGCATCCGCCAGACACGCTGGATCGTCGGCCACAAGCAGCTCAAGCTCGACGATATTCGGGCCGGCCGGCGACCGGCAGATGCGGTCGCGCGCTGCGCCTGGTGGGTCGAGCTCCACGATGCCGCAGATCTCGTGCACTGGGAACGGTTCCCCGACGGCCACGTTTACTACATACCGCTCGGGTGCATGGTCCCCGCGGAAGCGGATAACATCGTCGCGGTCGGGCGCTGCGTCGATGGCGACACCTACGCACTCTCGGCCGTGCGCGTCATGGGGCCGTGCATCGCGATGGGAGCTGCGGCTGCGCATGCATTGGACCTCGCCGGCGACGGGCCGGTGATGCAAGCAGACAAGAATGAGCTGCAACGGCGTCTATACGACAACTTGGAGCGGACCGACTGAAGCGGGAATTAGATCGACCAGCTATCACACGGGGGAGAACATTGAGTACGATATCGACCGATCAAGCGAGCGCGGCCGCAAGCTCCGATTTCGACAGACCGAGTTATCAGCGCTACGTGCTTGCCATGCTCGTGCTCGGCTACATCTTGAACGTGATCGACCGCGGCGTGTACGGCGTTCTCTTGCAGTCGATCAAAGAGGACATCCAGGCGAGCGACTTCCAGATGGGGCTGCTCGGCGGTCTCGCGTTCTCCGTCTGCTACGCATTCATGGGCGTGCCGATCGCGCGCCTCGCCGACCGGTGGAGCCGCGTCAAGGTGCTCGCGCTCGCCGTCGCGGTGTGGAGCGTCGCGACCGCGAGCTGCGGTCTCGCGCGCAATTACGCAATGCTCTTCATCTCGCGCACGATGACGGCTCTCGGCGAGGCCGGCGGCTCGCCGCCGTCGCACTCGCTGATCTCGGACTACTTTCCCCTTTCGCGGCGCGCGACCGCGTTGGCCGTGTACGCAATGGCCGTGCCCGTCGGCACGGCGATCGGCAACTACGGTTCCGGCTGGTTCAACCAATTCTACGGCTGGCAGGTGACGTTCATGCTCGTCGGCTTGCCGGGCTTAGCCGTTGCATTGCTCATCTGGCTCACGGTCAAGGAGCCGCCGCGAGGCTATTCCGACGGCCCGACCGCGAAGCCGCGCCCGGCGGCGCCACCGTTCTTGGACGTCTTCAAGTTTCTGCTCGGGCGAAACTCGTTCATGCATATGTCGCTTGCCGCCGCGCTCCATGCCGTGGTCTGGTACTCGGGCAGCACGTTCAACGTTGCCTTCTTCCAACGCTCGCACGAGCTCGGTTCGGGGGCCGCGGGCACCTACATAGCGATTTTCTCGTTGATCGGCGCGGTCGGTAGCTTCGCAGGCGGATATCTCGCCGACAGGCTCAGCTCGAAGAAGGACGACAAACGCTGGTACATGTGGGTGCCGGGCGTTGCGTGCATCGTGATGGTGCCGATCCAATTCATCGCGTACCTCTCACCGGATCTCAGTATCGTCGTACCTATCACGTTCTCGCTGATGTTCGTGTTCGCTTCGATGTTCTTCGGCCCCTCGTTCGCCGTCGCGCAGTCGGTCGCGACCGTACGCATGCGCGCGGTCTCGGCGTCGGTGCTGCTGTTCATCCAAACGATCATTGGCTTGACGTTGGGACCGGCGATCGTCGGCAGGATGTCCGATTACCTGCAGCCGACCCGAGGCGAGGATTCGCTCGCGTACGCGATGGCGATCATCGGCGTCGTGAATCTTTGGGCCGCGCTGCACTACTTCTTCGCCGCGCGTCGGTATCGCGAGGATATCGCCGAGACGGCGAAGCTCAACGCGGCAGCATAGTGGGAGCGGCCTCCGGCCGCGATTCTTCGGTTATGTCCCGCGCAGCGTCGTGACGGGCGACTCGTTGACGACGTGGCGGACCGCAAGCGTGCCGCTCACCCCCACGATCACCGCGCCCGCGACCAGGCCCGTCAACCACAGGCCCGGGCCCGGCACGTAGTCGAGCTCGAAAACCTGTGTCGCGATCGTGTAGCCGATGAGCCCTGCGCCGACGGCGCCGAGCGTGCCTGCGAGCAGCCC
>DATCIQ010000337.1:0-2560 GCA_036507635.1 Gammaproteobacteria bacterium
TGCGCCTCGAGGACAACCCGCTCGGCGGGGATCCCGAGGGCGTGCTGTCGTTCCGCCTGTCGTTCTCGCAGGACGAGGGGATCGCATTCACGGGCCGGCAGTTCGAGGGCGTGGGTTTGTGGTCGACGAACCCCGTGGTGCCGAGCACGCTCGAGCGCGTGCTCGAGCGGCTCGAGTCGGTTCCCGGCGTCGAATCGGTGGCCGGCAGCTACAACCTGCCGTTCGGCGGCGCACTGAGCATCCCGTTCCGGCACGAAGGGCAGGCGGCCGCGACGCAGGGCGAGCGCGACGCCGATTTCGCGGCGAACTATGTGTCGACGACCCCGGGATACTTCGACCTGCTGCGCGTGCCGATACTGCGCGGCCGCGACTTCACGGACCGCGACCGCGAGGGCAGCCAGTACGTCGCGATCGTCAACGAAGCCATGGCGCGGCGGTACTGGCCCGGCGAGGATCCGCTCGGCCGGTCGTTGACGCTCGAGCACGTGCCCGACGAGCCGCCGCGTATGATCGTCGGCGTCGTCGGCGACATGCTGCTCAACCGCTTCGAGCAATCGTCGGCGCCCGTCGTCTACGTGCCTTACTTCCAGCAGACACCGCTGTGGCAGGGGCCGAGCGCGCAGTTCATCCGCGGCGGGATGTTCTTCCTGCTGCGCAGCGCCGGCGACCCTATCAATCTCGTGCCGAGCGTGCGCAGCGCCGTCGCCGAAGTCGACCCCAACAGGCCGCTGACCGCCGTGCAGACGTTGGAGCAGTTTCTCGGCGATCAGCTCGAGGAAACGCGGTTGTTCACGGCGCTGCTCGGCATCTTCGGCGCGATCGCGGTGGTCTTGGCGGCCGTCGGGCTCTACGGCGTCATTGCCTACACGGTCGCGGAGCGCGGCAAGGAGATCGGCATCCGCATCGCGCTCGGCGCCGCCAACCTAAGCATTTTGAAGCTCGTCATGCGCCAGGCGCTCGCGATCATCGGCATCGGCTTAGGTGTAGGGCTCGTCGGCGCGTTCGCGCTGACGCGACTCTTGAGCTCCGTGCTCTGGGGCGTCACGCCGACCGATCCAGTGACCTTCGTCGCGGTCACGGCGATGCTGGTTGCCGTCGCGTTGCTCGCCTGCGTGGTGCCGACCGTCCGGGCGCTCGCGGTCGACCCGGCGGCGACGTTGCGCAACAACTGATGGAAAAGGCTCAGCGCAACAGTCGGCGTTCGAGCAGCGATTGCATGTCTCGGCGACCGTCGAGCACGCAATGGATGAAAGCAGTATTGCCGATCAATTCGTAGATAACCCGGTACGGTTTGAAGTGGACTTCGCGGTACGCCGTCACGCCGATCCTCCCAAGCTCGGGTGGGACGTGGCCGCGGAAGGGTAACTCGGCAAGACCATGGCAGAGCGACTCCAGCTCGTTCCACAGATACTCGGCGGCCTCGACGGAATCGTTCGCCGCGACGTAGCGGTAGATGTCGATGAGGTCCCGCTCCGCGTCTTCGGTGATTCGGACGCGGTGGCGCTTCACCCCGCGCGCTCCTTGGCGCGCTTACGAGCATCCGCGAAAGCCCGTTTGACCGGCTTGCTGCGACCCTCTCGGATGCTCTTGGAGCTCTGAGCCAGCATCTTGAGCAGCGCCAGGGATTCCTGGGTCTGCTCGTAGCTCGCGATGTCTTGAAGCACCGCCTTGGCCTCGCCGTGCTGCGTGATCACCATGGTTTGCCGCTCTTCGGTGACACCGCGAAGCGCTTCGGCGGTATGGCTCTTGAGGTAGCTGATCGGTTTGACGGATGCGCTGAGCTTCATGGCTTGGTCCCAGTCTAAGGTTTCGGGTAGGACCCAAATATAGTCCTTATTTGGCACCACCGCAAAAGTCACGTCTCGGCAGGGTCACCGGCAAGCATCGCCGTGATGTGACGCGCGTCACGTCGGAGGGCTGGGCACTTCAACGTACCATCGTCGCCATGCATACGACGGTCGTCATCAATGCCAAGGGCGGCGTCGGCAAGACCACGATCACGACGAATCTCGCGAGTTACTTCGCCGTCAACAACATCCCGACAGCGATCATGGATTACGACCCGCAAGGCTCGAGCCTGCACTGGCTGAAGCAGCGTCCGCCCGACGCAGCGCCCATTTACGGCGCGAATGCGGCGCCGCGTACGGGAACCGGCTTGAAGAGCCTCGAAAGGTACGTGCCGCGCGAGACGCGGCAACTGATCCTGGACGCACCCGCGGGTCCGTCGCGGCTGCTTCTCCAGGAAATGTTGAATCGCGCGAGCTCGATCTTGATTCCCGTTGCGCCGTCGGCCATCGACATTCGTGCCACGGCCAACTTCATCAAGGAGCTCTTGCTCGTCGGCGGCGTCCGCCACCGCAACATCCGGGTTGCCGTCGTCGCGAACCGCGTGCGTGCGTCGACCACCGTTTACGCGCCGCTCGAGCGCTTCGTGAGCTCCCTACAGTTGACGTTCCTGACGCGCATCCTCGACTCCGAGATCTACGTCGAGGCCGGCGAGACGGGCTACGGCATCTTCGACATGGACGCGGCAAGAAGCGCCGAGCAGCAACGCGAGTTC
>DATCIQ010000338.1:0-9012 GCA_036507635.1 Gammaproteobacteria bacterium
TTGCTGTTCCCGGCGAACACGCAGGTCGCTATTTTCGTATCCATGGACGTCGGCGAGTTCTTCGGCCTCGATTCCGTGGAGATCAAGTTGGACGACAGGGACGTCTCGAACTACTTGTACACGGAGCGCGAGGTCGATGCGCTGATCCGCGGCGGCGTGCAGCGCGTCTATGTCGGCAACATCAAAGCAGGCGAGCATGAGCTCGTCGCCGTATTCACGGGTGCGGGTCCGCATACGCGCGACTATCGCCGCGGCGCGACGATCACGTTCGAGAAGGGTATCGGTCCGAAATACATCGAGCTCACGATCTCGGACCGCGAGAACAGGCTGCAACCGGAATTCGTGGTGAAGGAGTGGGAGTAGCCGGTGCGTACGTTCCTTTCACGCACAGCGGCGGCGTTGACCTGCCTTTCGGTCTCCGCCGCGAGCCCGCTCGCGCACGCCGACGATGATCTCGAGAACGTAGTTCGGGATCTCGCCTACGGCGAGGTTCTCTTCCACTATTTCAAGGACGACCACTTTGCGGCGCTGACGCGCCTGCTCGCGGGACTCGAGCGCGACGAGCTGCCTTCGCACGCGCGCGACGCGGACCTGCTGCTCGGCGGCCTCTATCTGTCGTATGGCCAGCACCGCATCGCGGGGCAAATCTTCGAGCAAGTGCTTGCCGAATCCGTGGATCCCGAGTTGCACGATCGCGCGTGGTTCTTCCTCGCGAAGATCTGGCGTCAACGCGGCTACCTCGCGGAAGCCGAAGCCGCGCTCGGCCGGATCGGAGGCGAATTGCCCAAAGAGCTCGAGCCCGAGCGGCGCATGCTCGAGGCTCAGGTGCTCATGGATCAAGGGCGCTTCGACGAAGCGTTGACGCGGCTCGAAGCCTGGCGGCGCCCCAGCGACGAATGGGTCGGGTACACGAAATTCAACATCGGCGTCGCGCTCGTGCGGCTCGGCCGTATCGACGAAGGCGCGCGCGTGTTGGCCGAAGTCGGCACGCTCGACCCCGAGAATCCCGAGCTCGATGCGCTGCGTGACAAAGCCAATGTGGCGCTTGGTTACGCGTGGCTACAGGCCGCGCGGCCCGTCGAGGCCAAGCCCTCGCTGCAGCTCGTGCGGTTGGACGGGCCCTACTCGAACAAAGCGCTGCTCGGCGTCGGTTGGGCCGATGCGGAAGCCGGCGACTACCGGGCCGCGCTCGCGCCGTGGATCGAGCTCAGGGGCCGAGATTTGTTCGACTCGGCCGTGCAGGAGTCGTTGCTGGCCGTGCCGTACGCGTTTGCGCAACTCGGCGCCGCCAAGCAAGCCGCCGACTACTACGTCGACGCGATCGAAGCGTTCGATGACGAGATCGGGCATCTCGACGCGTCGATCGAGGCGATCAACTCGGGCCGGCTTATCGACGACCTGCTCGAGCGCGAAGCGGCGGACGGCTCCGGCTGGTTTTGGCGCCTCGACGACATTCCGGAATCGCCGGAGAGCCGCTACCTCTACGAGCTCATGGCGACGAATCGGTTTCAAGAAGGCTTAAAGACCTATCGCGATCTCAGCTACTTGACCGACAACCTCGACGCCTGGGCGGAAAGCCTTTCGATTTTCGACGACATTCTCGACACGCGTCAGCGCGCGTACGCAGAACGCCTGCCCGTCGTCGATGCGAGCCTCGAGCGCATGGATCTCGACGAGATGGCCCGCCGCCGCGTGCAGCTCGAGTCGCGGTTGCTCGAGATCGAGCGCAGCGAGGACGTCGTGGCCCTCGGCACGGCCGAGCAGCAGACGCTGTGGCGCGATCTCACGGAGATGGAGGGCAAGCTCGACCTGCTCGGCGGCGACGCGCGGGCCGAGGAGCTCAGCAACAAGCAGCGCTTCCTCAAGGGCCTGTTGCTTTGGGACCTGCGTCGCGACTATCGCGCGCGGCTGTGGGCCGAGCAGAGGAGTCTCCGCGAGCTCGATCTCGAGCTCAAACAGGCGCGCCGCAGCCATACCGAGGTGGAATCGGCGCGCAACGAGTGGCCCGACCAGTTCGCCGATCTCACGACGCGCATCGGCGCGCTTACGCCCCGCGTGGCCGCCCTTCAAGGCACGGCGCAAGCGACGCTTGCGAGGCAGCGCGAATTTCTCCAAGGCATCGCCGTCGAGGAGCTCGAGGCGCAACGCGCGCGTCTCAACACGTACCTCGTGCAAGCGCGGTTCTCGCTCGCGTCGATTTACGATCGCGCTTCGGCCGACGCGCGCCCGCGCGCCGAGCCCGTGCTCGCGGAGGGGCTCGAGTGAACGGCGGCTTGCTGCTCACCGTCATCGCGATGACGTCGCTATGGCCGCCGTGGCCTTTCGGCCGCGATCGCGAGCGGACGCCGGATCCGACCGGCACGATCAAGGACCTGGAATCCGCGGAGATCGCCGTCGACACGACGGCGCCGATCGACGGCGGTGAGGCGAAGGCCATGGAAAGCTATCGTCTCTTTCTCGATCTCGCGTCCGACGATCCGCTGCTGCAAGCGGAAGCCATGCGCCGGCTCGCCGATCTGCAGCTCGAAGCCGGAGAGGTTGCCGAGCTGCAGCGTAATCTGCAATCGCTCGGCGGGAACCTGGGCGGCACCATCGATCTTTACGAGCGCCTGCTCGAGTCCTACCCCGACTACGCGAAGAACGATCTCGTCTTGTACCAGCTCGCGCGGGCCTACGAAGCAGGCGGAGACAACGAGCGCGCGCTTGCGACGCTCGACCGTCTCGTCACCGATTTCCCGGGCACGCCGCACTTCGCCGAGGCGCACTTCCGCCGCGGCGAAACGTTGTTCGTCGAGCAGCGCTATGCCGAGGCCGAGAACGCGTACGCACGAGTGCTCGCCGGCGGTCCGGACGCGCCGTTCGCGGAGCAATCGATGTACAAGCTCGGCTGGTCGCTGTTCAAGCAGTTGCGGCACGAGGAAAGCATCGATCCCTTCATGGCTCTGCTCGATCGCAAGCTGCTCATGAGCGACGGCGGTGCCGAGCCCGATCCCGCGGCCGTGTATACGGCCATGGGGCGCGCCGAGCAGGAGCTCATCGACGACACGCTGCGCGTCGCGTCGATCAGCTTCTCCTACTTGAACGGCCCCGAATCGATCTCGGAGTACTTCAACTCGCACGGCTCGCGCGCTTACGCCTACATCGTCTACACGAACTTGGGCGATCTCTATCTCGACCAGGAGCGTTATCAGGACGCGGCCGATGCCTATGAGGCTTTCGTCGAGCTCGAGCCGCAGCACGCGATGGCGCCGTTGCTGCAGGCCGAGGTCGCCGAAGCGTACAAGCAAGGCGGCTTCGCGGACCTCGTGCTCGAGGCGAAGCGCAACTTCGTCGAGCTCTACGGCCCGGGCAGCCCGTACTGGAGCAAGTTCACGTTCGAGCAGCAACCCGAGGTCGCGGCGCGGCTCAAGACCAATCTCACGGATCTTGCCGCGTACCATCATGCGCTTGCTCAAGATAGTCGCGACCCCGCCGAGTACGCGACCGCGGCGCGGTGGTACCAGAGCTATCTGCAATCGTTCCCCGACGACGTCGAGGCGCCGCGGACGAATTTTCTCTTGTCCGAGGTGCTGTTCGAGAGCGGGAATTTTGGCGATGCTGCGTTCGAGTACGAGCGCACGGCCTACGCGTATCCGTTCCACGAGCACAGCAGCGAAGCCGGCTACGCGGCGCTGCTCGCCTACACGGAGCACGAGAAGACGCTCACCGGAGGGACCCAAGCCGAATGGCATCGTGCAGGACTCGAGAGCGCGCTGCGTTTCGCGGCCGCATACCCCGAGCACGAGGAAGCCGCGGCCGTGCAAACCAACGCTGCCGAGAAATTGTTTGCGTTGCGCGATTTCGCGCGCGCGCGCGACGTCGGTCTTGCGGTCGTCGGCCGCGCGCCGCCGCCAAAGCCCGAGCTCTTGCGCACGGCCTGGACCGTGGTTGCGCATGCGGAGTTCGACCTCGAGAATTTTGCCGCGGCCGAGACCGCCTACACGACGTTGACGACGCTCGTACCGGCCGACGATCCGGAACGGCCCGAGATCACCGAACGTATCGCCTCGTCGATCTACAAGCAGGGTGAGCAAGCCAAGCTTGCCGGCGACACGAACGGCGCCGTCGAGCACTTTCTGCGCGTCGGCCGATTCGCGCCGAGCTCGCCGATTCGCGCGACGGCCGAGTACGACGCCGCCGCGGCGTTGGTCCAGGCAGGCGACTGGTCGCGTGCCGCCGGTGTGCTCGAGCAATTCCGCGCGAGCTATCCCGATCATGAGCTCGCCGACGACGTGACGGCGAGCTTGGCCGTCGCGTACGTCGAAACCGGCCAGGGCGTACGCGCGGCGGCCGAGTTCGAGCGCATCGCGGAAAGCGACGGCAGCGATGACGTCAAGAAGGAAGCGCTGTGGCGCGCCGCCGAGCTTTACGAAACCGCCGCGCAGAATCCCGCCGCGATCGCGGCATTGACGCGCTACGTCGAGCGCTATCCCTCGCCGGTCGCAACGTCCATCGAGGCGAGGCAGCGCCTGGTCGTGCTCGCCGAGGCGAGCGGCGACGTGCGCGCGCGCACGCAATGGATGCAATCGATCGTCGACGCGGATGCGCGTGCCGGCAGCGAGCGCACCGATCGCACTCGTTATCTCGCAGCCTATGCGCAGCTCACGCTCGCACAGCCGACGCGCGACGCATTCCGCGGCGCGCGGCTCGTCGCGCCGTTGCAGGACAGTCTCAAGATCAAGCGCGAGCGCATGGAGCTCGCGCTCGCCGCCTACACGAAGGCCGCCGATTACGGCATCGCCGAAGTGACGACGGCGGCGACCTACGAGATCGCGGAGCTCTACAACCAATTGAGCCGCGACTTGTTCGAGTCCGAGCGGCCGGCCGAGCTTTCCGACGAGGAGCTTTCGCAATACGACATCCTGCTCGAGGAGCAGGCCTTTCCGTTCGAGGAGGAGGCCATCGAGGTGCACGAAGTCAACGCAGCGAGAACCCGCGAAGGCATCTACGACAAGTGGGTCGTCAAGAGCCTCGATGCGTTGGCCGAGTTGTTGCCTGTCAGGTATGCCAAGCAAGAGATCGGAGAACGATTTGTCAGCGCGATTCGATAATTGGCGCTCTGCGGCAGCGCGCCTCGCGGCAGCGATGGCTGTCGGCGGAGCGTTGCTGCTCGCGGCGTGCGGCGGAACGACGCCGTCGCGGCCCTCGGCCGAGGCGCGCGTCGCCGTGCCCAAGGAGCCCGTTGAGGTGCCCGAAAAGGCGGCGCTCGCCTATGAGCGGGCGTTGGCCGAGATGGCGGCGGAGAATTGGATCGAAGCGGAGCTTGCTCTCGAGCAGCTCGTGCTCGAGCACACGGGATTCGCGGGTCCGTACGTGAATCTCGCGATCGTCTACATGCAGGATGGCCGCGATGACGAGGCGCGCCCGGCGCTCGAGCAAGCGCTCGCGATCGATTCCGCGCACGCGGCGGCGAACAATCAATACGGGATCTTGTTGCGGCGCGCCGGCGAATTCGCGGCCGCCGAAGACGCGTACCGGCGCGCGATCGAAACCGATCCGCAATACCTACTGGCGTATTACAACTTGGGTGTGCTTTTGGATCTTTATTTGCACCGGCCCGCCGAAGCTCTCGAGTACTACGAGCTCTACCAGAATTCGCTCGGCGAGCCCGATCAGAAAGTCGGCCGCTGGATCATCGATCTGCGCCGTCGTCTCGGCGCGGCGGACAACGCCGCGCGCGTCGCGCAGGAGGACGGACAATGAGAACACCGTGTCTGGTGTTGGTGGCCGCCGCTCTGCTCTCTGGCAGCCACGTGTTCGCCCAAGGCGTCGACGAGGCTCGAGCCGGGCCGCCGCCGGCTGCCGAGGAGCCGGCGCGCCGCCGCGCACCGCTCGCCGACGTCGCCGAGCTGGAGCCCGCCGTCGACGTCGGAGCGACGGAAGCGCCGAGCTTGCCGCCGCGCGCTCCCGATCCGCCGCGGACGTCTGCACCGGCTTCGAGCAGCGCGCGGGTCATCGATTCGCTCGATCTGGGAACCACGTCAATTACGGGCAACCAAGAATTGCCTAAGGTGCTCTACATCGTGCCGTGGAAGCGGTCGGATCTCGGAGATCTCGTGGGTCGCCCGGTCAACACCTTGCTCGACGAGGTGTTGGCACCCGTCGATCCGGAGGTCTTCGAACGGCATTTGGATTACTACGAGACCCTGTACGGGTCAAGCCAAGAGGAGTGATTGCAATGGACGCCCTTTCCACCAGCGTGAGGTTCTTTCAAGAAGGTGGTGTATTCATGTATCCGATCGTGTTGGTCCTTGCACTGGGCCTCGCGGTCGCCATCGAGCGCTGGGTGTACCTCGCGGCTACGACGGCCAGCAACAAGTCGTTGTGGAACAAAGTCACTCCGTTTCTCAAGGCCGGAAATTTCACCGGTGCCATGCAGGTAACGAGCAAATCGAAGGCCGCGATCGCGCAGATCATGACCTACGGCTTGAATCGAATCCGTTCGGCGCGGCGCCGCGAGGATATCGAGCAAGCGATGGAAGAGAGCCTCATGGAAGTAATGCCGCGCCTCGAGAAGCGCACGCATTATCTCGCGACGTTTGCGAACATCGCGACGCTGCTTGGCCTGCTCGGCACGATCATCGGCCTCATCAGCGCGTTCACGGCCGTGTCGAATGCGAATCCGGCCGAGAAGGCGGATCTCCTCTCGGCGAGTATCTCGGTCGCCATGAACACGACCGCGTTCGGCTTGATCGTTGCGATTCCGCTGCTGCTCATGCACATGCTGCTGCAAGCCAAGACGACCGAGATCATCGACAGCCTCGAGATGGCCTCGGTGAAGTTCTTGAACTCGATCACCGAGCGCGCGGCTGAAGGTCCGCACACGGCGAAGAGCGCCGGCTGAGCACGGCGCGCGGGCTCACCGAAGAGGCGAACATGAAACACGTGCGCGGGCATCGCAAACGCCGTATGGGCGAGACGGAGCTCAACATCACGGCGTTCATGAACCTCATGGTCGCGCTCGTGCCGTTCCTGCTGATCACGGCGGTGTTCTCGAGGTTGACCGTGCTCGAGCTCAACCTGCCGGCCTCGCAGTCGGAGGTGACCCCCGAGCAAACGCCCGAGTTCCAGCTCGAAATCACCGTGCGCGAAAACGCGATCGAAGTCGGCGACCGCAATGCCGGAATCTTGAGCCGCATCGAGAACTCGAGCGATGGCTATGATCTCAAGGAGCTCGCGACCTACTTGCAGCGTGTCAAGCGGCAGTTTCCGAACAAGGCCGACGCAACTCTTTTGTTGGAGCCCGACATTCCCTACCAAACGCTCGTCGAGGTCATGGACACGGTGCGTGTCGTCGAGCTCGTGAGCGAGACGAGCAACGAGCTCGTGAAATACGAGCTCTTTCCGGAAATCGCAATCGGCGACGCGGTGGTGAACTGACATGAAGTACAAGGGTCGTGCCGCGCGCATGGAGCGCCACCATAAGCGACACAAAGGCGGCGGCAGTCTTCATTTAGTGTCGCTGATGGACATATTCACGATTCTCGTCTTCTTCTTGTTGGTCAACTCGGGCGAGGTCGAGGTGGTACAGAGCGCGAACGACGTCGCGCTGCCCGAGTCGATTGCGGAAACGAAGCCGCGCGAGACCGTCGTCGTGCTCGTCACGCAAGACGAGGTGCTCGTGCAGGGTCGCGTCGTCGGCAGGATCGACGACATCATGGCGAGCAGCAGTCTCATCATCCCGGAGCTCAAGGCCGCACTGCTGAGCCAAAACGACCGCGTGCTGCGCCAGGAGGCGCGCGACGACATCGCGAATCGCGAAGTGACGATCATGGGCGACAAGGAGATTCCTTACAGCTTGCTCAAGAAAGTGATGGCGACCTGCACGGACGCCGACTACGGCCAGTTATCGCTGGCCGTGCTCCAGAAGACGTCCGAGGCCCAGTTGGCCGTGGCGACCGGAGGCTAGCAGTTCCGCCATGGCAACCGCCGTCGCAATTCCCATCTACCGAATCTACGAGCTGCCCTGGTCGACAGGCGAGGAGCAGGAGCGCGCTTTCAAGCGCAAGGTCAAGATCACGCTCGGCGTGATTCTGGTGCTCGCGCTGATCTTGTCGTTTCTGCCTTTGCCCGAACCCGATCCGGCGGCCATCGAGGAGATTCCGCAGCGATTGGCGAGACTCGTCATCGAGCAGCAGCCGCTCCCGCCGCCGCCGGTCGTGCGCGAGGAGCCCGAGCCCGTACCCGAGGAATCCGTCGAGCCGGCGCCCGAGCCCGAGCGTGTCGTCGAGGAGCGCATTGAGCCGGAGCCCATCCCCGAACCCGAGCCCGTCGATACGGTGCAGCAGGCGCGCGAGCGCGCGAGTGTCGCGGGATTGCTGCCGTTCGCGCAGGAGCTCGCGGCGCTGCGCGACAACGACAACTTGGAGCGGCTCGGACAAACGGATCTGGTCGACGGCGACGTCGGCCTCGGCGGCAGCGGTGCTCCCGGCCCCGGCGCCGGACCGATCAGCGAGCGATCGCTGATCACGTCGCGCGCCGGCACGTCGAGCGGCGGCATCAACACGGCGAGCTTGAGCCGCAATACCGGCGGCGGCGGTCTAGCGGGCCGCACGACGACGCAAGTCGAGAGTCCGATCGCCGGCATCGGCGATAGCGGCGGCGCGGCCGTGCGCAGCGGCGACAGCGATCGAGCCTCGCGCAGCCGCGAGGAGATCGAGCGTGTGTTCGACCGCAACAAGGGCGCGATCTATGCGCTTTACAACCGCGCGCTGCGCGAGAATCCCGCGCTCGAAGGCAAAGTCGTGCTGCGATTGACGATCAGCCCCGCAGGCGTCGTCACGACGTGCGAGATCGTCTCGTCCGAGCTCGGCGACGCGGATCTCGAGCAGAAGCTCGTGCAACGCGTGCTGCTGTTTCAGTTCGAAGCCAAAGACGTCGAAGCCGTCACGACGACGAAGCCCATCGATTTCTTCCCCGCCTGACGTTGTAGGAGCGAGCTTCGCTCTTATCTTGTAGGAGCGAGCTTCGCTC
>DATCIQ010000339.1:0-5101 GCA_036507635.1 Gammaproteobacteria bacterium
GATATTGCATTCCGGGATCGCGAGCGAAGCTCGCTCCTACAAGTTACGGTATTCCGCCGAGACCTTGTACGGACTCGAGCACGAAGACGGTATCCGCCTCGCCGTCCCTGATCTGCTCGATTCGTACCGCCAAATACTGAAGTTGCGGAGCGACCCAAAGCGCGGTGCTGCGCGACGAGCCCTGTCGCTGTTGGCGGTAGCGCAGGGTCGTCAATTCGCCGAGCGGCGTCTGCGTGCGCTCTTCACCCTCGAGGACATATTCGTAAGTTTTGAGCGCGTCTTCGTCGGCGAGCACGTAGGGTCCCGGCATCGCGCTCGAAGCCATGTCGCGCATGACCGCAACCTGCATGCTGCCGCGGTCGAGCACGCCCGGCTGTAACGCGAGCTCAGATCTTCGTTCTGCCGCAATGGCGACGGTACCCGCATCCCAGTCGAAGACGGCATGGACGTTGTCTTCGCCTTTGCGGCTGCCGTCCTCGTACCAGAACTCGAGCGGCCGGATCTCCCCGTCGCGCACGACGAAATCGCTGCGCTCGACGACCGCGTTCGGAGACACGAGCCTGAGCATGCCTTTGACCTCGGTCCGGGAACGGAACGTGTAGATATCCTTGGCGCCGTCGTAGCTCACCGAGAACTCCGACGAGCCGACAGTGCGGCGTTTGTGGATGACCTCGTAGGTCGCCGCATACGTCGGCAGCACCGCTTCCGCCGCGGCGACGCCCGCGGCGCAGATGCTGAGCAGCGTAAAGCTAGCCGAGGTGCACGCGCTGCGCTTCATCTTCGATCACCTCGCCGACGATCCAGGCGCGCTCGCCTTGCTCGCCGAGCGCTGCGACGACGCGCTCCGCGCGATCGGCGTCGACCACTGCCACCATGCCGATGCCGCAGTTGAACGTCCGGTGCATCTCGGGTTCCGCGATGCCCGCTTCGGCGAGCCACTCGAATACCGCGGGACGCGGCCAGCTGCGGCGAGCGAGCCGCACGCCGAGGCCGGCGGGCAGCACGCGCGGAATGTTCTCGATGAGGCCGCCGCCCGTGATGTGCGCGAGTCCCTTGAGGCGCGTCTCGGCGTGCACGGCAAGCACGGAGCGCGAGTAGATGCGGGTCGGCTCTAAGAGCCAATCGATGAGCCGTTTGCCGTCGATGCGGAGCTCCGTGCTGCCCGGACGCTGCTCGAGCACGCGCCGGATCAGCGAGAAGCCGTTCGAGTGCGGACCCGACGACGCGAGGCCGACGACCGCATCGCCGGCCGCGATCGTGCTCCCGTCGATGATTTCGTCCTCTTCGACGATGCCGACGCAGAAGCCGGCGAGATCGTATTCGCCCGGCGTGTGCATGCCGGGATGTTCGGCGGTTTCGCCGCCGACGAGCGTAGCGCCGGCGATCTCGCAGCCCTTCGCTATCCCTGTGATCACACGCGTCGCGATCTCGACGTCGAGTCTCGGCGTGACGAAATAGTCGAGAAAGAACAGCGGCTCTGCCCCTTGGACGACGACATCGTTGACGGACATTGCGACGAGGTCGATGCCGACGCCGTCGTGCGCATCGTGCTCTATCGCGAGCTTGAGCTTGGTGCCGACACCGTCGGTGCCGGATACGAGCACGGGCGACCGGTAGCCTGTCGGGACGCGAAACAGCGCGCCGAAGCCGCCGAGACCGCCGATGACTTCGGGACGCGTAGTGCGCGCGATCGGTCCTTTGATGCGTTCGATCAGTGCCTCGCCGGCATCGATGTCGACACCGGCGGATTTGTAGGTCAACACCTCATTGGAGGTCATAATGCTCCCTGACGACGGGAGTTTTCGCGCGGACCGCTATAATAAGCGACGTCGCTCGACCATTGACAGGGTTTCACATGCTGATGCCGCGCAATGCTTTCTGCCGGGGAGCTCGATTGATCGCAGCTACCGGCATCATCGTGCTCGGCACAGCTTCCTCCGTCGCCGTGCGGGCTGCCACGTTTCCCGACCTGTACAGGGTCACGGTCACTCCGGGTCCGGACGTTCGCGACCGGCGCGCCGAAGCGGAGCGGTTGGCCATGATGCAGCTGCTCACACGTGTGACGGGCCGACGTGACGCGGCGCAGGCGCCGGAGCTCGCCCATCTCATCGCCGACGTGCGCCCCTATGTGAACTTCTGGGGGGAGCTTGTTGGGAACCGCGCGATCGTGGGGTTCAACTCCGCGATGGTCGCCGACGAGCTCACGAGAGCGAATTGGCCGGTCTGGGGCGCCGAGCGCCCGCTCACGCTGCTATGGATCGCCGTCGATTTCGGCGACGGCCAACGCGCCCTCATGGGCGCAAGCCCGGCAGCGGCGGAATGGACGCCCGAGTTCGCCGAATTCATGCTGGATCTGCGCGAGCAGCTCGACGCGGTCGCGAACGAGCGCGCTCTGCCGATCACGTACCCACTGCTCGATCTCCAAGATCTCGATGCCATCAGCTTTGCGGAGGTCTGGGGCGGTTTCGACGGGCTCATCACGGCCGCTTCGGAGCGGTATGACGCCGACGCCGTGCTCGTCGGGAGAGTCACCGTGAGCTCGTTCGGGCTCGACGTGCGCTGGACGTTGCTCGACGAGAGCCGCGGTGCGGTGCTCGGCACCGACATCCGCGGTGGCCTGGACTGGCTCGCCGATCAGTATGCGGCCGAATACGCCGTGATCGGGGGCGCCCGCAGCGCGCGCGTCACCGTGCTCGATGTCACGAGCCTCGAGGCGTATGGGCGCGTCATGAGCTACCTGGAATCTCTGAGTGTCCTGCACTCGGTCGACGTCGAAGGTTTCGAGGGCAGCACGCTGAATTTGAGAATCGCCGCGCGCGGCGACGATCGTGTCGTCGAGCGGCTCCTCACGCTCGGGGGCGTGCTCGTCACGGCGCCCGTGCCGGCATTTGCCCCGGACCAAAGTCTCGTGTTTCGCGTCGCCGGAAGCCGCCCCGAGCAATGAATCTGCGTTGGCTGCCGAATGCCATCTGCGTGGTCCGCGTGCTGCTCGTCGTGCCCGTCGTCTCGGCGCTGCTGCGGCACGAGTATGCCATTGCGCTGCTGCTGATTCTCATTGCCGGCGGCTCGGACGCGCTCGACGGCTATCTCGCGAAGACCTTCGGCTGGCGCACGCGCCTCGGCAGCCTGCTCGATCCCGCGGCTGACAAGCTGTTGTTGACGAGCGTGTTCGTGTCCTTGACGTATCTTGAGCTCGTGCCTCTGGCATTGACGGTGATCGTCATCGCGCGCGACGTCGTGATCGTGCTCGGCGCCCTGGCGTATCAATTTCTGATCGGTCCCATCAAGGGCGAGCCGACCGCCATCAGCAAGCTCAATACCGCGTGTCAGCTGTCCTTTGTCTTCTTCATGATCATGCAGGCGGCGTTCGCTTGGCCGCCGCGCGTCTCGCTGTTGCTGCTCGGGGCGTTGGTCGTGTTCACGAGCATCACGAGCGGAGTCAACTACATGCTGACCTGGGGCAAGCGTGCGTGGCGCATGAGCCATGGCGGCTTCGGTCCGTGAGTCAGATCCCGCTTGCGCTCTGCCTCGACAAGCACGCGCTATTCGCAACTTTCGTTGCGGAAGATGACGCGGGAGCCGCCGCGCACGTCGCGGCCGTCGCCTCGGCCGAGCGACGCGACGTGGTATGGGTTTATGGACCCGCGGGAACGGGCAAGACTCACTTGCTGCAGGCCGCCTGCCGGCGCGCCGGCGATGCGGGCTTGCGAAGCATGTACTTGCGGCTCGACGACGCGCGCGAGACGCACCCCGATCGACTGCAGGGCGCCGAGCGCCTGGATTTGCTCGCGCTCGACGCCGTCGATGCAGTTGCCGGCCGCAGCGACTGGGAGGGGCGGCTGTTCTCGATCCTCAACGATTTTCAGGAGCGGCGCGGCGGCTTGCTGTTGGCGGCGCGTTCCGCTCCCGCGGCGACGCCCTTCGCATTGGCCGACCTCGCTTCGCGTGCGGGGGGCGCGATCGTTTACCGTCTCAAGGCGCTCGGCGAGCAGGGTCAGCTCGATGCCCTCGTGCGACACGCGCGCCAACGCGGCCTCGAGCTCGACTCCGCAACGGCGCGTTATCTTCTGAACCGCGTGCAGCGCGGGATGCCCGAGCTTTGCGCATGGCTCGACCGTCTCGATCGCGCTTCCCTCGCGGCGCAACGGCGCCTCACGATTCCGTTCATCCGCGATGCATTGTCGGCCGAAGGGCGCGACTGAGAACGACGACCAGCCCGAGATCGAGCAACGCCGCGAGCAACACGAGCACGGGCAGAGGAGCACGCCCCGACGCCGCGACGACTTCGAGCGCGGCGCCCCCGCTGTAGAGCACGAGGACCACCGCGAGCCATTGGCACGTGTAGCGGCGCCGGCGTCTCAAGCCGGCCAGGCCGAGAAGCAGAGGTAGGGTTGCCGCAGCCGCCGCGACGAGGCGCCATCCGAACGGCAACGCCGCCGTTGCGGCCCAGGCGAGCACGAGGCAAATCAATACGAAGTGTGTGCCGAGCGCCGCGCGGTGCAGTGCGTGCGCGCTACCCATTGAGGCCACTAGCTCTTGAGTCGAATCGCCAGCGTGGCGACGCGTTGTCCGAGGAGCTTGGCGATCGCGAGCTCGTGCTTCGATATCTCGGCATTCCACGCCGTCGCGACATGTGATGCGCCGTAAGGCGATCCACCGGTGCGCGTGTCGAATAGCGCCGCTTCGGTATACGGCACGCCGACCCAAAGCATGCCGTGATGGA
This sequence comes from Gammaproteobacteria bacterium, assembly GCA_036507635.1. GTDB lineage: Bacteria > Pseudomonadota > Gammaproteobacteria > Steroidobacterales > Rariloculaceae > DATBLZ01. The sequence goes on from DATCIQ010000339.1 coordinate 4,724, forward strand.
TCAACGGCAATACCATCGTGACCAGCGTCGTTTCCTGGCCGCCGTGCAGCGACGAGGTGCTCGTGAAGACGCCGGCCGGCTTGTCGGCCATCGTTCCCGCGAGCCAGAGCTCGCTCGTGCCATCGAGAAAGTACTTGAGCGGGGCGGCCATGTTCCCGAACCGCGTCGGACTGCCGAGCAGGAGCCCGTCGCAGTCGCGCAAGTCTTCGAGGGCCGCATACGGAGGGCCATCGACGGGAATGTCCGGATCGACCGCTTCGGTGGTCGGCGAGACCGCCGGCACGGTGCGCAGGCGCGCGACGGCGCCGGCGCTCTCGACGCCGCGGGCGGCGCAGCGCGCAAGCTCGGCGGTGCTGCCGTTGCGCGAATAGTAGAGGA
>DATCIQ010000340.1:0-3247 GCA_036507635.1 Gammaproteobacteria bacterium
GGTTCGAGTCGACGGCCAGTCGAGATCGAAGGGGAACGGCCGGTCCTCGGAAGCGAACACTAAGTAGCGCACGATTTGATAGCTGTAACGCGCGAGCTGCTCACCGAGATGCTTGAGCCGCTCGTTGAGCGATCCCGTGAACAGTAGACAAAAGAATTGCACGATGACGACGGCGGCGACGACGAGGCGCGTGAGACCCCATATGAGCACGACGACGAACATGAAGAATAACCGCAGCCACGTCGTGCGGGACGTCAAGTGCTGCTCGAAGCGTCGAGGCTCCTCCTCCCCCGCGATTTCGACGTGGTCTTTGGGTGGGCCGTCTTGATCCATGGTTCGTTCCTCTGCAACGGCGCGAGCACGATAGGACGATCATACTGTAACCGGCGCCTTTGCGGCAGCGCTCAATCCGCGGCGGGGGTCGGCGTGACGATGCTGTCGAATATGCCGCCTATGCCCATGCCGTTGGCGACCTGGCCGAGCTTCACGGGATCGATGTCCCCGGCGACGTTGATGAACACGGCCTCATTCGAGCTCCCGTCGACGACCATGACCGTCATGCCGACGGGGCGCATCTCCTCTACCTTGACGTAGATGCGGACCTTCTCGTCGTCCTCTTGGATATATACCATGCGCTCCCAGCCGTCCCTCTCGAGCGCGCCCGACGAGTCCTCGACGAACTCGAGCACGGCCTCGGGATCCTCGATCGTTTCGTACACGAGCACGCGCACGCTTTGGATGCCGGCGATCACCTCGGCCACGTTCGGATCGGTCTCCTGCGCGGCCGCCGTCACGAACCCGAGCATCGCCGGGTTGAGATCGATCTGCACCGTCGGCTCGTCGCCCAAGCCCGGCACTTGCGAGAAGTCGAAATAGCCCTGCGCGTGCACGGCGCCGGTGAAAGCGGCCAATGCGACCGCGACGATTCGACTCGACATGTTGCTAACCTCCATTTTCATCATCGGATTCTTCCTCGAATAGCGAATTGCGGCCGGCGACGAGCGCATCGAGCAACCCGGCGCTCACGGCGTCGGTCACCTCTTCGCCCGTATACGCAGCGCTCTTCTGCAAATAGGTCATGGCCACCGTGAAATCGCGAACCGCGGCGATGCGCGGATCCTCGGACGGCGGCGCGGGCCGCATGACGAGCGCGACCGCGGCAACCGCGACCGCCGCGACGGCGACGGGCACCGCGACCCAAGACCAATGGGTCGACCGCTGCACGCCACCTCCGGCGACGCTCACCAAGCGCGCGGACAAGCCTGCCGGGACGGGCGCTCGACCGAGATCGCGCAGTCCTACGCGCACGGCACGCGCACGCGCCACGGCGGCGCTCAAGCGCTCGTCCGCACGCATCGCTTCGAGCATGCGGCGTCGGTCGTCTCTCGTGAGCGATCCGTCGGCCATCGCCTCGATTCGCTCCCACGCCCATTCGTCGTGCCTATCCATGTTGCTCATTTCGCCTCCTCGAGCTTAAGGCGCAAACGGCGCCGCGCTCGGTGCAAGTAGACTTTTACTTGATTGACGTTGAGCCCCACTATCCGCGCGCATTCGTTCACGCTCATGCCTTGAACGTCGAACAACACGACGAGACTCCGCTGGGGCTCGGTCAACGTCTCGATGGCGCTCTGCAATTGCGCCGCGAGCTCGCGCTGCTCGTAGTGCCACGCGGGATCCCGGTCGTCGGGCCGCTCCATGTGCTCCTCGTTGTCGTCGCTCATGAACCGGCCGGCCTTGCGCAAGCGATCGAGACAAGCGTTGCGCGCGACTTTCATGAGCCACTCGCGCGGCCGCCGCACGGCGGCACCCTGTTGCCAATACCGGATGAACGTCTCTTGCGTCACGTCCTCGGCTTCCGCACCGTTCCCGAGCAGCGCGCGCGCCATGCGATGTACGCCGCCATGGTGCTGCGTCACGGCGAGCCGGTACCGCCAAGCCGCCAGGGGTCCGCTCCGGGCCGGTTCTGCGGATCCGTCCGCGAACCTTTGCGTCTCGAGAATGTTGTCCAATTCCGGCAAGACCGAGTCGCTTCTGTTGAACTACACTGTGCAGGACGTGTCCGAACGGGAAAGGTTACAGACAAGAGGAGTGGGGCGTGAAATTCAGAACTCTATCGTGCGTGGCGGCCCTCGCCATCGCGGGCTCGGCGCAATCCCAGGAGCTCCAAGAAGGCGTCGACTATAACCTCATCTCGCCCGCCCAGCCGACGAGCTCGCCGGCGACGCAAGTCGAGGTAGCCGAGTTCTTCCAATATAGCTGCCCGGCGTGCTATGCGTTCGAGCCTCATCTCAATGCCTGGCTGGCCGACGGCAAGCCGGAAAGCGTCAACTTCGTCCGCGTGCACATCGTTTGGAACCCGCTCGCGCGCATGCACGCCCAGGCCTACTTCACGGCCGAAGCGCTCGGCAAGAGCGCCGAGATGCATGCGGCGTTTTTCGAGGAGTTCCACGTGAAAGGCAACATGCTCGACACAGAAGACAAGCTCGCCGCGTTTTTCGGCCGCTTCGGCGTTACTCGAGAAGCCTTCGACAACGCATTCGGCTCTTTCGGCGTGCATACGAGCCTGCAGCGCGCCGATCAGCTCGCGCGCCGCTATCGCATCTCAGGTACGCCGGAGCTCGTCGTGAACGGCAAGTACGGCACGGACGTGACGATGGCCGGCTCCTACACAAAGTTCTTCGAGAACGTCAACAAGCTCGTTGCGACCGAGCAGGCCGAGCCCTAGCGCTCGATCACACCTCGCAAAAGGCACGTACGGGAAACGTGCAGAAAGCCTTGACCTTGACCGGGACCGCGAAGAGCCGCGCCCCTGCGTCGGGCAACGCGTCGAGTCCCGTCATATGCTCGACGATCGGAATGTCGTGCTTGAGCAGAGTGCTGTGCACGGGCCTCCGGCCGTCTGCCGTGTCGTCGATGTTGTAGCTGTCGATGCCGACGAGCCGCGCTCCCGCGGCCTGCAGCAACCGCGCGGCGGCTGCCGTGAGATAAGAGTGGCCCTCGAAGTAGGCGTTCGTTCTCCAGTGCCGGCTCCATCCCGTGTGCACGAGCACCGCCTTGCCGCGCACGTCGAGCCCGGAAAAGCAATCGGTGTCGACGGCTCGCCCGCGCTCGTTCGGCGCATGCACGACGATCGTGTCGAGGTTCGCAAGGCTCTCGAGCGGCAGCTCCGCGAGATCCATGCCGTCCGCGTAACGATGAAACGGCGCGTCGATGTAGGTGCCGGTATTGGCGACCATGTCGATGCGGC
>DATCIQ010000341.1:0-3472 GCA_036507635.1 Gammaproteobacteria bacterium
TGGCTAGCACGTCACTTGCCGACGGTCAGCAGGCGGCGCTTACGGCGAAGCGCCGTCGAAGAGCGCGCGGGTGTGCTGGATCGCCTCGTGATTCCGCTCGGCCCAGCCGATGAGCTCCGCGAGCGGCTTGAGCAGCGACGTCCCTAACGGCGACAAGCGGTATGCGACGCTCGGCGGCTTCGTCGGGAACACATGGCGTGTGACGAGCACGTCGCGCACCGGGCATCGGCCGGCGTCGAAGTCCAGCGCTTCCCATTGAGTGAAACGCGCGATCAAAGACGCGCTCGCGTTCATCGAAGGATCCTCGACGGTAACCTGGTTCCCTGGAAGTGCCCCCTTACGGGCCTGGGAGGCGGTTCCTATACTAGACCTAGCTTCCATCAGAGACCAAATCCGATCCTGCGAAGCTCGCAGGCTTAGCCGGCGTCGAGAAGCGGCGCGCCGATTTCGACGATCCGGTGTCGCTCGATACGGCCCTCAAGGACATCGATCGCGTGCTGATCATCTCGACGGATCGGATCGACATTCCGGGCCTGCGGCTCAAACAACATCGTAACGCCGTCGACGCGGCGGTCCGGGCGGGCGTCGAGCACATCTTGTACACGTCCATGCTGAACCCCGAGCGCTCGCTGATTCCGTTCGCGCCCGATCACTTCGGGACGGAACAGGCCATCGAGCAAAGCGGGCTCGATTACTCGATCTTGCGCGTGAGCTGGTACGCGGAGAATCTGCTGGGCTCGCTGCCCGGCGTGCTTGCCTCCGGCAAGTGGTTTACCTCGGCCGGCAGCGGCCGGATTGCCTACGTCCCACGCGAGGATGTCGCGCGCGCCTGCGCCGGCGCGTTGGCCTCGCGCTCCGGTACGCGCGAGCGGCTCAACATCACGGGGCCCGTGCCGCAAACGATCGCAGAGATTGCTGCAATCGCGAGCAAGCTCTTCGGCAAGCAGATCGACGTCGTGCAGATCTCGGACGACGAGCTCAAGGAAGGGCTGCTGGCGGCCGGCGTTCCGGCCGCGTATGTACCGTTGATCGTCGCAACGGATGCGAGCATCCGCGGCGGCCACTTCGACGTGCCGACAGATGCGGTCAAACGGCTCACGGGTACGGACGCCCAGTCTGTCGAGTCGTACTTGCGGGCGAACCGTGCCGCCGTGTCGGGCGCAGCGACCAAATAGCGGCGAGCTTCGCCCGATCGGCGTCAGGCTGGGCCGCCCAGGAACCCCTCGTCATCGAGGGCGAGGGTCAGGGACAGAATCGCACCGACGTAAGAGTGCTCGCGAAGACCCATGGAAATTCCGGTCGCGAAGCGGGTGAAGGTCGAATCCCACGGTCCGACGGGAACGCCCCTCGGATGGGAAGGCGCCGCAGTGATATTGGCGAAGTGAACCTCGAGAAACGGCTTATAGGTCTCGACGAGGGCATGCACGGTGGCGATGCCATAGACCGTGAGGCCGGCGGGATTCACGATCCAGGCATCCACGTCATCAGCGTGCTCGTGAATGTACTCGAGAATCTCTCCCTCGATATTCGATGAGAATGTCAGGATCTCCACGCCGAAGCGCTCCCCTGCCGCGACGCAGAATGCCTTCAAATCGTCGAGCGAGCCGATCTCGCCGTACACCCTCTTCGTCCGTTTTCCGAGGTTGCTCGTGTTCGGGCCCTCAATGATCGCTATGCGGTAGCGCGCAGAACGTTTCCGCGGGTATACAGAGGTGGGGGAATCGGTCGGCATGAGTTTTTCCTTAGCGCTGACAGTGGAAGGCCCGAAGGCCCCGAGGGTCATCTCGATTCCGTGAGCTCGAGCACAGCGGCGTACACGACATCCTCGAGGTCGATCGATCCCCTCTCGATTCTCTCCGCTCGGAGCGCCGCTGAGCGTTCGAACGGAAGGCGAACCGGGACGTCGTCATCGAGGCGCCGCGTAGCGCGGATGTGCGCCGCGTACTCAGACACATTCCTTCGGAACTCTTCGGGATCGACGAACAGGTTCGGGCGGATCGCGAGCACGAAGAATCCGAAGTCCCGGAGCTGACCAGGCAGGATCGGCGATCCTGCCAACACGCCCAGTAGCTGCACGACGAGCCCGAGCCCCGAGCCCTTGTGGCCGCCCCAGCTGACGAATGACCCAGTCAGCGCGGCGGCGGGATCACGCGTGGCGATGCCGTCGGCATCGTAGGCAACTCCGGCGGGCAGCGGCTGGTCGGTGCGGTGGGCTATGACCGCTTGGGCGTGAGTGATCTCTGACGTGCCGATATCCCAGATCAGCGGCACCCGCTCGCTCGGAAAGCCGAAACAGATGGGATTCGTCCCGAACCGCGCTTCGGATCCGCCGAACGGTGCGACCCACGGCGTCGCGTTCGAGGCGAGCAATGCGATCATCCCTTCGGCCACGACTTTCTCCGCATAGTAGGAGAGCATCCCCGTGTACCAGGTGTTGTTTGCGCCAACCGCTCCTATTCCAGACCCCTTGGCCTTCTCGATCGCGATGCGCGTGGCCTCTTCGCCGACGAGGTAGCCCAACCTGTCGCCGCCATCGAGTTGCGCCGAGACGAGAGACTCGCGCGTGACTCGCATCGCTCCGCCTGCGGAGGGATTCGCCGACAACCGATCCGCAATGCTCAGAATGCGAGCCAGCCCACTGTATTCGAGTCCACGCAGCTCGCAGTCGATCAGATGGCTCGCGATTGTGCGGCATTCCTCCGCGGAGTAGCCGAGGGCGCCAAGGCTATCTTGCGCCAGCTTCTCCGCTCGCTCGAGACTGACTCTCATTTTGTCTTTGTTGGAGGCTGGTAGCGTCTTTGAACCGCCGACGACGTACTCGACGCCGTGCCGCTCAAGGAGCTCCAGTGTAGCGGAACCGGATCGCGACGTGCGCAGTTCCAATGTTCACGATCGGGCAGGCCTAGGCTAACATCGTGGAATGCTCCAGAGCCTTGGCCGATATCGGCCTCCGCCGGGCCGACTCGTCCTCCCCGATGTCTGCTGCGACGTAGCCTTCGTCGGCGGACGGCAGTTCTTCACGGCCCGATGACACGCGCTCGTCCATGACTGTACGCCGGGCAAGACGTCGTGCTGCTACGCATCGGAATCGCGGCAGCTCGCGAGATCTTGCAGATACCGCTCTCAGAACTGACGGACCTCGTCGTACCGCTCAACGAAGTCAACCATACGCGCGTATCATGAAACCAAACCATTGGCGCCGACCGAAGGCGCGCCGTCCTCTCGCAGTCGCTCGCAGCTCAGGGCTATGGAAACGCAACGCCGCCAGTTAAGCGATTTCCTCAAAGGCTGCCGCGCGCGGCTGTCGCCCGCGGAAGTAGGCTTGCCCGATACGGGTCGGCGCCGCACCCCGGGTTTGCGGCGGGAAGACATCGCCGCGCTCGGGGGCGTGAGCGTGACTTGGTACACGTGGCTGGAGCAAGGCCGCGACATTCAGGTATCGGCCGACGTTCTCGAGCGCATCTGCGCGACG
>DATCIQ010000342.1:0-10749 GCA_036507635.1 Gammaproteobacteria bacterium
CTGTCCGGCGAGGGATGCCCGGCCTCGACGACATCGATGCCGGGAGCGCGCTCGCCTTGCCGCAATCCATGTCCATACCGCGTGACCACCATGCCGCGCACGGGACCCGACCAATGGGCACAAAACGCGGCCGCCATGGCCGCGGCCGCCTTGCCGGCGCCGAGCACGAGCGCCGGACCGTGATCGTGAACGCTTGCGAGCACCGGAGGAAGCAGCACCTCGGGCGCCGCTGCTTGAAGCGCGCACCGGTACGCGCGTCGTAACAGCTCGATCTCGGACGATGGCGCCGGCACTCAGCTTGCGGCGCCGCTGCGCGCTTTGAGAGCCTCGACGGCCGGGAGCGGCTTGCCCTCGAGAAACTCGAGAAACGCGCCGCCGCCGGTCGACGCGTACGAGATGCGTTCGCTGACGCCGAATTGCTCGATCGCCGCAAGCGTATCGCCGCCGCCCGCGATCGAGAAAGCGCGGCTCCCGGCGACGGCCGCCGCGATGCGCCGTGTGCCCGCTGCGAATTGCGGATGCTCGAACACACCGAGCGGGCCGTTCCATACGATCGTGCCCGCGCGCTGCAGCCGCTCGGCATAGTGCTCCGCCGTCTCGGGACCGATATCGAGAATCATGTCGGCGGGCCCGATCTCCCGCACCTTCTTCAATTGCCCGCGGGCGTCGGGCTCGAGATTCGGTCCGACGATCACATCGGTCGGCAGCGGAATGGCCGCCTTGCCGAATTTGCCGGCGAGCAAGTCTGCGGCAAACTTGAGCATGTCGCGCTCCATCAGCGAGCGTCCCACGGCGACGCCGGAGGCGGCAAGCAGAGTGTTTGCAATGCCGCCGCCGAGAATGAGCTCGTCGACGCGCGCCGCGAGACTCTGCAACACCTCGAGCTTGCCGGAGACTTTTGCCCCACCGATGATCGCGACGAGCGGGCGACGCGGGTTCTCGAGCGCCGCCGCGAGCGCCTCGAGCTCGGCGGCGAGCAGCGGCCCTGCGCAGGCCACGGGCGCGAGCGCGGCAACGCCGCTCGTGCTTGCTTCCGCGCGATGCGCCGTTGCGAAGGCGTCCATGACGAATACATCGCAAAGCAGGGCCATGCGCTTGGCCAGGCTCGAGTCGTTGGCTTTCTCACCCGAATTGAAGCGCACGTTCTCGCCCAACGCGATGTCGCCCGGTGCGATGTCCACGCCGTCGAGCCAATCCGCGACGAGCGGCACGTCGCGCTCCAGCAATTCCGCGAGCCGCGCGGCGACGGGAGCGAGCGAGAACGCGGCATCGAATACTCCTTCCTTGGGCCGCCCCAGATGCGACAGCACGAGCACGCGCGCGCGCTGCTCGAGGGCCGAGCGCAACGTCGGCAGCGCCGCGAGCAAGCGCGTGTCGCTCGTGACGCGCCCGTCCTTGACGGGCGCGTTGAGATCTTCGCGGATGAGCACGCGCTTGCCCTCGAGATCGAGGTCCGTCATGCGCACGAACGCTCCCGCCATCTGTCGCGCCTCTAGGTCGCTGCGAGGGCCAGGGTCGTATCGAGCATGCGGTTCGAGAAGCCCCATTCATTGTCGTACCAGGAGCAGACTTTAATCAGCGATCCGCCGAGCATCTTCGTGAGGGTCGCATCGTAGATCGACGACGCGGGATTGTGGTTGAAATCGATCGATACGAGCGGCTCGTCCGTGTACGTCAAGATCCCTTTGAGCGCACCTTCGCTCGCGGCCCGCATGGCCTTGTTGATTTCCTCGACCGAAGTCGCGCGGCTTGCGCGAAAAGTGAGGTCGACGAGCGATACGTTGATCGTCGGCACGCGCACCGCGAACCCGTCGAGGCGCCCGTCGAGCTCCGGAAGCACGAGCCCAACCGCCGCTGCGGCGCCTGTCTTGGTCGGAATCATCGACTGCGTCGCCGAACGGGCCCGCCGCAGGTCCGAATGATAGACATCGGTCAAAACCTGATCGTTCGTATAAGCGTGCACCGTCGTCATCAAGCCGTGCTCGATGCCGACCGATTCGTGCAATACCTTGGCCAACGGCGCGAGACAGTTCGTCGTGCAAGACGCGTTCGATATGACCGTGTGCTCGGACTTCAACGTCCTGTGATTGACGCCGTAAACAATCGTCGCGTCGACGTCCTTCCCCGCCGGGGCCGAAATCACGACTTTTCTCGCGCCCGCGCGCAAGTGCGCGGATGCTTTCTCTTTCGAGGTGAAGAGCCCCGTGCACTCGAGCACCACGTCGACGCCGAGGTCACGCCACGGCAGCTTGGCCGCGTCGCGCTCGGCGCACACCTTGATCCGGTCGCCGTCGATGACGAGATCGCTGCCGGAAACTTCGACGCCGTATGGGAACGGCCCATGCGCCGAATCGTAACGCGTCAAATGCGCGTTGGTCTTCGCGTCTCCCAAGTCGTTCACAGCAACGACCGTCAACTCCTTGCGCCGTTTCCCCTCGTACAAGGCTCGAACGACCATTCGACCGATCCGCCCATATCCGTTGACAGCTATTTTGACGGGCATGCCTGCCTCCTCGCTCCGAACTCCAATTAAAGCGTCTCTCTCGCTACGTCAGGCGGCGCGCGGCCGCCGCGATGTCTTCGACGGTGAACCCGTAGTGCGCGAACAGCGCCTTGCCGGGAGCCGACTTACCGAACCCCGTCATGCCGATGACGTCGCCGCGGCCGGCGACGTAGCGCCACCAACAGTCGCGCGCCCCGGCCTCGACGGCGAGACGCGCTCCGGTCGCGGGCAAAACGTGCTCCCGATACTCGGCATCCTGACACTCGAATACCTCTACGCAAGGCATGGATATCACGCGCACGGAGACGCCGTCGCTCTCGAGCGCACGGGCCGCGGCGAGCACGAGTGCCACTTCCGAGCCGGTCGCGAGAAAAGTAATTTGCGGCGCTCGCTCGCTGCCGAGCAGTATGTAGGCGCCGCGCCCGATCATGTCGATCTGATCGGCGGTGCGCGCAAGATGCGGCACCGTTTGCCGCGTCAAAACGAGACTCGTGGGCCCATCGCGCCGCTCGATCGCCGCGCGCCAAGCACAGGCGGTCTCCGTGTCGTCGCAGGGCCGCCACACATGCATGTTCGGCATTGCGCGCAAGCTCGCGAGATGCTCGACCGGCTGGTGCGTCGGTCCATCTTCGCCGAGCCCGATCGAGTCGTGAGTCAGCACGTAAATGCTCTGCAGATTCATGAGCGCTGCGAGACGCAGGCTATTGCGCGCGTAATCCGAAAAGACGAGGAACGTGCCGCCGTAGGGAATGAAGCCGCCGTGCAGCGAAACGCCGCTCATGACGGCCCCCATGCCGAATTCGCGCACGCCGTAGTGAACATAGTTGCCGGCGGCGTCGGCCCCAGACACGACCTTCGAGCCCTTGTGCGTCGTGTTGTTCGAGCCCGTGAGATCAGCGGAGCCGCCGAAAAGCTCCGGCAAGTGCGGTGCAAGACCGTTTAAGGCTCGCTGCGATGCCTGCCGCGTGGCCACGTCTTTGGCTTCCGCGGCCATCGCGCCGATCACTTCTTGGGCGGCCGCCGCCCATTCGCGGGGCAGCTGTCCGTCCATGCGACGCCGATACTCGGCCGCAAGATCCGGGTAACGATCGCGGTACGCATCGAATCGTTTTTGCCACGCCGTTTCCAACGCGCGCCCGCGGGCGCGGCCGTCCCAGGCCGCCTTGATGTCGTCGGGAATTTCGAACGCGGGGAACGGCCAACCGAGTCGCTTGCGCGCCGCGGCCACTTCCTCGACGCCGAGCGCCGCCCCGTGCGTGGCCGCCGTGCCTTGTGCATTCGGCGCGCCGAAGCCGATGATGGTCTTGCAGCAAATGAGCGAAGGGCGCGACGCGTCGGCACGCGCCGCGCGAATCGCCGCTGCAACCGCGCCGGCATTGTGGCCGTCGACTGCCTCGATGACATGCCAGCCGTAGGCGCGAAAGCGCGCCGCCGTGTCATCCGTGAACCAGCCGGGCGTCGCACCGTCGATCGAGATGCCGTTGTCGTCGTAGAAAGCGATGAGCTTGCCTAGCCGCAAGGTTCCAGCAAGGGAACACGCCTCGTGAGAGACTCCTTCCATCATGCAGCCGTCGCCCGCGAACACGTATGTGTAGTGATCGACGATGGCGAGGTCCGGACGATTGAACGTAGCCGCGAGCACTTTCTCGGCAAGCGCCATACCGACGGCGTTCGCGAGTCCCTGCCCGAGGGGGCCGGTCGTCGTCTCTACGCCGATTTCGAGGTCGCGCTCGGGATGCCCGGGCGTCCGTGACTCGAGCTGACGAAAGCGCTTCAGCTCCTCGATTCCGATCGCGTACCCGGTCAGGTACGCGACCGAATACCACAGCATCGAGCCGTGACCGTTCGACAGCACGAAGCGGTCGCGCTCGTACCAACGCGGATTCTCGGGATTGAAGCGTAAGAAATCGTTCCACAAGACTTCGGCGATGTCGGCCATGCCCATCGGCATGCCGGGATGGCCGGAGTTGGCTTGCTGCACGGCATCCATGGACAGCGCGCGAATCGCGTTGGCAAGCTGCCGCCGGGACGGCCTGGCGGCCGCCGCTACGTTCTCTGTGCTCGATGCCATGGGATGATTTTTGTCGGCGTTGGAATGGAGCGACCAGCCGAAGATTGTCGCTTACGGGCGACTACCCACGCAACCCGCGCCGGCCGTGATCTGTGAGCCAAATCCGTTGGTTCCGGCGGGAATTGAGTATGATCGTCGTCACGTCAGGGACGCAGATGGAAAGTGCCGAGTATGCACGGCAGCGAGCGACAGACTCCTCTCAAAGTGCTGCAGATCACCGACACGCACCTGCATGCGACGGCGGACAGCCGCATGCGCGGCGTCAATACGTACGATACGTTCATGTCGGTGCTCGCGCGCTCGCAGACCAGCCGCTACTGGCCGGCCGACGCGATACTCGTGACCGGAGACATCGTCCAGGACGAAAGCCGTGCAGGGTACGAGCGCTTCCGTGCCGAGATGCGCAGGCTCGGTCCGCCTGTGTTTTGCATTCCCGGCAATCACGATGATCCCAAGCTCATGGACGAGCTCCTCAACACGCCGCCGTTCAAAGTCGGCGGCGACGTGCGCATGGGCGCCTGGTCCTTCATTCTGCTCAATACGTTCTTGACCGGCGAGGACGCCGGCGGGCTCGGCGAGAAGAGGTTGCACGCGCTTTCGGCCGCGCTCAAGGAACACTCGAGTCAGCACGTCACGGTCTGCATGCATCACCAACCGTTGCCGATGGGCAGCGCCTGGCTCGACGGCGTCGGCTTGCGCGACGCCCAGCAGTTCTTGCGCGTGATCGACGCGCACGACAACGTGCGTTGCGTCGTGTGGGGACATGTCCATCAAGCGTCCGACCGGATGCGCGGCAAGGTCCGCTATCTCAGCACGCCGTCGACGTGCTCGCAGTTTCTGCCGTCGAGCGATTTTTTCGCCTTGGATAACCGGCCGGCCGGCCTGCGCTGGATCGAGCTTCATCCGGACGGCGGAATCGAGACGGCGGTCGACTGGGTGGCCGCGGACGCGCCGCGATGATGCGCGCAGCCGCGCTCGCTCTTCTCTCGGCCGCGACGGCGCATGCCGGCCCCGCCGCCTGGCACGTCACGAATCCGGAGGGCGCCGAGTTGTGGTTGCTGGGTTCGGTGCACTATCTGCGCGAACGCGATTACCCGCTGCCCGCGCTCGTCGACGAGCTATACGGCCGCGCCGACGTCATCGTCATGGAGCTCGACCTCGACGATATCGATCCGCTGCGATCACAGTCGCAATTTCTCGCCGCCGCAATGCTGACCGGGGGCGCAACGCTGCCTGACGTGCTTTCGTCCGAGGTTTATTCGTTGGCGGAAGCGCGGGCCGGCACGCTCGGCATCGATCTCGCGCTGCTCGAACGATTCGAGCCCTGGCTGGTCGCGATTACGATGCTCGACCTCGGCATGGGGCAACTCGGATATCGCGCCGACCGCGGCTTGGAACAATACTTGCTGAATAAGGCGAGCACCGACGGCAAGGAGATCCTTGGCCTCGAGACGCTCGAGACGCAGATCGCGGTCTTCGACGGTCTCGCGGTTGCTGAGCAGGAAGCCCTGCTCGTGCAAACTCTGACGGAGCTCGATTCAGCGGATGAGGCGATGACCCAGATGATCGATGCGTGGCGCACGGGGCGACTCGACGCCCTTGCGGCAACGCTCATGGACGAGTTCGAGTCCTTTCCGGACCTCTATGCCGCCCTCGTCGTCGAGCGCAACACGAGTTGGATTGCCACGCTCGAGGAGTTGCTCGCTAAACCCGAGTCGCATCTCGTCGTCGTCGGCGCCTTGCATCTCGTCGGTGAGCACAACGTCGTCGATTTACTCGCTACGCGCGGTCTTACAATCAGCCCCGTGCAATGAATCTCGCGCCGGGCCCGGCGTGGCCGCGCGCTTCAGATCTCGATCATCTCAAAATCTTCTTTGCCGGAGCCGCAGTCGGGACAACGCCACGACAGGGGTATGTCCTCCCACTTCGTGCCGGGAGGTAGTCCTTCCTCCGGCAGACCATCGGCTTCGCTGTAGACGAAACCGCATATGAGGCACATATACTTCTTCATACGTGGATTATGTTCGAGAAAGCCCGCGACTCAAGCTTCGGCGACCAGCCCGTCCCGGCTCTTGAGGGCCTGCTGCAGCAGGCGCGGCAGGCCTTGGAAGCTTCCATTCGACATCAACACGACGTGATCGCCTTGCGTGAGCTCGGCGACGAGACGATCGAGCAGGGCCTGCACGTTCCATTCGACCGTGAGCTTGCTCCCGAGCGCGGCGAGCGTCGACTCCGGATTCCAGTCGAGGTTCTTCGATGCGAGGACGAGAACCCGGTCCGCGTCGTCGAAGGACCTACGCAGTGCGTCCTTGTGAACGCCCATGCGCATCGTGTTCGAGCGCGGCTCCATGACGGCAACGACGCGCCGATCGGGATTCTGAGCGCGCAATGAGGCGAGCGTGGTAACGATCGCCGTCGGATGATGCGCAAAATCTTCGTAGAGCGTAATGCCCTGGAACACGCCGCGCTTCTCCATACGACGCTTCACGCCCTTGAATTCCGACAGGGCTTCGAGCGCCAAATCCACGCCGACGCCTACGTGGGTGGCGGCGCTGATCGCGGCCAGCGCGTTCTCGAGATTGTGCGGACCGAGCAAAGCCCAACCGATTTGACCCATTTTCTCACCGCGCCGAAAGACGCTGAATCGCGACTTTGCGCCGATGAGATCGTACTGAGCAGACCAGGTGGCAGCCTGGTCCTCGGCACTAAAAGTCTCCACGGGCGTCCATACGCCCTTCGCGAGGAGCTCATCGATGTTCGCATTGTGCCCGTTGACCGTGACGAACCCCTGGCTCGGCACCGTGCGCAGCAATTGATGAAACTGCCACAGGATGGAGTCGAGATCGGCATAGATGTCGGCGTGATCGTATTCTATGTTCGTGATCGCCAACGTGCGCGGGCGATAGTGGACGAACTTGGCGCGCTTGTCGAAAAACGCGGTGTCGTACTCGTCGGCTTCGACGACGAAATACTTGGAACGCCCGAGACGCGCCGAAATCGAGAAGTTGTTCGGCACACCGCCGATCAAGAACCCCGGGTCGAGCCCCGCATAATCGAGAATCCACGCCAACATGCTGGTCGTCGTGGTCTTGCCGTGCGTGCCGGCAACGGCAAGCACCCATTTGTCCCTGAGCACGTTCTCCGCGAGCCACTGCGGTCCGGAGTAGTACGGCAGGGCGGAATTGAGCAGTCCCTCGACGGCGGGATTGCCGCGGCTCAGCACGTTGCCGACGATCACGGCGTCGAGCTCGGCCGTGAACGCAGTTTTGTCGTAGCCCTCTTGCAGCCTAATGCCGAGCTTGCGGAGCTGCGTGCTCATCGGTGGATAAACGTTCTCATCCGATCCGGAAACCTGATGCCCGGCCGCCTTCGCGATGGCGGCGATGCCGCCCATGAAGGTTCCGCAAATGCCGAGGATATGGATGCGCATCAGCTCGCCGCAGGCGCCAGCAGGTCACGAATGCTCAACGAGGCCATCACGTACAGTATCACGAGCAGCACTCCGACGAAGTACGGACGACCGATGGCGCGGCCCAATACGAACCCGCTCACATCGACCCACCAGAGCAACAACAGCAGTCGCAACAACGTGGGTGCAGTGACGGACTCCGGCGGAACGGCAGCCGCACGCCCCCATAGCGCCAGCGGCAGACCGATGAGGTTGAACAGCACGTCCGTACCGAGCAGCGCGCTCGTGGTCTGAGCGAAGCGACGCTCATGCCGGAACAGCCGCAACGTCACGAATACGTAGGCGAGAAAAAAAGCGCAGTCGAGAAACAACAGCAGCGCATCGGTCTGAAACACGCCGAGCACCCACAGAGAGAGCAGGCCGACGCTGACGTCGAGCACCAATGCCATGCCCGTGAGAAATTGCGAGGCGGGCAACTCCTCCGGGCCGCGTCGATGGAGCGCGATGTCGATGAACGCGAGCGCTAAGCGCCACACGGAACGGATTTCTTGCACGGCACGCTGCGATAATAACCTATGCCCCTAAATCGATGCGCGGAGCGACCTTGCCTAAAGACGAGCTCATAACGGACGCGGCTGCGCTAGCGGACCTTTGCGAGGCGATTGCCGCATCTCCCATTGTTGCGATCGACACGGAGTTCATTCGCGAGCGAACTTATTACCCGAAGCCTTGCTTGATTCAAATCGGCGCTGAGCACTGGGCGGCTTGCGTGGATTGCATCGCGCCGCTCGATTTGAGCCCCATGCTCGCAACGTTGCTCGAGCGGGATCGCACCTGGGTGCTGCACAGCGCCCGGCAAGATCTCGAAGTCGTCTGGAACCTCACACAGGCGCTGCCCGCGCGCGCCATCGACACGCAGATCGCCGCGGCGCTGCTCGGGTTCCCGCCGCAGCTCGGGCTGCAAGCGATGCTCGCAGAGTTGCTCGGCATCAACCTGGACAAGGGACATACGCGCACCGACTGGAGCCGGCGTCCCCTGCCCGAGGCCGCACTCTCCTACGCGTTCGACGACGTTCGCTTTCTCCTGCAAGCCTGGCGCGAGCTCGAGACGCGTCTCAAGGCTCTCGGACGCCTCACCTGGCTCGAGGAAGACTGCCGCCGGCTCGCAGCCGATCCGCCGGTACCCGACATTGCGACGATCTTTCGGCGTCTCAAGGCGATTGCCGGACTTTCAGAGCGGGCACAGTGCGCGGTACTCGCCCTCCTCGAGTGGCGCGAGCGTCGCGCCCGCGACGCCGACCGGCCGCGACGTTGGATCCTGACCGACGAGCAGCTACTCAAGATTTGCCGCGCGCTGCCCGCAAGCCTTGCGCAGCTCTCGGCAATCGCCGACCTGCCCCGCGGCGTCGTTGCGCGCTCCGGTGCGGAAATTCTCGCGGTGATCGGCAGCTCGGACTCGACGGAGCGGCGCGGTGTCGTCGAATCCATGCTCATGGATCGCAAGCCCGACAAGGAGAAAGCCGCGGTCTTACAGGATACCGTGCACGAGCGCGCCCGAACCCTCGGCATTCATCCGGAAGTGCTCGCCACGCGCCGGGACATCGTCGCGATCGCCGCCGGCGCCGAGCCCGCGACGGTGTTGTCGGCATGGCGCGTGCGCGAGCTCGAAATGAGCCCCGCGGCTGCCGCGCTCAGCGGAGTCCCAGAGCCGACGTGAGCCGCCGGTAGACGTCGGCGACCGGTCCCTCGGCCGCGACCGTGCGCAACAATTTGCGTTGTGAGTAGTATTCAATGAGCGGCGCCGTCTCGCGCCCGTAGACCTGCAGACGATTGCGTATCGTCTCTTCCTTGTCGTCGTCCCGCTGCTTAAGCTCACCCCCCGCACGCAAGCATGCATCGATCTCTTCCCGCGGCGAGAAATAGATGTTGAGCAGCCTACCCGTCTTCGAGCACGTACGGCGGCCCGTCAAGCGTTTCATGAGCACGTCCGGGCTCACTTTCATGAGGACCGCCGCATCGAGAGTGAGACCGAGCTCGTGCAACACGCGTTCGAGATCCTCGGCTTGGACGCGATTGCGCGGATAACCGTCGAGAATGAAACCGTCGACCGCGTCGCTTTGCGCGATGCGCTCTTTGATCATGCCGAGCACGATCGCATCGGAAACGAGCTCGCCCAAGTCCATGATCGCCTTGGCGCGGCGGCCCAACGGCGTTCCCTCCGCAACCGCTTTGCGCAGCAGGTCGCCCGTGGAAACCTGCGGGAAACCGTACTCGGTCTCGAGGCTCTTGGCTTGGGTCCCCTTGCCCGAACCCGGGGCGCCGAGCATTACGATCCGCATTGCGCCTTCTCCGCAAGCTATCTAAAAAGATGAGCCGGTTAAACTAACGACCCTTGCACGCGTCGTCAAACCGCGATTCGATTTTGTTATTCTGCGTGGCTTACTAGTCGTTGAATCCGGGGGCGTCGTGAAGGGAAACGCGTTCTATGCACAGTCGGGCGGCGTCACCGCGGTCATCAACGCGAGCGCCTGCGGGGTCATCGAAACGGCGCGCAAGCACCGCAAAGAAATCGGCAAAGTATATGCGGGCCGTAACGGCATCATCGGCGCCTTGCTCGAGGACATGATCGATACGAGCGCGGAGTCGAAAGGCGCGATCGCCGCGCTCAAGCACACGCCCGGCGGCGCTTTTGGGTCGGCGCGCTACAAGCTCAAAGGACTCGACGTCAACCTCGCCGAGTACGAGCGACTCATCGAAGTATTCCGC
>DATCIQ010000343.1:0-3111 GCA_036507635.1 Gammaproteobacteria bacterium
GACATCTATCCGCGCCTGGGGCCGACATCGGAGTGGGATACGGCGGCGGCGCAGGCTATCCTCGAGAGCGCCGGAGGGAGTATGATTGACCTCGTTGGCCGGCCAGTCACGTACAACTCAAAAGAGGGCTTGCTCAACCCTCATTTTCTTGCGATTGGCGACAACCGGCGGGATTGGCTGGCGCCGGTAAAACGCAACTAGTGGACTTGAAGATCGAAACCGAAGTTTTCAGAAGCATAGCGCGGCTCAAGGAGTTGCGCGTTGAGCATCAGGATCTGGATCAGGCGATCAGCCGGCTCGTGGTCGATCCACACGTGGATCAGGTCATGCTCCGTCGACTCAAGAAGCGCAAGCTCATGCTCAAGGACATGATCACGCAGCTTGAGAGCGCCCGTATCCCCGATCTCAACGCCTGACACCGGAGCGTAGCGGCGTTGGCACCAGCCGGTCGGCTGCCGGAATGGAAAGGGCGGTCCGCCTGACGAGGTGATTCGTTTCCGGCGCAGTGCCGGTACGGCCTGGTAGTATTTGCCGTACACAAGACCGGCGCCGTCATATGGATCTCATCGCGGACATCGGTGCAACCAATTCGCGTTGTGCTCTGCTCGACGACAAGGGACACCTCGTCTCCACGGAAGTCTTGCAGAACGAGACGTTCACGAGCCTCGAGGGGCTCTTGCGCGTCTATCTCGAGCATCGACGCGCGAGCGACCATCCGCAGCGCGCGGCGCTCGCCGTTGCGGCCCCCGTGCTCGCCGACGACGTCGAGATGATCAACATCGGTTGGCGATTCGCTCAATCGCGGCTCAAGGAGCAGCTCGGGCTCCACCGGCTCACGGTCGTCAACGATTTCGCGGCTCTTGCTTGGGCGCTGCCGAGCTTGACGCCGGAAGATCGCGTCCAGATCGGTGCAGGCTCTCCGGCCACCCGCATGCCGCTCGCCGTGATCGGCCCGGGCACGGGCCTGGGCGTCGCGACCCTCGTCCCGACCACGGACGGCTGGACGGCCGTCGCCGGCGAAGGGGGTCACGTGACGCTCGCGGCCTCGACGCGCGACGAAGCGGCCGTCATCGAGCTCATTCGCGACGAGATGGGACACTGCTCGGCGGAACGTGCGCTATCGGGGCCGGGTCTCGTCCGTCTCTACATGGCGCTCGGCAAGACGGTGGGCCGCCAAATCGTAGAGATCGCTCCGGCCGACGTCACGGCGCTCGCGCGCAAAGGCGAGCCGCTTGCCGGTCGGACGGTCGCGATGTTCTTCGCGCTGCTCGGTACCGTCGCCGCCGACTTGGCGCTCACGGTCGGCGCGGGCGGCGGCATTTTCATCGGCGGCGGCATCGTTCCGCAGCTGCTCGACACTCTCAAGGCCTCTCCGTTCCGCGAGCGATTCGTTGCGAAAGGACGGTATCGCGATTACCTCGAGCGCATCCCGACGTACGTGATCACCGCGCCGCTGCCCGCATTCCGGGGTCTGCGCACTTTGCTCGGCTATCGGTAGCAAGAGTGTAGGAGCGAGCTTCGCTCGCGATTCCTAAATCGCGGCCTTAAGGCCTTAAGGCAGCCTTAAGGCCGCTCCTACTCGGCTTCCTCGACGCGGCGGCGCAGCTCCTCGGATTGCTCGCGCAGCGTATCCTCGACGCCTTCGGCGCGGTCGAGCGTCTCGGTGAGCGGATCGAAAACGCTTTCCCGATCCGTCTCCGTAGTCTCGGCCGCGCTCGAGGATTCCTGCTGCACGTCCGCCGGTTGACCGCAACCCGCGAGCCCCGAGAGACAGACGGCCGTCATGAGCCATTTCGCATTCATTGCGCTGACCCTCATGCTTGCGCGGACTGAAGTTTTTCCGCCGAGAGCGGCGGCGACTCCTCGTCGAGCTTCCGTTGGGTACGCCCGAGGGCGAAAGACAGAACCATCCACACTCCGGCGAACGGCAGCGTGGCGGCTGCGACGCCCGCGAGCGGCAAGCCGATCGCGCGCATCGCGCCGTCGATGCCGGCGCCCGCGATGTCGCCGAAGCGATACAGGAACACGTCGATGAGAGGCTTCGCCTTGTATTTCTCGGCCGGGGGCACCACGCTAAACAACGTCTCGCGGGCCGGCCGCGAGATCGCGTAGCGTGTTGCGCGGTGCGCGGCATTGAAGAGCGCAAAAACGCCGAACGTGGGCCATACGGCAAGCAGCCCGAAGCCCGCGGCCGTCACGAGCGGCAATATCGTGAGCGTCCACCCTACGCCCAAGCGCTTGATCAGATGCGTCGTGACGAAAATCTGCGTGATCAGCGTCGCGACCTGCGTCAGCATGTCGAGCAGCGCGAAGCTCCCGATGCGCTGGCTCAGCGTATCGGTGCTGTCGAGCACGATGCTCGCTTGTGTGAAGTAGAGGAACGTGTTCGAGATCGCAAGAAAGAAAATGTAGAGCGCAATACCGACCAAGTAAGGAGATTTAGCCGTGGCCGTGACGCCGTCCAGGAAGCGGCCGCCGATTTTCTCGCCGGGCCTGCTGCTGTGGCGGTGTTGAGCCACGTGCTCCGCGAGCCGCGAATGCGCGGAAGCGAGCGCCATGCGGTCGAGCACGAGCATCGCCCAAATCGAGGCGGCGAAGAATCCCGCGCCGATCATCATGAGCCCCGGCGATAGATAGATGGACTCGGTCAGGCCGCTCATCACGTTCGTGGCCCAGCCGCCGACGATCGCGCCAAGGGTGCCGCCGATGCCGATGAACGCGAACATGCGTTTGCCCTGATCGACGTTGAAAAGATCGACCATGAACGCCCAGAACAAGCTGTTCACGAACAGATTGATGACCGTCAACCACATGAAGAAGGCGTAGCCGACGACAATCGCGAAAACCGTGCCCGTATCGGTGCCGATGAGGCCGCCGCCTGCGAGCGCGTCCGCGACGAGCAAGCCTGCGAATATGAACAGGCAAGCGATGACGAACCAGAAGCCGATGGGAATGAATTTGCGGCGGTCGAGGCGGCTCACGACGCCGCCGAAACCGAGCACGACGACGAGCGCGACGATCGACGTGCCGACGAAGAGCCAACGCAAATCGTCCATGCCGCGCGCCACGCCCATGGCGTCGCGCACCGGTCGCAGGAAGTAGTACCCGCAG
>DATCIQ010000344.1:0-7955 GCA_036507635.1 Gammaproteobacteria bacterium
TGCGCCTCCGGCGACGGATTCGCCCGAGGAGCGGCTCATGTAGCTCTGTATCTCCGTCAAGTTCGTCGCGTCCCCCCGTTGCTCCGCGTTGAGATGCGCGCCGTCCATGAGCAACTCGGTGACGACCGGCGCATCGCTCGAAACGCGATATCGACGCTGCCGATGTTGACATCCGTGCCGGTGGCCGCACGGCCGTATGTCTCGACGGCGTCGCCGACCATGCGGTCGAGCTGGGTGACGACCAACGCGACGGCGACGGCGACGACGATTACGACGAGGCCTATTGCTCCGAATACGGGTCGGTTGCCGTAGTGCGCATGGCGCATCCCTCAAGGCTATGACCGCGTGGACCTATCGGCTAGTATTCCCGTGACTCTCGGCCGAATTCGACTCGGCACAACCTGTTTCGCATCCCGCTCAACCGACCATCGGCAACATGTCCGTGCACGACGAGCATTCCCTTGAGACGCCCGCGCTCACGCGAGCCATCGGCCCGAAGCTGCTGCTCTTCTTCGTGATCGGCGACATCCTCGGCACCGGCATCTATACCTTGACGGGCGACGTGGCTGTCGAGGTCGGCGGCGCGGCCTGGGCTTCGTTCGGGCTCGCATTTTTCGTCGCGATGTTCACGGCGACGTCCTATGTCGAGCTCGTCAGCAAGTATCCGCGTGCCGCGGGCGCGGCGCTCTATGTGCATCGTGCTTTCGGCTTGCACTTTTTGACGTTTCTCGTCGCCTTTACGGTGATGTCGTCGGGCCTTACGTCCGCGGGCGCTGCGAGCCGCGGGTTCGCCGGCTATTTCACGGAGCTCATGGACGGAGTATTCGTGCCGCCGGAGCTCGTGGTCGCGATAGCGTTTTTGCTCGTGCTCGGTGCGCTCAACTTCCGCGGCGTGACGGAGTCGGTCAAGGCGAACATGGTTTTGACCTGTATCGAGCTCGGCGGTCTCGTCGTCGTGATCGTGGTCGGTGCGTTCGTGCTCGCGGGCGGGGGCGGCGACCCGGCTCGATCATTCGAATTCGCCCCGGGCGGCAATCCGTTCACGCTCGTCGTCGGCGGTGCGGGCCTGGCGTTCTTTGCGCTCGTCGGGTTCGAGGATTCGGTGAACATGGCCGAGGAAACCACGGATCCGCAGCGGACGTTCCCTCGCGCATTGCTTCTCGGCCTCACCATCACGGGCATCGTGTACGTCCTCGTCGCATTCTTCACGACGGCCGTCGTGCCGCTCGACGTGCTGGCGCAGTCCGAAACGGATCTGCTCGAGGTGATTCGCGCCGGCGCCGCATGGTTCCCGCTCGGGCTGTTCGCGCTTATTTCGCTCTGCGCCGTGAGCAATTCGGCGCTCATTAATCTCATGATGGCGTCGCGGCTGCTCTACGGAATGGCACACGAAGGGATCGTGCCGGCTTCGCTCGGGCACGTGCACGCCGAGCGCCGCACGCCGTGGGTTGCGATTCTCTTCACGACCGTGCTTGCGATCGGCCTTGCGAGCTGGAGCGGCGTCAGGCAACTCGGCGGCACGACGGCACTGCTGCTGCTATGCGTGTTCACGCTCGTCAACGTCGCCGTGCTCGTGCTGCGCGCGAGGCCCGTCGAGCACGCGCACTACCGGGCACCGACGATCCTTCCCGTGCTCGGCGCCGTTTCGAGCGCCTACCTCGCGTCGCCGTGGTCGGGCCGCGACGGGAGCGAGTATGAGATCGCCGGCGTGCTGCTCGCCATCGGCCTCGTGCTGTGGCTCGTCAATTGGCTGATCCATGGCCGCCGGCGCGCTTGACTCGATCTTGCTTCGTGCCAAACTGTAGGATCGCGAGCGAAGCTCGCTCTTACTGCAATAAGAATTCTGCTGCCCAACGGAGGTAGAACCCTATGGCACTCAGAATCAACGACGAAGCACCGGACTTTACCGCCGAGACGACGCAAGGCCCCGTGCGCTTCCACGAGTGGATCGGCAACGGTTGGGCGATTCTGTTCTCGCACCCGAAGGATTTCACGCCGGTCTGTACGACCGAGCTCGGCTACATGGCGGGGCTCGAGAAAGAATTCGCCAGCCGCAACTGCAAAATCATCGGCTTGAGCGTCGATCCCGTGACCAATCACGCAAAGTGGGCCAAGGACATCGAGGAAACGCAGGGGCACCGCGTGAGCTATCCGATGATCGGCGATCCGGAGCTCAAAGTAGCGAAGCTCTACGACATGCTCCCCGCTGATGCCGGCACCACGTCGGAAGGAAGAACGGCCGCGAACAACGCGACCGTGCGCACCGTGTTCGTCGTCGGACCCGACAAGAAGATCAAGCTCATGCTCATGTATCCGATGAGCACGGGACGGAATTTCGACGAAGTGCTGCGCGTGCTCGATTCGATTCAGTTGACGGCGAAGCACCAGGTGGCGACGCCCGTGAACTGGAAGCAGGGCGGCGACGTCATCATCGCGCCTTCCGTGTCGGACGAGGACGCCAAGAAGAAATATCCGAACGGCTGGCGCGCGCCGAAGCCTTACTTACGCATCGTCCAGCAGCCTCGTTGACGTGAGTCGCCGGCCCGGCGGCGGCGTTCCGCGAACCGCGGCCTTTGCGGGGCAGCGGCTCGTCGTCCGCGCTAACCGCGGCGGGCGATCGCTGCGATCGCGGTACGTGCGTCCGCAATAGCTCTGCGAACACGTCGGGATGCCCCGGCTTGTTGAAGAGGTAGCCCTGCATTTCGTCGCATGCGTGGCTGCTCAAGAATTTGTATTGCTCCGCGGTTTCGACGCCCTCGGCGCATACGGTTACGCCGAGCTTTCGGCCCATCGCGATGATCGCTTCGGTGATCGCCTTGTCTTCCGTGTTCTTCGGGATCTCGCGAATGAACGAGCGGTCGATCTTCAACGTGTCTATCGGAAACTGCTTCAACTGCGCCAGAGACGAATAGCCCGTGCCGAAATCGTCGATCGCGAAACGCACGCCCGTTTTCTTGATGGCGCTCAAAGTTCTGACCGACCGTTCGACGTTGTGCATGATCATGCTTTCGGTGATTTCGAGCTCCAGTAGCTCCGCTGGCCAGCCGGTTTTCTCGAGGACGTCGGCGATGTCGTCGAGAAGATTGGGGTCCTTGAATTGCCGCGGCGACAAGTTCACGGCGAGGCAAACGGGAGGCAGGCCGCGGTCGCGCCACGCGACCGCCTGGGCGCACGCGGTTTCCAGCACCCACTTCCCGATCGGCACGATCAGGCCGCTCTCTTCCGCGAGCGGAATGAACCGCGCCGGAGAGACGGTGCCGAGGTCGTGACTCCACCAGCGCAGCAACGCCTCGACGCCCGTGATCCGGCCCGTCTTGATGCTCGCCCGGGCTTGGTAGTGCAACGAGAACTCGTTCTGCTCGAGGGCGCGGCGCAGGTTCGTCTCGAGAGACAGTCGGTCGAGCGACACGGATCTCATGTCCTTCGAATAGAAGCGATAGTTGTTCTTGCCTTCTTCCTTGGCGAGATACATTGCCATGTCGGCGTTTTTCATGAGCGAAGGCAAGTCCTCGGCATTGTGCGGATACACGCAGATGCCGATGCTTGCGGTCACGCGGCATTCGTGGCCCATGATCTCGATGGGCTTCATGACCGTGGAAAGAATATTGCGAGCGACGGTCGCGACGCGGCGCGGCTCGGCGAAGTCTTCCACGAGCACGACGAACTCGTCGCCGCCGAGCCGCGCGAGCACATCGCTTGCCCGCAGATTACTTCGGAGACGTGACGCCATTTCCTTGAGGAACAGATCGCCCGCTTCATGGCCGAGCGAGTCGTTGATGATCTTGAATCGATCGAGGTCGACGAAGAGGATCGCGAGCTCCCGATCCTGGCGGCGCGCGGCCTCGATCGCATGATGCGCCAAGTGTCCGAACATGCCGCGGTTCGGCAAGGCCGTCATTTCGTCGTGGGTCGCGAGGTAGCGGACGCGCTCCTCGGCGAGCTTGCGTTCGGAGATATCGTCGACGATCGAGATGTGGTGCAGAGGCGTACCGTCCGGAGCGCGCTTCAACGCGACGGTTACGCGCGCCCACAACGTCGTGCCGTCCTTGCGCAGGTAACGCTTCTCCGCCTGGAAGGAATCGATCTCGCCTGCATGGAGCCGGGCTATGTCTTCGTCGGTGACGTTCGCGTCCTCGGGGTGGGAGATCTGCTTGAGCGTGAGCCCCAAGAGCTCTTCCTTCGTATAGTGGAGCATCTCGCAAAACTGCTGATTGACGCGGATGAACCGGCCGTCCGGGGAGATGTGGCTGATGCCGATGGCGGCGAGCTCGAAGGTGCTCGAGTACAGCTCCTCGCTTTCCCGCAACTTTTCGACTGCGATGCTGCGCTCATAAAGATTGCCGATTTGCGTGCCGAGGACGTAAATCACTTGCAGCAGCCGCTCGTCGGGCTCTTCGATGCACGGAGCATTGAAATCAAGCACACCGATGGGGCGGCCTTTGGAGAATACCGGGAAGAGGAACGCGCCGCGCCACCCGGTGCGATCCGTGATGTCCTTGCGCATGACGCGCGGATCCTTGGTCAGATCGCCGACCCAGAGCGGCTCGCCGGTGTCCCAAACCGTTCCGACGAGTCCGACGCCGCGCTCGAGCGTCATGTTGCGTGCCTCCGCCGCAAACCGCTCGATCGTCGGGTCGACGACGCTCCAGCCGCCGTGGAACCGCATAACGCCTTTGCTTTCGTCGAGGCGCCAATACTGTCCGGCTTCCCAGCCTTCGGATTCGCAAATCGCTGAGATCGCGTCCCGCAGCGCCGCGGCGAAGCCGGCCGAATTCGCGAGGACGTGCGTGACGGTGCGCTCGAGATTCAGGAGCCGAGTTTGCCGCTTCTCCGGCGTGACGTCCTTCGCGATGCCGCGATAGCCTCGGAACCGGCCGCTGGGATCGAAAACCGGCTGTCCACTGATGCTGACATAGCGTCGCCATCCGTGTGTGTCTGCGCGACGTACGACGAAATCTCTGAAGGGCTCATGTCGAGCGCGCAGGGCCTTGTGCTCGTCCCACGTTCCCTCCTCGGGCGTACCGCCGAGCTCCCAGCTGGTTTTGCCTAGAAAAAGCGCCGGATCGTTGTCCGGGTCTTCCATGTCCCGATGGCGAATCAACGTGAATCTGTGGTCCGCATCCTGTTCCCAGTAGTAATCGGATGAGAGCTCGAGGATGCATTGCAGTTGCTCCTCATGAGCTGCCGACACTTGCTTCGCATGCGCGGGCGCCCCCGACGCTTGGGTTTGGCCGGGCCGCTGACTCGGTTTCATGGTTTCCCCAGCGAATGAGATTACCGTGATGGTGACGAAGGGGCATGCTGCATAGCCGCGGCATGGGCATGAAGCAAGGCCGTCACAGTATCGAACGGGATCGCACCGCCGCGCCCGCCAACTGTGATCGAGCGCACAGCAGGCGCCGTAGGAGGTGACGTCGCTATCCCCGGTCGGGTGGCGCCAACAGAGGTTGGCGGCCATATCGGGCGCGCAGCCAGTTCAGGGCGGGCAGCACGTGCGGCCGGCGCACGAGCCAACGCTCGAACTCGAACTTGCCGGGGTAGTTCATGATCAAGAGCCCCGTAAACAACGTGATGAGCCCTTGGCCGGGCAATACCAAGAGAGCCAACCCGGCGACCAAAAAGACCGCTCCGAGCAGGTTCTTGGCGCCGGTCAGCACGACGTGGACCAACGGATGTGAACCCGTGGTTGCCAAGACGTGCCGGCGCTTGTAAACGAAGTAGTCGGTCGGGATCCTCAAGATCAAGAGGGGTACCAAGACCAAGCCGACGATCAAGCTCAGCACCGATCCCACCACGAGCCAGGCCGCGTGTTCGGCGGCGAAGTCGAGAATTGACCGCAGCAAAACGACTCTCACTGATCGGCGGAACGCGCAAGGTTGCAGTTCGATGCCCGGCGGTCAAGTTTCATCGCGCACCCGGGCTCGCCGCACGCGCCGTGTCCTGCTTGAAGAATGCACGCAGTTGTGCGTACAAGGCCGGGTACTCGGCGCGCAGCTCCTCGGGCACGTCGAAGAACATCTCCGTGCACACGGCAAAAAACTCCGCGGGCTCCTCTGCGGCATAGGGATCGAGCCACGTGTCCTCGCCGCGATCGAGGCGCGCCTGCAAGTCGTCGTACGCGGTTTGAAAGGCAGCAATCCAATCGGGAGCGCGCATCTCGCGATGCAAAGGCGGCATGCCGTCGATGCTGCCGTCGAGTAAGTCGAGCTTGTGCGCAAACTCGTGCGCGACCACGTTGAATCCATCGCCGCGGCCGCTCGCTGCGACGTCCTGCCAAGCCAGAATCACGGGACCTTGCTCCCAAGCTTCGCCGCTCAAAACGTCGTCCCCGGAATGCACGACGCCGTCCTCGTCGACATACTCCCGATCGCGCACCAGAAACTCGTCCGGGTAGACGATGACCGACACGAATCCGTCATAGCAGTCGAGCCCGAGCTCGAGGATCGGCAGGCAGGCGAGCGCGGCGATGCGCACTCGCATTGGATCATCGAGATGCAAGCCGCCGGCCGGCTCGATGCGTTTATCGTGTAAGAACAACGACGCCAATTCGTGCAGGCGGTGCAGCGCAGGTCCGTCGAGGCGCCGCAGGATCGGTATGTCGGCGATCACGCCGTCCCAAAGCGCGCCGGGAATGGACTTGCGCGCGAGAATCCGCCGCCGGCGACGTTTGCGAAAGAGGCCGAACATGCGCTGATATTAGCGAAGTATCGGAAGGCGGTGCCGCCTTCCGGCGGCGCGAGCGCCGATCAGCGCCGCCAGGTCATGCCGAGCACGGTCTGCGCCCGCGTGTACGCGATGCGTGCGTCGGTCGACGCAACGTCGTCGGTCGTCAGGGCTGCGAATATCGTGAACGCGCCGTTCAAGCGAACCTCGGCGAGCAACTCGGCGGCGAGATCGTCGATTTCCTTGGGCCCGGCCGTAGGCTCGTTGAACGCGAACGCTCGGGGGAAGTCGTAGACCCTCGACACGGCGCCGAAAGACATCGAAAAACGTGATCCGGGCCGAAAGCGCCCGTGCAGGCGCAGTCTGTCCTGCGTGAAATCGTGATAGCCCAAGTAACGATCGGTGCGGTCGATGCGCGCGTAGCTGATCTCGAGCTCGAAGTCATCCCAGATGCGGTGCGTGACGCCGAGCTCCGCGCCCTGGTAGTCGTACTCGAGAGGCGGGTTCGTGGCGAGCAGCGCGCCCGTGAGATCGTGCGCCAGGCGCTCGTCATACAGCCGCTGATAGGTATACAAGTTGAGCGACACTTTGGTTGCGGCATTGAGCGAGTAGTCGACCGCGGTGCTGACGACGTGAAGCTCGTTGTCATAGTCCGCGACGAGCGGTACGCGGTCGTGCTGCCGGCGCTCGAAACGCATGTCGAGACCCCAGTGCCATTTGCCGATGAAATGGTCGAAGTTCCCTCGAACGCCGGCTCCCGTATAGGTGAAGCGCCGTGAGATATCCTCACCGAGGATGTCGCGATCGATGCCGGTATCCGGGTCGAAGTCCCGCTGATAGTGTTGCACGATGAAGAACGCCGACCGAAGCGTGCGTTTACGGTTCTCGCGTTGCCCGAGGACCGAATCGGACCCGATCTCGAGGTGCTGCGTCGACTCGTCGTTCGCCAAGATATCCGAGTAGTAGTTCCCGTCCAACCGGTAGCCAAAACGAAAATCCGTGTCGCCGGCTTCGTTCGGAATCACATAGTCCGCCACGATCTTGATCGGAACGTAGGTTACGGCGATGGGTTCTGGAACCACCAGCGGCTGGCCCGGTTGCGCGAGATCGACGTAAGGCTCCGCGGGGCTGCGGTTCGGATTGTCGTCGTCCCCGTAGGCGGCATCCACTGTCAGATTGAACGACGGTGCGCGTGCCTCTGTGCGAGCGCCGCTCCGCTCCCTTCTTCCCCGGTCCGACTCGACGATGGCCGTCGGGCTCTCCGCGGCATTGCGGGCGAGCCTGCGCAGCGT
>DATCIQ010000345.1:0-2157 GCA_036507635.1 Gammaproteobacteria bacterium
GCCTTGTCGGCGAGCTGCGCGGCCGTCACGTCCTCGAGCAGTCCGACGAGATGCTTGCTGCCGTCGCTGCCCGGAACGCCCGAGATCGAAAAGCGGCCCGAGAACACCGTGCCGTCCTTGCGCTTGCTCGGGAGCACGACGTTGCAGTCGGTGCCAGCGTCGAGCCATTCCTCGAGCGTCCGCGCCCCCGTGTCGTCGGTGTTGCCTGCCGTCAGGAAATCGCAATTGCGGCCGATGGCTTCCTTCGCCGTGTAGCCGCTCAACTGCGTGAACGCTTCGTTGACGTACACGATCGGTCGGCCGGGCTCCGTGCCGTCGGCGATGAACACTCCTTGGTGCGTGGCGGCGAGCGCGCGGTTGATTACCTCGAGACTTTCTTCCATACCGCGCAGCCACAGCGCCGCGAGGCCGATCGCGAACCCGATCGCAATCGTCGTGCCCGCTGCCGTGATCGCGATGGAGACACGCGCGACACCGAAGCTTTCGTACGTTTGCACCGCGATGCCGCCGATCAGAAGGGGGATGAGCACCGCGGCGGGGAACAACCACCGCACATGCATTCCGACCAAGGTCGGACCCGTGACGATACTCGGCAAACCGTACTGCGGATGCAACGCGACGATACCGCCCGCGGCGAGAATGAACGCGGTCGCGCCCAGAAACGGCATCGCCGAGCTTGCCGCGAACGGCCGGTACAAGACGGGCGCGCCGTAGAGATATCCGAGCAGCGACAAGAAACCCAGAATACCGACGCAGGTCGCGAGCGTGCGCGTCGTGGCTCTACCGCGCGACGTGTTCGCGCGTTCGGCAATGAGCGCCCCCGCGCACAGCACGAAACACAACGCGCTCAAGACTGCCATGCGTCCCGGTGCGCTGGTCTGAAGCTCATTAGGGGGAGCGTTCACCAAGAGCTGATCGATGCCGAAATCGGCACCGAAGACGTATTGCAGGAAGGTTGCCCCGCCGAGCGACAGCACCGCGAGCTCGGGCACCCACCTGATCGCGCGTGCGCCGGCGACATTCTCAAACGATGCGAGAATCAACGCCGTGCCGAGCAAAATGTGCGCGAGCGCCGCATTCGCCTTCATCGACACGAAGCGTGGCGACAGGCTCTTGATCCACTCGATATCGTCGAACCAGCCGACGAGCACGGCCGCACCGATGAGTATCACGCCCAATCCGGCGATCAACGGAAAGTGCCGAATCCAACCGGGAAGCGGGGGATTGAGGCGGCCGCTCATTCGGTGGATTGTCCTCGCCGCCCGGGGTACCGTCAATTTGCCCAGTCTGCGTATGGCGACAGTCCCCGCCCCCTCGCCGGCCCCAGGTTAGAATGAGTACAGTCCCGCGTTGCGGAGAATTGTCCTTGGCCAAAGTACTGCTCGTCGACGATGAGCCCGATTTCGCTGCGGCCGCCGTGGCGATGTTGCAGCTGCATGGGCACGACGTCGAGAGCGCCGAGCGGCTCGAGCAGGCACGACGCATCCTGGCCGACCGTGAGCCGGACGTGCTGTTGCTCGATCTCATGCTACCCGACGGCAACGGGCTCGAGCTGCTCGAGGAAATCCGCGGCGGCAAGGTGAAGCGCGTGGTGTTCATCACGGGACACCCCAGCATCAAATCCCTGATCAAAAACTTAAGCGGTCCGTCGGTCTCCTATTTGACCAAGCCCATCGACAGCCGCGAGCTCGTCGCGCTATTGAAAGAGCTCGAAGCCGCCGATGCTCGGGACGAATCCGACGAAACCACGCGGCATTTCGGTTTGCTGATCGGCGAGTCGCCCCCGATGCGCACGGTGTACGAGCAGATTGCCAGAGTCGCGCCGACGGACACGCCCGTGATGATTCTCGGCGAGACGGGCACCGGCAAGGAGCTCGTCGCGGAAGCCATTCATCGGGCAAGCGGCCGTGTCGGACAGTTCGTGGCCGTCAACTGCGGCTCGCTCTCGCGAGACCTCGCCGGCAGCGAATTGTTCGGTCACGAGAAGGGCAGTTTCACGGGAGCCGTTCGCCGTCACCCCGGGTTCTTCAAGCGCTCGGATTCCGGCACGTTGTTTCTCGACGAGCTCGCGGAGATGCCTTTGGACTTGCAGCCGCACTTCTTGAGAGTGCTCGAGACCGGCGTGGTGCTGCCGGTCGGCGCCGAGAAGGAAACGCA
>DATCIQ010000346.1:0-9817 GCA_036507635.1 Gammaproteobacteria bacterium
GCCGCGCTCGCGGCCGCGCCCGCGTGGACATGGGTGGACGAGAACGGGCAACGGCACTTCTCGGATCGTCCGGTCGAGGGCGCCGAGCAGATCGAGCTTGCGGGGGCGCAAGGCTTCTCCGCCACGCTGGCGCGCACGCAGCCACGCGCGGGAAGTGCCGAAAGCGATGCGGCGTCCCAACAATCCGATGTCGGCTACACGACGTTCAATATTGTGAGCCCGGCCCATCAGGAAACGCTCTGGAACATCGGCGGGATTCTTCCCGTGCAACTCTTGATCGAGCCCGGCCTGCAGGCCGGGCACCGGCTCGACGCTTATCTCGATGGCGAGCGCATCATCATCGGCTCGACGAGCCCGCAGTTCACCGTGCCGAACGTATTCCGCGGATTACACACCTTGCAGGCCGCGATCATGGACTCGACCGGGCGCGAAGTGTTGCGCTCCCTGGCGGTCACTATCATGGTCCAACAAACGAGCGTTCAAACGCCAAACTAGCAGGACGCCCGACCCCGGTGCGGCGCGGACCCAACCAACGCGCGGCACCCGATCCGAAGAATATTCTCGAGGGTTTGACGACGGCGCTCGTCGTCCTCGATGACGACCTCCTCGTCACGTACTTGAATCTCGCGGCGCAAGACCTGTTCGGTCTCAGCGCTCGGCAGGCCGTGGGGCAGCCGTTGCGCAAGCTCATACGACCGTCGGACGAGCTTGTTGCGCTGTGCGAGCGAGCGCTCGCAAGCCGGCTGATATTCGGTTTGCGCGAGCTCTCGGCATGGGTCGCGGGACGCGAGCTCAGCCTCGATTGCCGGGCGGCACCGCTCGAGCCCGACGGCGGCTTGGTGCTCGAGCTCAACGACACGGAGCGCGACCGCACGATCCGCCGCGAGGCCGAGCTTCTTGCCCAGCAGAAAGTCTCGCGGCGAATCATCCGGCAGCTCGCGCACGAGGTAAAAAATCCGCTCGGCGGACTACGCGGCGCCGCGCAGTTGCTCGAGCGGCAGCTCACGGGCTCGGAGCTCACGAGCTACACACGCGTGATCATCGACGAGGCCGATCGACTTGCGGGGCTCGTCGACAACGTGCTGCAAGCCGGGGGCACGCGCCATCCGGAAGAGCTCAATCTGCATCGGGTCACGGAGCACGTCGCCAGCCTCATCGAGGCCGAGAAGCCGGCCGGCGTCGAGGTCCTGCGCGATTACGACCCGAGCGCGCCGCCTGTCGACGTCGATCGCAATCAGCTCATTCAGGCGTTCTTGAATCTCGCTCGCAATGCGCTGCAAGCCGTCAGTGAGCACGGGCGCATCGTTTTCAGGACGCGCGTGCTGCCGAACATCACGATCGCCGGCGTGCACCATCGCCTCGTGGTCTCCGCGGAGGTCGAGGACAACGGCCCCGGAATTGCGGAGGAGCTCAAGGAAACGGTCTTCTATCCGCTCGTGACCGGCAAGCCCACCGGGACGGGGATCGGCTTGACGATTGCACAGGACCTCGTGAGCGGCAACGGCGGCCTCATCGAGTTCACGAGTCGGCCCGGCTGCACGGTTTTCCGCATTCGCGTGCCGGCGATCAACCGGCGCGCGACTGCAAGCGAGGCGGGCTGATGGTCGCGGGCGGGTTGAACGTCTGGGTCGTCGACGACGACGAGTCGGTGCGCTGGGTGCTGGAGCAAGCGCTGAAGCAGGCACAGATGATTCCGCGCAGCTTCCCCTCGGGCCGGCAGTTTTTCGCGGCGCTCGAGAAGGAAAAGCCGGATGTGCTAGTAACGGACATCCGCATGCCCGACATGGACGGGCTCGAGCTCATCGAGCGCCTGTCGGCGAGCAACCCGGATATACCGGCTATCGTCATCACGGCGCATTCCGATCTCGACAGCGCCGTTGCCGCCTACAAGAGCGGCGCGTTCGAGTACCTGCCGAAGCCGTTCGACATCGACGAAGCAATGGAGCTCGTCGCGCGTGCGGCGCGGCAACGCGTGCACGCCGTGCATGAGCGGGCACGCGCACCGGAGACGTCCGCAATCATCGGACAGGCGCCGGCAATGCAGGAGGTCTTTCGAGCGATAGGGCGACTGGCGCGAGCGAGTATGACCGTGCTCATTACGGGCGAATCGGGAACCGGCAAGGAACTCGTCGCCCGTGCATTGCACGACAACTCGCCGCGCGCGCGCGGACCGTTCGTGGCACTCAACACCTCGGCGATCGCGGCGGACCTTCTCGAATCGGAGCTGTTCGGTCACGAAAAGGGCGCCTTTACGGGCGCCACGGAAAAACGCATCGGCCGTTTCGAGCAAGCCAACGGCGGAACGTTGTTTCTCGACGAGATCGGGGACATGTCGGTCGCGCTGCAGACGCGGCTACTGCGCGTCCTTGCCGAAAGCGAGTTCTTTCGTGTCGGCGGCCAGGTACCGTTGCGCGTCGACGTGCGCGTCATCGCGGCCACGCATCAAGATCTCGCGCAAGCCGTCGCGGCCGGCCGCTTTCGTGAGGACCTCTATCACCGGCTCAATGTCATGCGCATCGAAGTGCCGCCGCTGCGCCGGCGCAAAGAGGATATTCCCGAGCTCGCACGCGTCTACCTCGAGCGCGCGGCGATCGAGCTCGGGGTCGCGCCGAAAACTTTGCACCCGCAAGCGGGCGCTCAGTTCATGAGCTACGATTGGCCGGGCAACGTGCGCGAGCTCGTCAACATGTGCCGGCGATTGACTGTCACGGCCGCCGGCAGCGAAATCGTCCTCCAGGACTTGCCGGCCGAGCTCGGCAGCATGCCTTTGCGCGACGGTGATGATTGGACTACGCAGCTTGCACGCTGGGCCGAGCAGCAAGTCGCGAGCAGCGCCGAGCGGCCGCTGCTCGCGGAAGCTCTGCCGGCGCTCGAGAAAACTCTGATACTCGCCGCGCTCAAGAAAGCGCGGGGTAAGCGCCTGGAAGCCGCGAAGCTCTTGGGTTGGGGGCGGAACACTTTGACCCGCAAGATCAAAGAGCTCGGGATGGACGACAAAGTTTAGAGCTCAAGGAGCGAGCGCGCGGCGACGCTCGATGTCGGCGGTAATGAGCTCCGCGAGCTCGAGCGCCGCTTGCCCATCGCGGCCCGAAACTACGCACGGCGTATCGTTGCGAATCGCATCGACGAATGCTTGCGTTTCCGCGAGCAAAGCGTCGCCCTTTTCGAGGCTCCACATCTCCTCGGCGAGCGGCGATTGATCCGCCTGCCAGTCCTCGCGGCTCGTCACGCGCTGAACTTTGCCGCTGCCGAAATCGATCGAGACGTAACAGTTATCCTGCCAGACACGGAATTTTCTTTGCGCCTGCGTCGAGACGCGTGATGCGGTGACGTTGGCGATGGCGCCGTTGCCGAACTCGATGCGCGCGTTGGCGACGTCGACGCTGCCGGTCAGCACGGCGATACCGACTGCGGACACCGTCGCCGGTTTCGCAGCGACGAGCGACAGGATGACGTCTAGGTCATGAATCATGAGGTCGAGAACGACGTCCACGTCGACGCTGCGGCCTTTGAACGGCGCCAGGCGATGACACTCGATGAACCGGACGTGATCGAGCCCGTCGCGTGCGGAAAGAAGCGCCGTATTGAAGCGCTCGATATGTCCGACTTGAAGCTTCAAGCCGCGCGCCTCCGCGAGATCGGTGAGCAGCGCCGCCTCGCGGCTCGTGCGCGTCATGGGCTTCTCCACGAGCACATGAATGCCGTGCTCGAGAAAGCCGCGGGACAGCTCGTAGTGAGTGTCCGTGGTCGCCGCAATCGTCACGGCGTCGACGAGGCCGAAGAGATCGCGGTGATCGGCGAAGAAGCGCGTGCTGAGCTCTGCGGCCACGCGGCCGCCGACGGTGGCGTCGATGTCGCATACGCCGACGAGCTCCGCGCCCTCCGCGACGGCGTACTTCTGCGCGTGGAAGCGCCCGAGGTATCCCGTGCCGACCACGGCGACGCGCAGGGCCGTCACGCTCGCGCCACCCCGCGGGCCGAGCCCTTCAAGAAGCTCGTGAAGTGCTCGATGGCGGGCAGGGGTCGACATTCGGCTTCGATGCGGGCCACGACCTCGGCGATCGTGAGGCCGCGGTCGAGCAGTATGAGCACGGCAGCTTCGATCTCACTGCGGGCCGCAGCGTCGAAGCCGGCGCGCTTGAGGCCGGTCTTGTTGACGGCGCGCGGTGTCGCCCAGTGACCTTCGGCGATCGTGTACGGAGGAATGTCCTTGTTGGCGAAGGATCCGGCAACGAGGAACGAAAATGCGCCGAGACGCACGAATTGCGTGACGCCGACGAGCCCGCTCAACAGCGCATGGTGCTCGACGATCACGTGGCCGGCGAGCTGCGTACCGTTGGTGATGACGACATGATCCGCGAGCCGGCAGTCGTGACCCAAATGCGCATACGCCATGATGAAGTTGTGGTTGCCGATGCGCGTGACGCCGCCGCCTTTGGTCGTGCCCAAGCTGATGGTGACGTAGTCGCCGATCCGATTGCCGTCGCCGATCTCGAGGCGGGTTGCGGTGTCTCGATAGCTGTAATCTTGTGCGGGGCCGCCCAAGACGGCGCCTGATTGGATGAAATTGTCGGCGCCGATGCTGACGTGCCCGAACCGGCTGCCGATGCGGGCGTGCGATTCGACGACGGTCCGCGCGCCGATCTCGACGTCCCCTTCGACGACGCAGAAGGGGCCTATTTCGACGCCGTCCCCGATGCGCGCCTGCGCGGAGACGATCGCCGTCGCATGAATTGCCAACAGTGGTTCTCGGTTTGCCGAATGTGCCGCGCCCAATTAAACCAGAGAAAAAGGGTGCGGAGCGAACCCGGCGCATCGACGCTGTGCGGCGCACACATGCACCGATACGTCAGCCGCTGGTCGAGACGTCGAGCACGTCGTCCGGCGCGAGCGCGCCCACGAGACCGGACACGGATTCCAGGCGCTGTGCGGAGAGATAAGCGTCGATGCCGGCATTGATCTTTCCGGCCGCGAGCGGATCGTAGAATAGCGCCGTGCCGAGCCCGACCGCCGTCGCCCCGGCGAGCATGAACTCGAGCGCATCGCGCGCCGTCTCGGTGCCGCCTTGACCGATGATGGGAACCCCGTGGCGGCGCGCTTCCTGAAAGACTTGGTATACCTTGAGCACGGCGATGGGTCGAATGGCGGGACCCGAGAGGCCGCCCTGGATGTTGCCGATGATCGGGCGGCGCCGTTCGACGTCTATCGCCATGCCCATGACCGTGTTGATGACCGCGAGCGCGTCCGATCCCGCCTCGATGCAAGCGCGGGCGTTTGCCGCGATGTCCGTTTGGTTCGGTGACAGCTTCGTGATGAGCGGTTTGCGCGTGACTTTGCGGCATGCCGCGACGACCTGCGCCGACATGTCGGGATAGTTGCCGAACGCTACGCCGCCTTCCTTGACGTTGGGGCAGGAAATGTTGATCTCCATGGCATCGATGGGAGAATCATCGAATCGCCGTGCGACTTCGGCGTACTCCTCGATCGTGGAGCCGCACACGTTCGCGATGAAGCGCGTCTCGGAGAAATCGAGCGTCGGCAGTATTTTCTTGACGACGACATCGACGCCCGGGTTCTGCAGGCCGATCGCGTTGAGCATTCCCGACGGTGTCTCGAAGACGCGATGCGGCGGGTTACCGAGCCGCGGCGCGAGCGTCGTGCCCTTGAGCACGATCGCGCCGACGTCGCGGTTAGAAAACCCCGCGACGCGCGTATACTCGTCGCCGAAGCCTACGCAGCCCGACAGCAAGACGATCGGCGAAGTAAGGTTGAGGCCGCAGAATTCCAGGCTCAAACGGCTCATCGGTGCTGTGAATCGAGCGACATCGGCACGAGCTTCCGTTGCGTCATTATCATGTTGCATTTAATCATGTATCAACCCGAGATTCCGCCGAACACCGGGAACGTGATTCGCTTGTGCGCGAACGTCGGTGCGTCGCTGCATTTGATTCACCCGCTCGGTTTCAGCATGGACGAGCCGCGCTTGCGCCGGGCCGGGCTCGATTACCGCGAGCTTGCGAACGTCCGCGAGTATCCGAGCCTCGAGGCCTGTCTCGAGGCCGCGCGCCCGCACCGACTCTATGCGCTGACGACGCGCGGCACGACGACGCTCTACGCGACCGAGTTCCATGCCGACGACGCATTCTTGCTCGGGCCCGAGACGCGCGGGTTACCCGCGGAAGTCCTCGATGCGCTGCCGCCGGACGCGAAGCTCAAGATTCCGCTTAGGCCCCATAATCGCAGCCTCAACGTCTCGAACGCCGCGGCCGTCGCGCTCTACGAGGCTTGGCGCCAACTCGGCTTCGACGGCTCCCGCTAGCAAGGCGGCGCCTCGGCGTCGCAGGTCGGTGTTAGTGCTCCCCAATGATCGGCCGGCGCATGAGGGCGGCGACGGCCTTCTCGGGCGCGAGCCCCTCGTAGATGACGCGGTAGATTTGCTCGACGATGGGCATGTCGACGCCGAGCCTGGCGGCGACGATGCGCACGGAGCGCGCTCCGTAGTAGCCTTCGACGACTTGGCCGATGGCGCGGAGCGCCTCGTCCACGCCTTTGCCGGCCGCAAGCGCAAGACCGAAGCGCCGGTTCCGCGATTGATTGTCGGTGCAGGTCAGAACGAGGTCGCCCATGCCGGCGAGGCCCATGAACGTATCCTTCTGCGCCCCCAAAGCGAGCCCGAGCCGCGTCATCTCGGCGAGACCGCGCGTCAGGAGCGCGATGCGCGTATTCGCGCCGAAGCCGAGACCGTCGGAAATACCGGCGCCAATCGCGAACACGTTCTTCGTCGCGCCGCCCACTTCGACGCCGACGATGTCGGTCGACGTATAAGCGCGAAACGTGTCCGTCGAGATCGCCTCCGCGAGCCGCAACGCGTAATCCTCGTTGCGCGATGCGATCGTCATCGCGCTCGGCAGGCCCGCGCCAACTTCGCTCGCGAACGTGGGTCCTGCAAGCACCGCGGTCGGGAAGTCTCGGGGCATGACCGCGGCGACGACTTGATGCGGGAGCAATCCGGTCTCGAGCTCGAAGCCTTTCGTCGCCCAGGCGAGCCCCTTGAGAGCCACGCCCGTCTGTACGAGCGCGACGAGCATCGAGCGGAACGCATGGCTCGGCACGACGAGGAGAACGACTTCGGCGGCGTCGAGCGCTGCGGTCAGGTCGGCGGTGACGCCGAGCGCCGCGGGAAACGGCGCATTGGGCGAATATTTCTCGTTGCGTCGCGCTTGCGCCATGCGCGCGACGTGCGCCGGTTCGCGACCCCACAAGACCGTCGGATGGCCGGCGCGCGCGAATTGAATGGCGAGCGCAGTGCCCCAGGAGCCTGCGCCGAGGACGGCGATCCGGCTCGCGGACTTCTTAATGCGGTCCCCCCGTAGGCGACTGCTCGGGAGTTGCGGGCGTTTGCTCTGGGCGGCCCTTGACCGCTTGGGCGTAGAGCGCATCGAAGTTGATGGGTTGCAGCAAGAGCTGCGGGAAGCCGCCCTTGGTCACGACGTCGCAGATCGCCTCGCGCGCAAACGGATAGAGCGTCGCGGGACAAAAGCTCCCGAGCAGCGCGCCGCGCTCTTGCTGCGAGTAACCCTGCATGAGAAAGATGCCGGCCTGCACGATCTCAACCAAGAACAGCGTCTCCTCCTTGTCCTTCGACTCAAGCGTCATGGTGAGAGTCACCTCGATATTCCCGTTGCCCACGTCGCGGTTGGCCGAGCGGATGTTGAGCTGCGTTTGCGCCGCTGCATTGGTCGTGAAGATCTCGGGCGACTTCGGTGATTCGAAGGACAGATCCTTGACGTAGATCTTCTGCAAGAGGAGCTGCTTCGTGGGTGTTACCTGATCTTGTTGGTCAGCCATGGGTTGCTTCTGTTTTAGGTTGCGGATGATGGGGGGTTCAAGTCTCGGCGAGGATTCTATCGAGCTCGCCGCGCTTCTCGAGAGCGTTCAAGTCGTCGAAACCGCCGACGTGTCGCTCACCGATGAATATTTGCGGAACGGTTTGCCGCCCGCTGCGCGCGATCATTTCCGCGCGCCTGTCGGGATGGAACATGACGTCGACTTCCGTGTATTCGATGCCTCTCTTTTGCAGCAGGCGCTTGGCGGCGCCGCAATAGCCGCAAAAGGGCGACGAGTAGACGAGGACTTTCGCATTCTCCGGCGTCATTTTACTAGCGGCAGGTTCTCGGCGCGCCAGCCCGCGAGACCGCCCTTCAAGCTGAAGACCGCCTCGTAGCCCGCGCTGCGCAAGAGCCCGGCAGCCTTGGCCGAGCCCGTGCCATTCTCGCAGACGGTGAGCAATGCGCGGGTCTTGGCCTTGTTGACGACCTCGTCGGGCGCGGCCTCGATCGCGGCGAGCGGCACGTTGCGCGCGTGGACAATATGGCCCAGGCCATACTCCTCGGCCTTGCGCACGTCGATGATCGTCGCACCCTTGTTGATGAGTCGAACCGCATCGGTCGCGGACAGTTGGGTCAGCCTCCGACTCTTGACGCGCAGCTCGTAGAAAACGACGGCGAAGAGCGACACGAGGACGCTCGAAACGAGAAACGGATGATTGCCAGCGAACTCGGCCAGCTGACCCATGGGCTCTCCCGCGGCGCAAAGAGGCGCGATTATAGCAGTGGCTTGAGGCTCTACTCCGGCGCGCGAAGCGACTAGACTGCGCAACCCAATGACCCGAGCAATGGACAGGCGAAGCCAAACGTTGACGGTGCTCGCCGCGATCTGGCTCATCGGGACCGGTGCATGGGGACAACCCGACGAGGAGCGCGCTTTAGAGGCCGTGCGCCAGGAGATTCAAGCCCTCGAGCAGCGGCTCAAGCGGCAAACGACGCAGCGCGACGCCGAGCTCGCGGTGTTGAGGGAGGCGGAGCTCAAAGTCGCGGCCGCGTCCGAAGAGCTCGCGCGGATCCGCGCGAGCTTGCGGGAGCAGCGCGCCAAGAGGGCAGAGCTTGCCGCTGAGTCGGAGCAGGCCGCGACGCGGCTGGACGGCGAGCGGGCGATGCTCGCGCGTCAGGTCCGCGTGAGCTACATGACAGGGCGCGAAGAGCTCTTCAAGCTGCTTTTGAGCCAAGAGAGTCCCGCCACGCTCGGTCGCATGCTCGTCTACTACGACTATTTCAATCGCGCGCGCAGTGCGCGCATCTCGGCCGTCGGCGCCGAGCTTGCGCACCTCGCGGTGCTCGCCGTCGACAGCGGGCGCGTCGAGCAGGAGCTTGAGCGGCTGCTCGCCGCGCAAGCCCGCGAGATCGAGGCTCAAGAGGCGTCGCGCACCGAGCGGCGGCGCGCGCTCGAGCGCCTCGAGACCTCCATCGCAGCCGGCGGCGGGGAGATCGAGAGCTTGAAGCGCGAAGAGGCGCGGCTGACTGCTTTGGTCATGGAGCTCGCCGAGCTCATGGCCGGGTTCCCTGAGGGCGCGGAGCAGCCGTTCGCGTCGTTCAGGGGCCGGCTAGCATGGCCGGTGCAAGGCCGGCTCACGAGGAGGTACGGAGAGCTTCGCGACGGCGGACCACTGCGCTGGAACGGCGTGCTGCTCGCCGCCGACGCCGGAACACCCGTGCGCGCCGTCTACCACGGCCGCATCGCCTTTTCGGATTGGCTGCCGGGCTTGGGGCTCTTGATCATCATCGACCACGGCGACGGCTATATGAGCCTATACGGGCACAACGAAACGCTGCTCAGGGAACCGGGCGAGTGGGTCGCTCCCGGAGACGCCATCGCGCAGGTCGGAGATTCCGGAGGACAGGCACAGGCGGGCTTGTACTTCGAAATCCGTCACAACGGCGCGCCCGTCGACCCGGGGCCATGGATACCCGCGGCAGCGGCA
>DATCIQ010000347.1:0-6154 GCA_036507635.1 Gammaproteobacteria bacterium
CCCGAACAAGATCAAACCGAGCCGGTCGCCGACGCGGTTGGCGATGAATTCCTTCGCCACGGCTTTGGTGGCCGTCAGGCGGTCGACCCATTGGCCCGCGAGCTGAAAATCCTGCTCCTCCATGCTGCCCGAAAGATCGACAGCCATGAGCAGATCGCGACCGCTGACCGGGAGCGCGATCGCGTCGCCCACGAACTGCGGCCGCGCGGCGGCGATCGCCGTGAGGGTCCAAACGGTCGCGAGCAACAGCAAGCGCGCGGAGGGCCGCGTCGACCCTGGGCCGCCTTGCGCCAGATCCGCGAACGCGCTCCCCGCAGGAACCTTGAGCGCCGCGCCCGTGTCGAGCGGCTGGGCCGGCAAGAAGCGGCGCACGAGCCAAGGCAGCGGCAGCAACGCGAGCATCCACCACCAAGCGAGCGCCCACATGACCCTAAGTGTCCTTCTTCTTGCGCTTGCGTTGCGCGTTGACCCAATCGATCGAGAGCGCACCGAGCTCGACGACGTCGCGGCTTTGCGCCCGCGACGGTGGTGCATACGGCGCGCTGGCGAGCGCACGCCCCGGTCCCGCCGAGAACGCGTCGCGCTCCCAGCGGCTGTCGAGAAACTCGAGCCATCGCTCGCCAGTGAGTCCCGCGACGGCGTCGGCACGCGAGGTGATGGACATCGCGAAGCGGCGCAGAATCATCGAGATTTGCTGCAGACAATGCGTCGGTTGTGCACCCCACTCGAGCGCCACGGTCACTGCCCGCAGCGCTTTGAGCGCGGCACGCTCCCGATAGTGACGCCGGTAATGAATGAGTGCGATCACCGCGGCCGCGACGAGCACGCCGGCAAGGATCCACCAGCCCACCGCGGGCGGCCACCATCCGATTGCGCCGGGCAGATGGATGTCGCGGAGCGGAATCGCGTTGAAGTCGATCGGATTCAAGAAGCGAACCTCTTGCTCAAGACCTCGTGAGGATCGTCGCTCGTCGCGCATTCAATGAGCGCGACCCCGGGCACACGCGTGAGCGCATGGAGCTGCTCGCGTTTGCGCGCGAACCGTTCGCGGTGCTTGAGCCTCACGCGCTGATCCGACGTCTCGATCGCAAACGACCGTCCGTCCATGCGAATTCGATAGCGCCCCGGGGGCGGGAGTTCCGCCTCCACGGGGTCGTACACGTGCACGAGAAATAGATCGCCGTGACTCGCGAGCGCGCGGATGTGCCGTTCGGCATCATCGCTCAAGTCGACGAAGTCGCTGACGAGAAACAGCATACTCCCCGGGCGTGCGACGCGTGTAAGCCGCATGAGCGCGTGGTCAGTATCGATGTCGCCCGCGCGCGCGCCGGGCGCCTGCCAACAAGAGTTCGCGGCGATGAGCTGCATGAGCCTGAGCGCCGCGCGCCGCCCGAGCCTGGGCCGAAGCTCGTGGTGCTCGTCGTCCGAGAATACGAGGCCGCCGAGCTGATCGCCGTTGTCGATCGCGCTCCATGCCACGAGCGCAGCGAGCTCGGCGGCGATGACGGCCTTGTAGGCGCGGCGCGTCGCGAACAACATCGAACGCCTGAGATCGAGCGACACGATAACGGGCCGATT
Organism: Gammaproteobacteria bacterium; assembly: GCA_036507635.1. GTDB lineage: Bacteria > Pseudomonadota > Gammaproteobacteria > Steroidobacterales > Rariloculaceae > DATBLZ01. The sequence goes on from DATCIQ010000347.1 coordinate 1,579, forward strand.
GCGCTCTTCGCGGAATACCTTTGTATACGGTTTGCCGGTACGCGCCGTCACGCGCCAATCGATGGTGCGCAAGTCGTCGCCGGGTTGATAAGGACGCGACTCGTCGAACTCGACGCCGCGTCCCTTGAAGGGAGACAAATGCCCGCCGACCGCGAACGCGCGGACGCGCGGCGCCGTGAGCCTTATCGTCTCGCCGGCCGCCTTGAGCGCAATCAACCGCTCGAGGCTCACCCTGACCGGCGAGCGCCCCACGGCGATGGCGCGCGCGCTCATCAGGGCACCCCAATTCTCGCGAGCAACGTGTCGACGAGCTCGTCGGGAGTGCGTCCCGCGGCCTCCGCTTCGAAGGAAAGCAGAATACGGTGGCGCAAGATGTCATGCGCGACGGATTGCACGTCCTCGGGCGTCACGTAGTCTCGGCCCGCGAGCCATGCACAAGCGCGCGCGCAGCGGTCGAGCGCAATCGTCGCGCGCGGGCTCGCCCCGTATTGCAGCACGCCCTTGAGGTCGTCGCCGTAACGCGCAGGATGGCGCGTCGCGAGCACGATCTGCACGAGATACTCCTCGAGCGGCTCGGCGAGGTGCGTCTCGAGCACCTCGAGCCGCGCGGCCAGCACTTCTTTCTGCGAGAGCGGCTCGGCCGATTTGAAGAGCTCGCGGTCGCTCGCAGCCCGCTTTTGCTCGGCGCGGTTGATCGCGAGGATCGCGCGCTCGCCGGCCGCGTCGGGGTAATCGACGAGCACATGCAACAGGAAGCGGTCGAGCTGCGCTTCGGGCAACGGGTATGTGCCCTCCTGCTCGATCGGATTCTGCGTCGCCATGACCATGAACAACGCCGGCAGCGCATAGGTCACGGAGCCGACCGTGATTTGCCGCTCGCCCATGGCCTCGAGCAACGCCGACTGCACCTTCGCCGGCGCGCGGTTGACCTCGTCGGCGAGCACGAGGTTGTGAAACAGCGGGCCCTTGCGGAACACGAACGAGCCGTCCTCGGGGCGGTAGATTTCCGTGCCCGTGAGATCCGCGGGCAGCAAGTCCGGCGTGAACTGAAGCCGGTGAAAGTCACCTTCGATGCTGTAAGAGAGCACCTTGATCGCGCGAGTTTTTGCGAGCCCCGGCGCTCCCTCGACGAGCAGATGCCCGTCGCAGAGCAGCGCCGTCAGCATGCGGCTCAAAAGCCGCTCTTGGCCGACCACGAGCTCCTTCAAGTGCTCTTCGAGCCTCAAGAATTTCTCTTGCAGAGACATGGGCTTCCGCTTCGCCTAAAAGCGGGTCATTCTAGCCAGCGCCCTCCCGCGGCGCCACGTGGCGGACGGTTCATGAACGCGCTGTAATCCAGGCACGTAATGATGACGAGCGATGAGCAGCGCGCGACGGCGAGCCCGCCGCGCTTGCGGTTGTTCTTCGCGGCGTGGCCGCCCGCAGCCGCGGCGGCCGCGCTTTACCGCTATGCAGCCGAAATTGCGACGACGACGGGCGGCCGCGTCATGCGCGCCGAGAATCTGCATGTGACGCTCGCGTTCTTGGGCGACATCGCAGCCGAGCGGCTGCCGCTCGTCGTCGGCGCAGGTCGCGGTGTGCCGGGTCGTGCGCATCGGCTGCCGATCGACGCGGCACGCTACCGGGTGCGCAGCCGTCTCGTTTGGGCGGAGCCGCAAGAGTTGCCGCCCGCGCTCGCGGCGCTCGCCGGAGCTCTCTCTCATACATTGACCGAGACCGGGTTCACGCTCGAGCGACGCCGATTCGCAGCGCACGTCACGTTGATCCGGAACGCCGGCAAGCCCGGCAAGCTGCCGCCGCTGCCCGAGATCGACTGGCCGGTCGCGGAGTTCACGCTCGTGCGCTCGGCGCCTTCCGCGGAAGGGTCGCGCTACGAGATTGTCGAGCGGTTTGCGCTCGGTTGAGATCGGGTTGCGAAACTGCGCAGCATTTCACACTTGTACGGCCGATGGGCACTTCGGAAACTCCGCGTCGACACGGCCCCGGACCCTAGAGCTAGGCTGCCGCAGCTAACACGTCGATCGAGGAGCACGTCTGTTGGGTATTCTTGCCTGGCTCGAAGCAAGCGGGCTCGCTGAGTGGGTCCGAACGTCGACGGTCGGATATCCGCTCATGATCACTGCGCATGCGATCGGCATGGCCGTCATGGTCGGATTGGCCTTCCTGCTGGATATGCGCCTCCTCGGCATGTTTCGGGGCATTCCCTTTCCGGCGCTGCATCGGTTCTTCATGGTTGCCCGGGCCGGCTTCGCGATCAATTTTCTTTCCGGCGTCGCCCTCTTCACGACCGAGGCGACGACCTACGTCAGCGACTTCATGTTCGTGAGCAAGATCGCGCTCGTGCTTGCGGGTGCCGCGACGGCGCTCTGGCTTCAGGCGGCTGTCGGCCGCGGCTCGACGAGCTGGAGCGATGCGGTGGCGCCGGGCGCCGTACGGCTCGTGGCCGTGCTGTCGATCCTCTGCTGGGTCGGCGCGACGATCACGGGCCGGCTTATCGCGTACTTGTAGCGAGCGTTTAGCGAGACGACGATGGATGTCATATACGACTGGATGACGAGCTCGTGGATCAACGGCCTGGTCGTCGACTACCCGTGGACGTGGCCGACGCTCGAGACGCTGCATTTCCTCGGCCTTTGCCTACTCTTGGGCGCGCTCTTGATCATGGATCTACGTCTCATCGGCTTCCAGCGCACGATTCCGCTCGGCGCCGTTCATGCGCTCACGCCGGTCGCGGTCACGGGCTTCGCGATCAACCTCGTGACCGGCCTCGGCTTCGTGTTCGGCGACCCAGAGACGTACACGGCCAACTACGCGTTCTGGGTGAAGATGGGGCTCGTGCTGCTCGCCGGGCTCAACTACGCGGTCTTCGCGCTCAGGATCGAGCCCTCGCTCGCGCGCTTGGGGCCGCGCGACGCGACACCGCTTTCGGCAAAGGCGGTCGGCGTCGCGTCGCTCGCGTTGTGGTTCGGCGTGTTGGCGTATGGGCGTTTGCTGCCGTACGTCGGCGGTTGACGACTCGCCGGTCGAGGTCAGCGCGCGGCCGCGGGGGCAACAAAACTCCTACGCTGATCGCTGAGAAACGGTCGGTCGATCTGCTCGGCGTACGAGTCGATATCCCGTCGGCTCACGCCGATGCCTCTGAAGTGCTCCTTCCATCGATCGACGACACGCGCCACTCTGCGTGTTTCCTTGACGGCTTCGTCGTCGTCGAGCGAGAACATGTGCGCTAACGACCGCGCGTTCGTAAGCGTCGAGTCGGCGGCCTCCTCGCCGACCCGCATCTGCTGAAAGCCGAGCGCCTGACCGGAAGGCAGGACGTCGTAGGCCGGCGAGAGCTCGTACTGTTGTCTTTCGCCGACGAGCAGCGCGTGATTCTTCTCATGATCGTCGGTGTTGTCGATCAAGATATTGAACACCATCCGGCGAAACAGCTCGCGCATCTGCGCGACGTACAGGTCGCCGTCGGTGACGCCGCGGCGGCGCAGCAGCTGCGCGAGCTCCGGGTAACCGAATCGCTCGGCCGCGGCGCGCAGCGCGACGTACGCGGTCAGGCTGTGCACGCGGCCGTCGCCGACGCGGTCGAAGCGCTTGATTGCGATCGCGTGTCCATCGGTCAGCCGTATCGGCATCGTGGGCGCGACACGGATGCCGGCTTTGTTCGCAAGCGTCATGGCCGCGTGCTCGATGAGCGGCGTGTCGGCCGGATCGCCGTCGTTGAATTTGACGACCCACTGCTCGCCATCGATGTCGAGCAGCCCTTTGGGTCTCGCCCCGCCCATGGTCGCGCCCGGCGAAATCAAGCGCCTCTCTGCCTTCGCGACGGGCTCATTGGCCAGCACCTTGCGAACGAGCTCGTGGATCTGCTCTGCATCCGCGAGCGTCGGCAGGGGACCGACACGCCGCGGCAGGTACTCGTCCGGGGAGGTCGACACACCGAGCGCGCCGAATCGGTCGTGGCCGGCGAAATAGAGATATTCGAGCAGCGACAAGCGCGGCGGCTTGTCGATGACGCGAATCAGCTGCTCGCCCCAGCGATCCGGGCGCGCGTCGTCGACGGCGCCCACGGCCGTGCCTTTTTCCGCGGGCAAGAACTCGCCGTCGATCAGCGGCAAGTCCTCGCTGAGCGGGAAACCGTCGCGCAGCCAGGTGTCTGCATATCGCAGCGACACGCCCTGCGTCGTGCGAACAAGATTGAGCTCGCCGACGGGCTCCGGCCGTTGCGGCCGCCTGAGCAACCATAGGTAGAGCCGGTCGGATGGCGTGTACTCGATCTCGGGCGTGCGGCTCACGGGCGACGCTTCTCTCGACCGGTGCGAGCGCGCGCCGCAGCGGCGGAACGCGACGCACGCCGCTCTACGGCGCCGCGGACGTCGCGCTCGACGGCAGCGCGGTCGGCCTCGGGAGCGGCGAGATCGGGCAGTGCGTTCGCCCTGCCAATGAGCCACAGCGCCGTCGCATAGATACCGGCACCGACGCCGGGGTCGCCGCGTTCCATGCGAATGAGCGTCGGAACGGAGATTCCCAATCGCTTGGCCCACACGCGCTGCGATTCGCGGCGCCTGACGCGGGCGATCGC
>DATCIQ010000348.1:0-2361 GCA_036507635.1 Gammaproteobacteria bacterium
CGCGCACATCCGCCGCATCGACCCTGTATCGCCGAGTATGGAGAGCAGTTTCCGGCTTTCCTCGCGGATCGCTTTCCCGCACTGCCCTATCTCGACGCATTCATGGAGCTCGAGTGGTCCGTCGGCCGAGTGTCGATCGCCCTCGGGCGGCCATCGTTGGCATGGACGGAGGTCGTGCGCGGCGGCAGCGAGTCGCTGCTTAGTGCCGGCCTCACGATGCAGCCCGGGCTTCGCTATCTGCGCTTGGCGTGGCGCGTCGACGAGCTCATGACGATGTATCTGAGCGGCGCGGTGGCCGATCGGTTCGTCCTGCGTAACGAGGACGCATACATCGAGGTACACGGCGCGCGCGGTGCGCTCTCGATCGATCGCCTTGACCCCGCGACGTTCGTCTTTCGCTCCGCGCTCAGCGCCGGCACATCGATCGGCGAGGCGGCGAGCGCTGCGCTCGACTGCGACGCGGCCTTCGACGCCGGGAAGGCGCTTCGCGCCACTGTCGACGCCGGCCTAGTTACGGGCCTCAGCGACCCCACGAAGGGACGCGTCTCGTGATGCCGATGCTCGCCACAATCCGAGCACGCCTCGAGCGTTTCCCGTTGTCTATCCTGCAGCTCGCGATGCGCGTGAGCGTCGGAGCGGTATTCTTCCGATCCGGGCTTCTCAAGTACGACTCTTGGGAATTCGCGGTCCGGCTCTTCCGCGACGAGTACCAGGTGCCGCTGCTCGACCCGGTCATCGCTGCGCAGATGGCTACTGCCGTGGAGCTCGGCATTCCGCCGCTGCTCATTCTCGGTCTCGCCACGCGGCTCGCCACGCTGCCGCTGCTCGGCATGATTGCGGTGATCCAGATCTTCGTGTATCCGAATGCGTGGACCGAACACCTGCTGTGGGCGTCGGTGCTCGCTTTTCTGTTGACGCGCGGGCCCGGAGCGATATCGCTGGACCACTTGATCGATCGCATGACCGTGGGGAGAACTGCCCCTCGTCGCTGAGGTGCCGACGCTGCACTGGCAAATCGCCGCGAGGTGGGCTAGCGTCCCCGGCTATCGATAAGCAGGAGGCCACCCATGTCGCGAAGGAAGCTTGCCAGGTTCACCTGTATCGCGCTCTGCGCCGTACCGCTCGCATCGATGCAGACGCTCGCCCGCGCCGAGGTCATCGGCGCCGAGCAATTCATGAGCGTCACGGATCGCCGCGCCACGGTCGATCGCATCGATGCCGTGCTCGCGCAGAGCGAAGTAAAGAAAGAGCTCGAGCGTCTCGGTGTCGACCCAGATCAGACGGGTGCCAGAATCGCCGCGTTGAGCGATCAGGAGCTACAATCGCTCGCGCACGACCTCGAGGAATTGCCGGCCGGCGGCCTCCTCGCCACCATCGGCGTCGTGTTCATCGTGTTGCTGATCCTCGAGCTCGTCGGTGTCATCGACATTTTCAAGAAGAGTTAGAGAGCATCTCTTGATCGGCGCGTGCGCGCTCGGGGTGGCCGGGTGCGCGGGCCGGCTGCCGCAGCCCGCGCTCTTGAGCGTCGACGAGCTCACCGAAGTGCCGTTTTTCCCGCAGACCGAGTACGACTGCGGCCCGGCGGCGCTCGCGACGATCTTGAGCGCCGCCGGTGCCGCCGTTACACCGGCGGAGCTCATCGACGCCGTCTACATCGAAGGCCTCAAGGGGAGCCTCCAGGCCGAGCTGCTCGCGGCAACCCGCCGCTACGACCGGTTGCCGATTCCAGTGCCGACCGACCCGCAGAGCTTGCTCGCCGAGGTCGCGAGCGGGAGGCCCGTACTGGTGCTCCAGAATCTGGCGCTCGAGCGCGTCCCGGCGTGGCACTACGCGGTCGTCGTCGGCTTCGATGCGTCGGCCGAGCGCGTCGTGCTGCGGTCAGGTCAAGAGCGTCGCCGGCTGGAACGCACGCGGCGTTTTCTCCGCAGCTGGCGGCTCGCCGACCATTGGGGCTTCGTCGCCGCAAGGCCCGGCGAGATTCCGACGACCGCAACACCCGACCGCTACATGCGCGCGCTGCTCGATGCGCAGCAGGTTCTCGCCGATGCGAGCACGGCCGCTGCCTATGAAGCCGCCGTCGCGCGCTGGCCGAACGACGCGCTCGTATTGTTTCTCACGGGAACGAGAAAGCACGCCGCCGGAGACCTCAGTGCCGCGGCCGGCCTTTATCGCCGCGCGCTCGCGAGCGAGCCGAGCCATGCGGCGGCCAGGAACAACCTCGCTAACGTGTTGTTCGAGCAAGGCTGCCTCACGGAAGCGTTGCGCGAGGCGCGCGCGGCGCTACGCAGCGTGCCGCCGGACGGCGATTTCCATGCCGCGATCGCCGACACCGTGAGGCAGATCGAATCGTCGCCGGCGTCG
>DATCIQ010000349.1:0-3448 GCA_036507635.1 Gammaproteobacteria bacterium
GCTCGAGATCCGTGTACAGCCCGTCCATGAACAATGTATCGAGCATGTACCCGGCGAGCGCCGCGAAGGTCGGCGGCTTCCCGGCGAGACCCGCGCGGGGCTCGGGATCCGGACGCTCGTCGCGAACGCCGATCACGAGCAAGCGGTCGGCGCCGAGATGGATCGGCGAGCTCAACGGCGCGCCGTGCCGCATCGAGCCGTCACCGTAGTAATCACCGCCGATTCTGACCGGAGGAAAGATGAACGGCACGGCGGCGCTTGCGAGCAAATGCTCGACGCCGATCTCCACCGGCCGCCCTATGCGACGAACGCGCGCCCATGGAGAGACGGCATCACGCGATTGAAAAAACGTGACGGAGCGCGCCGACGCGTAAGCCGACGCAGTGACCGCAAGCGCGTCGAGTTGGCCGCTGTCGAGTGCTCGCGCGATACGCGCGAAGCGGATGCTCTTTGCCAAGAGCTCCCCGAGCGGGGAGCAATCGAGCAGCGAGCTCGGGTTGCTCATGCCCAACCCTCCGAAGACGAGCGTCGCAAACCAATGCAAGCTGGACTTGAGCATGGTCCAACTGTCCGTGCGAAAAACCTGCTCGGCGGAAAAATTCGCCCACACGTGCTCCATCGCCGCGACTGCACGTTGGAAATGCCCGGCGCGGCTCGCGAGCACGGCGCCGTTGATGGCGCCGGCCGATGTCCCCGAGATGATTGCGAAGGGATTCGGCGATTCCGGCGGCAGGAACTCCGCGATGGCTTTGAGAACGCCGACTTGGTAGGCACCGCGCGCGCCGGCGCCGGGTAGCACGAGAGCTTTACGCTTCTTCTGAGCCACGCCCGCGCGTCAAGAATTCGGCAGGTCCGGAACCGTGAGAATCTGCATCGTGTTCGTGCCGCCGGCGACGCCCTCGAACTCTCCCTTGGTGAAAATGACGAGATCGCCGGGTAGAACCGCACCGTTCTTGAGCAAAATATCGAAGGCGCTTTGATGCATGCGGGCAGGCGCCGTATGCAGAACATCGAACGAAGCGGGGTAGACGCCGCGGTACAGAGTCACGCGCCGGCGCGTCATTTCGTGGCGCGTGAACGCGTAAATCGGAATGTCGGACCGCACGCGCGACATCCACAAAGTCGTCGAGCCGGACTCGGTCAAAGCGATGATCGCTCCGACGTTCAGGTGATTTGCCGTGTACATGACGGCCATTGCGATCGCTTCGTCGACATGCTCAAAGGTGTCATCGAGGCGATAGTTCGTGAGACGGCGGGCATTCTCGTGCTTCTCCGCGCCGACGCACACCTTGCCCATGGTCGTCACCGCTTCCACGGGAAAAGAACCGACGGCGGTCTCCGCCGAGAGCATCACGGCATCGGTGCCGTCCATGACCGCGTTGGCGACATCCGACACCTCCGCGCGCGTCGGCGACGGATGCGTGATCATCGATTCGAGCATCTGCGTGGCCGTGATCGAGACTTTGTTGCGCGCGCGCGCGAGCCGAATCAACCCCTTCTGCAAGCCCGTCATCGCGGCATAGCCGACCTCGACCGCGAGATCTCCGCGCGCCACCATGATCACGTCGCTCGCATCGATGATCGCGTGGATGTTGTCGACGGCTTCGGCGCGCTCGATCTTGGCGATGATGTAGCCTTCACCGCCGGCCGCACGCAACAGCCGGCGCGCCTCGATAACGTCCTCGGCATTGCGCACGAACGAGACCGCGATGAAATCGACCTCGAGCTTCGCGGCGCTCTCGATATCGGCGCGATCCTTGTCGGTCAGCGCCGGCGCGGACAGTCCTCCGCCTTGCTTGTTGAGTCCTTTGCGATTGCTGAGCTTGCCGCCCCGCTTGATCACGCATCGTATCTGGCTGCCGCTGACTTCCTCGACGTCGAGCACGATCTGACCGTCGTCGAGCAACAAGACGTCGCCGCGACTGACGTCGCTGACGAGGCGTCGATAGGCGACGCCGACCGCTTGGTCGTCGCCGGTGCTCGGATCCATGGCCGTATCGAGAGTGAATTGCTGTCCGACCTTGAGCATCGCGTGTCCGGCTCGAAAGGACTCGATGCGGATTTTCGGGCCTTGCAGGTCGCCGATGATGCCGACATAACGGCCGACCTTTGAGGCGACGCTGCGGACGAGCTTGACGCGCTCGGCCTGCTCGGACGCGCCGGCATGCGAGAAGTTGATCCGCACGACGTCGACACCGGCTCGGATCAGCTCCTCGAGGATCTGCGGACTGTCGGTCGACGGCCCCAAGGTCGCGACGATTTTGGTCCGCCGCCGCTCGTGGGACCGGGACCGGGCTATTGCAATCGTGGAATCGAGCATGCTCATCAATCGCAAAGAATCAATCTGAAGTCGTTGACGTTGGTCCGCGTCGGACCGGTGCGAACAAGCAAATCACAAACGTCGAAAAACTGATAGCTGTCGTGGTCGGCCAGCAACGCCTCCAGGGAGACGCCGCGCCCGGCGCCGACCGCAAGCATGTCCGGAGTGACTATACCCCCCGCGTGATCGCCATGGCCGTCGATGCCGTCGGTATCCGCGGCCAGCGCATACACGCCCGCGCTGCCGTCGAGCGCGAGCGCGAGCGCCCCGAGATATTCTAGATTGCGCCCTCCGCGGCCGCCCGCCTTGCCGAGCACGACCCGCGTCTCCCCCCCGGACAGAATCGCCGTCTTCACGCCCGATCCCGAGTGCCGCTTGGCGAGCTCGGCATGATCGCGGCCGAGACTCCGGGCTTCGTCGTCGAGGTCGTCACCCAAGTACACGACCTCGTAACCTTCCTGCCGGAGCCAATGCGCCGTCGCCGTCAGCGCCGTCGCAGCGGACGCGATAATGCGCGCGTCGTCGTTCGCGAAGCTCGGGTCGCCGGGCTTCGGCGATTCGTAAGTCCCGTCACCGAGCACGGCGTCGAGCTCCGCGAGCGCCGGGTACGCGTAGCGCTCGAGAATGCGGCGCGCGTCCGCCTGTGTCGTCGGATCGGGAATGGTGGGACCTGACGCGATAGCGGCGATATCGTCCCCCGGCACGTCCGAGATGGCGTACGTCGTCACGCGCACCGGATGGGCGGCCCTCGCAAGTCGTCCGCCCTTGAGCGCGGACAGGTGCTTGCGCACACAATTGATCTCGCGAATATCGGCTCCGCGACGCAGCAGAAAATCGGCGGCCGCGCGTTTCTGTTCGAAAGCGAGTCCCGGCAGCGGCACGGCCGCGAGCGCCGATCCGCCTCCGGAGATGAGGCAATATAGCGACTCGCGCGCCTGCAAGCCGCGGGCGAGCTCGAGCAGCTTCGTGCCCGCCGCGACGCTCGCGCTGTCCGGCGAGGGATGCCCGGCCTCGACGACATCGATGCCGGGAGCGCGCTCGCCTTGCCGCAATCCATGTCCATACCGCGTGACCACCATGCCGCGCACGGGACCCGACCAATGGGCACAAAACGCGGCCGCCATGGCC
>DATCIQ010000350.1:0-3736 GCA_036507635.1 Gammaproteobacteria bacterium
GCGCTCCCTGACCTGCTTCAAGACGCGATAGAAATCCGCGCCGGCGCGGTCCATCTTGTTGACGAAGGCAAGCCGCGGAACGCCGTACTTGTTAGCTTGGCGCCAGACCGTCTCGGACTGCGGCTCGACGCCGCCAACGGCGCAGAACACGGCCAAGGCGCCGTCGAGCACGCGCAGGCTGCGTTGCACCTCGATCGTGAAATCGATGTGGCCCGGTGTATCGATGATGTTGATGCGATGCTCGGGCATGGATTGATCCATACCCTTCCAGAAGCAGGTCGTCGCGGCCGAGGTGATCGTGATGCCGCGCTCCTGCTCCTGCTCCATCCAGTCCATGATCGCCGCGCCGTCGTGGACCTCGCCGATCTTGTGCGAAACGCCCGTATAGAAAAGGATGCGTTCAGTGGTCGTGGTCTTCCCCGCATCGATGTGGGCCATGATGCCGATGTTGCGATAGCGCTCGATGGGTGTCTTCCGTGCCACGTCCGTGCCTCGAATCCATTGCCTACCAGCGGTAGTGCGCGAACGCCTTGTTGGCTTCCGCCATGCGGTGGGTGTCTTCGCGCTTTTTCACGGCCGCGCCGCGGTTCTCGGCCGCATCCATGAGCTCGTGCGCCAGCCGTAAGGCCATCGACTTTTCCGAGCGGCCGCGTGCCGCTTCGATCGCCCAGCGCATGGCCAGGGTTTCGCGCCGCGCCGAACGCACCTCGACCGGCACCTGGTACGTGGCGCCGCCGACTCGCCGCGATTTCACTTCCACGGCGGGCTTGATGTTGTCGAGTGCGTGACTCAGAAGCTCGAGCGCCCGCTGATCGTCGTTACCGCTGCGCTCGGCGATGCGGCCCAAAGCACCGTAAACGATTTGCTCGGCGACGGATTTCTTGCCGCTGCGCATCACCATGTTGATGAACTTGGCGAGCATCTCGTTACCGTATTTCGGATCCGGCAACACTTCGCGGCGCGGGGCTTGGCTTCTTCTCGACATAGACGATCTCGATGAGCTCCAGGGTTAACTCTTGGGCCGCTTGGCGCCGTATTTGGATCGCGCCTGGCGGCGATCGCCGACGCCGGCGCAGTCGAGCGTGCCGCGTACCGTGTGATAGCGGACTCCCGGCAAGTCCTTGACACGGCCGCCGCGAATCAGAACGACGGAGTGTTCTTGAAGGTTATGTCCTTCGCCGCCGATGTAGCTCGTGACTTCGAAGCCGTTGGTCAAACGCACGCGTGCCACTTTGCGCATCGCGGAGTTCGGCTTCTTCGGCGTCGTCGTGTAGACGCGCGTACAGACGCCGCGCTTCTGCGGCGATGCCGCAAGCGCCGGAACGGTGCTCTTCGTCCGCTGCCGCGAGCGCGGCTTGCGTACGAGCTGATTCGTGGTCGCCATATGAACCTGTTTTCCAAATAAATAGTGGCCCGTTGCCGGTAAGGCATCCGGGCCATCGGGAATCCTCGCTTGTGAGGCGAGGTAACAATGACGCTGGGCTCTTAAATCAGCGTCGGTCAGCCGAAAAATTCTATGGTCGCGGCCGATCGGCGTCAACAGGCGCTTGGGCTACACGTTCGTCGATACCTCTTCGCCGGCTTCCTCCGCGGGCGGCTCATCGGACCCCGAAACCGAGTCCGAAACGTCGCCGAACGAGGCTCTGCGTGCCTGCGCCGCCTCGAGCTCGCGCAGCTCCTGGGACAGGATATCCTCCTGCGTACGGCGCCGATCCACGTGATAAGCGTACCCTGTGCCGGCCGGAATGAGACGGCCCACGATGACATTTTCCTTGAGACCGCGCAAATCGTCCTGGAGTCCGCGCACCGCGGCTTCCGTCAAAACGCGCGTCGTCTCCTGGAACGATGCGGCCGAGATGAACGACTCCGTCGCAAGCGACGCCTTCGTTATGCCGAGCAAAACGGGCTGGAACGCCGCGGGTTCGCCGTCGTCCGCTTGGACCTGCCGATTGATCTCGGCGACCCGCGCGCGGTCCACCTGCTCGCCGCGCAGGAATCGCGTGGCGCCCGATTGCGCGACCTCCACCTTGCGCAGCATTTGCCGGATGATGACCTCGATATGCTTGTCGTTGATCTTCACGCCTTGCAGCCGATAGACGTCTTGAATTTCACGCACTAGGTAGTCCGCGAGCTTGGCGACGCCTTGCAGGCGCAAAATGTCGTGTGGGTTCGGCTCGCCGTCGGCAATGATCTCGCCGCGCACGACTTTCTCGCCCTCGAACACGTTCAAGTGCCGCCACTTCGGAATGAGCTCCTCGTACTGCTGCCCCTCGTCGTCGGTGATCACGAGTCGGCGCTTGCCCTTCGTCTCCTTGCCGAAACTGACCGTGCCCGAGTACTCGGCGAGGATCGCGGGATCCTTCGGCCGGCGCGCCTCGAACAAGTCCGCGACGCGCGGCAAGCCGCCCGTGATGTCCCTCGTCTTCGAGCTCTCCTGCGGCAAGCGCGCCAGAACGTCGCCAACCGCGACGTGCGCGCCGTCCTCCATGCCCAACACGGCGCCGGCAGGCAATGCGTAGGCCGCCGGGATCTCCGTGTTCGGGAACATGATCGGCTTGCCGGCGCTCGTGACGAGCTTTGCCGTGGGCCGGTACTCGCTGCTGCCGCGCTGCGCCGCGTCGAGAACCACGATGCTCGTCAAGCCCGTGATCTCGTCCACTTGGGTCGTGACCGTCACGCCGTCGACGAAGTCCTCGAAGTGCAGGTAGCCGCTGACCTCGGTCACGACGGGATGCGTGTGCGGATCCCAGCTCGCGACAAGCTGCCCCGGTTGGACCTTATCACCGTCATCGACGCTGAGCGTTGCACCGTACGGCACCTTATAGCGCTCGCGCTCGCGCCCGAACTCATCGACGACGGCAAGCTCGCCCGACCGCGACGTCGTGATCAGATGACCCTTCTGCTCGTGGCGCACCGTCTTCAAGTTGATCATGCGGATGGTGCCGGCGCTCTTGATCTCGACGCTGTCGACAGCTGCCGACCGCGAGGCGGCGCCGCCGATGTGGAACGTCCGCATCGTGAGCTGCGTGCCGGGCTCGCCGATCGACTGGGCCGCGATGACGCCGACGGCCTCGCCGCGATTGACGCGGTGGCCGCGGGCCAGATCGCGTCCGTAGCATTGCGCGCATACGCCGTACTTCGTTTCGCAAGTAATGGGCGAGCGCACGAGCACCTGATCGATCGAATAGGTCTCGAGCAGCTTGACCGCGTTCTCGTCGAGTAACACACCCGCTTTGACGACGACGGGATCGCCGCCCGGAGCGAGCACATCGGCCGCGACGACGCGTCCCAAAACGCGCTCGCGCAACGGCTCGACGATGTCGCCGCCTTCGACGAGCGGCGCCATCAAGAGGCCCGCGCCCGTGCCGCAATCGTCTTCGGTCACGACGAGATCCTGAGCCACGTCGACGAGACGGCGCGTGAGGTAGCCCGAGTTCGCCGTCTTCAACGCCGTGTCCGCGAGACCCTTGCGCGCCCCGTGCGTCGAAATGAAGTACTGCAACACGTCCAGCCCCTCGCGGAAGTTGGCCGTGATCGGCGTCTCGATGATCGAGCCGTCCGGCTTCGCCATGAGGCCGCGCATGCCGGCGAGCTGCCGGATTTGCGCCGCCGAGCCGCGGGCTCCGGAGTCGGCCATCATATATATGGAGTTGAACGACTCCTGCGGGACGTTGCGGCCCGCCGCATCGGGGACGCTCTCCACGCCGAGCTTCTCCATCATCGCCTTCGCGACTTG
>DATCIQ010000351.1:0-10238 GCA_036507635.1 Gammaproteobacteria bacterium
ACGGCGTCATCATCTCGCAGCTCCTGTGGCTCGAGACGCGCAGCGATTCGCACCGGCCCCGATAAATACGTAATTGCCGATATCCGCTGTGCCAAGCCATACGTACATGTCCGCATAGCGGTGCTCCGGGCTGCTGCACAAAGGTGCGCGTGGCCATGAACGATCATGTGGCGACAGGCAACGGTGTGTCCAACGTGGAAGCGAGTCCCGGCGTCGCAAACAGGCTGGTGTTTGTCTTGACGCTGCCGCTGATGCTCGCGGCGCAGCAGGCGATGCCGCAGGATGACGCGTCGGCTTCAGATCGGCTCCATGACGAGCCGCTCGAACAGATCATCGTCGTCGCTCACAAGGACGCGCTGCCCATGCGCGATATTGCCGCCAACGTGACGGTCGTATCCAGCGACGACCTGCGAGCAATGCTGGCGACCTCGCTTGCGGATATTTTTCGCTATTCCCCGGGCGTCCACGTCGAAACTGCGGGTACCCGGTTCGGCGCGGAGGGCGTCAGTATCCGGGGCATCGGCGGGAACCGTGTCGCAATGCTGCTCGATGGCGTGCCGCTGACCGATCAGTTCAAGGTCGGCAGCTTTTCGAATGCAACGCGCGACTTCATCGACGCGGGTTTCACCAAGCGCATCGAGGTTCTGCATGGTCCGGCGTCGGCCCTCTACGGCAGCGCTGCGCTCGGCGGCGTTGTCGCGGTAACAACGCCCGATCCCAGCGACGTGATGGGGGGGAAGCAACGAGGCGGCCGCGTGCTGACGACCTGGCGCAATGCCGAGGAAGGCCTCGCCGGCACCGGCTTGTTCGCAATCGGCGACGAATCAAGGGGCCTGTTACTCGGGGCCAGCCTGCTGAGCGGGGACGCACGCGACTCGGCGGCCGCAAACGATCAGCTCGATGACCGCGATTACGAGCGCGAAGCGGCACTGATCAAGCTCGTAGCCGACGATCGCTCGGGACGTACCTGGCGCATTGGCGTATTCCACCAGGCTGCTCAGGTTGGCTCGGCGCTCAATTCACTGCTCGGCAAGGGAAGGTATCGCTCGACGACGGCGCTTCACGGCGATGATGAGTCCCAATTGGACCTCGTGACTGCCGAGCTGCAGTTCGGCTCACCGGGTGCATGGGTAGAGCAAGGCGTTGTTCGCGGCTATCGCACGACGGCGGCCATTAGTCAGCACACGCTGGACGAGCGTGCGCTGGCCAGCCCGCCGGTTGCGATCGACCGGTATTTCGAATTTGACCAGGATATCTACGGCGTCGAGCTTAATCTGCGAAAGCAGCTGGCAACGCGCCGACTTGCGCATCGTCTAGGGTTCGGCGTCGAGTACCGGCGACGCGACACGGCCGAGCGGCGTGACGGGCTGGCGACGAGCCTCATCGATGGCACGACAACGAACGTCATCCTCGGCGAAGCCTTCCCGCTGCGCGACTTTCCGCTCAGCGAGTCCGCCGAGTGGGGCGCTTACATCGAGGACATCATTGCTTTCGGCGACTGGACCGTCATCGGCGCGATCCGCGCGGACCGCTACGAGCTCGAGCCCACGGTGGACGCGATGTATGCGGAGGACTTTCCGTTCGCCGAACCGGTGTCGCTGACTGAGGCGGATCTGTCTCCGAAGCTCGCGGTCGTCTATCGGGTCTCGCCCGAGACCGAGCTGTACGCGCAATATGCCCACGGATTTCGTGCGCCGCCGTACGAGGACGCGAACATCGGTCTCGAGGTTCCGCTGTTCAACTACCGCGCAGTGCCGAATCCCGACTTGAGGTCGGAAGAGTCTGACGGCATCGACCTCGGCATGCGTTGGCACACCGGACGCGCCGGTGCCCGCCTGTCGTTATTTCGCACGCGATACACCGACTTCATCGAATCCAAGGTACGCATCGGGACCGATGGCGCGAGCGGTCGGATACTTTTCCAGTCGCAGAATCGCGCGCGGGCCGTCATCGAGGGGATCGAGGCGGGCGGGTACTTCGATTTCGGCGGGCCGTTCGACAACCTGCGTCTCGAAGGCTCGATGTACCGCGCACAGGGCGAGAACCGGGAAGACGGGCAGCCACTGAACTCGGTGGGCCCGGCGCAGGCCGTGCTGGCACTGCTCTGGACGGCGTCCGACGGGCGTCGGCGCGTGCGCCTTCACGGCACCTTCACGGACGCGTGGGACGATCGCGACGAGAGCGGCGGGGAGCTCTTCGAGCCGCCGGCTCACGTAGTGTTCGACCTGTCTTTCATGCAAGAACTCGGCGACGGCATAACGCTGCGCGCCGGGCTTCTGAATGTGGCCGACCGCGTCTACTGGAGCTGGCCTAACGTCGCCACTCTTTCGGTCGACGACCCGACGGTCCCGTATGTCGCTCAAGCCGGGCGCAGCGCCATGGCGAGCGTAAGTTTCAGTTGGTAACCATATGCGCCGTCATCGACCGAGCGCGACAGGAGTGTGGGAAATGAAACGATCGACGATCCAATGGGTGCTGCTCGGCGCGGCAGCAGCGGCAGCGGCGTGCTCTCCGGACCGCGACGGTGATGAATCCGCGGTGCCGGCGGCCGACGCGGTCGTGCACGAGGCGGAGGTTGCCGCAGGTGAGCTGGCCGCCATGCAGGCGCGAGGGGAAGCCGTGTTTCGCGCCAACTGCGCTGCCTGCCATCAGCCCGAGGGGACGGGTGTCGCCGAAGTTTTTCCACCGCTTGCGCAATCGGATTTCCTAGCGGGCAACCGGCGTGAGGTCATGCAGGCGGCGCTGTTCGGGCTGTCCGGTCCAATTACGGTCAACGGACAGGACTATAACGGCATCATGCCGAGCCTGGGCTACCTGCCAGACGAGGAGCTTGCCGACGCGCTGACTTTCGTCTTCACATCCTGGGGCAATAACCTGCCCGCCGTTACGGCCACCGAGGTTGCGGCACTGCGCGTCGAGCTCGGGTACGCCGACAGCGCCAGTGACCAGGTTCATGTTGGCGAAACTCAGGTGCGTTACAGCGGCGCGCCGTCCGCTGTCCCGCCGGGGGGGGCGCGTCAGATCGTCGGCGTCGCAGGACCCATGCTGAGCGAAATCGAATTCCAGACGGCGACGCGAATCTATTTCGAGCGGTGCGCCGGCTGCCACGGCGTGTTGCGCAGAGGTGCAACCGGCAAGCCGCTGACGCCGGACATCACGACGGTGCGAGGCACCGATTATCTGACAGCGCTGATTATGTACGGGTCGCCGGCCGGTATGCCGAATTGGGGCAGCTCCGGGGAATTGACGCTGACGGAGATCGACGTCATGGCGCGGTTCCTCCAGCAGGAACCGCCGGCACCGCCCGAATTCGGCATGGCGGAGATGCGGCAAAGCTGGCAGGTGCTGGTGCCGCCAGCGGACCGGCCCAGGGAGCCGCAACACAAGCGAGACATCGAGAACTTCTTCTCGGTTACGCTCCGAGATGCCGGCCAGGTCGCGATTATCGACGGGGACACCAAGGAAATCGTGTCGATCTTGTCGACCGGCTACGCCGTGCATATCTCACGCGTTTCGTCCTCCGGCCGTTACGTGCTGGTGATCGGGCGCGACGCCAAGATCGACATGATCGATCTGTGGATGGACCCGCCACGGATTGTCGCGACGGTCAAGGTAGGACTCGAGGCGCGTTCGGTCGAGACTACGAAGTACAGGGGTTACGAGGACAAGTACGCGATCGCCGGTTCCTACTGGCCGCCGCAGTACGTCATCATGGACGGCGCCACGCTCGAGCCGCTGAAGCTGGTCTCGACTCGCAGCATGACCGTCGATACCCAGGAATACCATCCGGAGCCGCGCGTGGCCGCGATCGTCGCCTCGCACGAGCATCCCGAGTTCATAGTCAACGTGAAGGAGACCGGCCACATTCTGCTCGTCAACTACGAGGACGTGCAGAACCTCAGTGTTACCGACATCGGGGCAGCCAGGTACCTGCACGATGGCGGCTGGGACCGGACGCACCGCTATTTCCTGACCGCGGCAAATGGGTCGGACAAGATTGCGGTAGTCGACTCGCGCGAACGCAGGCTCGAGGCGCTGGTTGACGTCGACAAGACTCCCCACCCCGGGCGCGGCGCCAATATCATCGACCCGGAATACGGTCCCGTCTGGGTCACGAGCGCCTTGGGGAACGCCAACGTCGCCTTCCTCGGTACGGATCCCCAGGACCACCCGGAGCACGCGTGGAAAGTAGTGCGCATGCTGCAGGGCATGGGCGGCGGCTCGCTGTTCGTCAAGTCGCACCCGCGCTCCCGGAACCTCTGGGTCGACGCACCCTTGAATCCCGACGAGAGCATCAGCCAGAGCGTCGCCGTGTTCGATATCGATAATCTCGACGCCGGCTACGTGACGCTGCCGATTGCCGAATGGGCCGGTCTCGGACCAGGGCCGAAACGCGTCGTCCATCCCGAATACAACAAGGCGGGTGACGAAGTCTGGTTCTCAGTGTGGAGCGGCCAGGAACAGGAATCCGCGATTGTCGTGGTCGACGATAAGACCCGGTCCTTGAAACACGTCATCAAGGGCCCAGAGGTCATCACGCCAACCGGCAAGTTCAATGTCTACAACACGCTGAACGATATTTACTGACGGGGGCTGCGGCTCGCAAGGCAGCGTGGGCCCGGCGGGCGACTCGAGCACGGCGCAGGTCGTCGTGTTCGCGCTGCCGTAGCGCTTACCAGAGCCTGCTGGCGAGCGCGGCGCCATCGGCGAGCGCTTCGAGCTTTGCCCAGGCGATCTCGGGGTGCTGGAGCACCGTCGTCTTGTGCGTGATCACGCCCGGGATCAGCGCGCGGCCGGGCGGCAGCTTCACGCTGTTAGTCAGGCCCCGACTTTGGATTGGGGTTTCTACGGATGGATCGAGCTCCGCGTCGGATCTAGTCTGTGAACGATGCTGTGGCTTCGAACCACGAAGAACGGATTGCCATGAGGACGGTACGGGTACTTGCTCTCGGTGTATTCGCGGCTTCAGTCTCTCCGCCTGCGGTCGCGCAGACCTTCGGCGAGGCCGTGCGGGCATCCAAGTTTGATATCGACTGGCGGCTAAGGCAGGAGACCGTCGAGCAAGACGGAATCCCGAGCTCGGCGAATGCGGTGACGTCGCGGCTGCGCGCGGGCGTGACGACGGGTGCGTTCCGGGCGACGTCGTTGCAGATGGAAGCCGTATATGTCGAGGACATCGTCGACGACTACAACAGCACGCTCAACGGCAATGTCGGCTATCCCGTCGTCGCCGACCCGGACATCACGGCCGTCAACCGGTTTGCGTTCATCAACAAATCGCTGCCGAAGACGACTCTGACTTTGGGCAGGCAGCGGATCATCCTCGATGATCATCGCTTCGTCGGCAACGTCGGCTGGCGGCAAAACGAGCAGACCTACGACGCGCTGCGCGCCGTGCGCACAGGCGAGGGCGTTAAGATGGATGTGACTTACGCCGATCAGGTCAATCGCGTATTCGGGCCGGAGTCGCCGGCCGGTAAGTGGCACGGCGATGTAGTGCTCGCGAATTTCGCGCTGCCGATGCCCGTCGGCACACTGACGTTTTTCGGTTACCTGCTCGACTTCGAGGACGCCGTTGCGGCGTCGAGCAACACCGTCGGCGCAAGGCTCACGGGCTCAAAGCCCATAGGCTCGCTGACCGGCCTTTACACGCTGAGTTATGCCGCGCAAGAGGACGCCGGCAGCAACCCAGCGAGCATCGGCGAGCACAGCTACCTGCTCGAAGGCGGCCTCAGGATCGCAAAGCTCACGGCCTCGCTCGGTTACGAGGTTCTGTCCGGCAACGGCACAGTGAGCTTCCAGACGCCGCTTGCGACGCTGCACGCGTTTCAAGGGTGGGCCGACAAGTTTCTCGCGACGCCCGTGAACGGCATCGAGAACCCGTATCTCAAGCTCGGCTACCGGGCGGAGCCGCTGGGGCCTTTCAAGAGCGTCGCGGCGCTTGCGGTCCTGCACGAGTTCAACGCCGAAGTGGGCTCTGCGCATTACGGTGACGAGCTCGATCTGCAGCTCGTCGCGCAGACCGAGCGTCTCACGTTCATGATCAAGTACGCGACTTACGACGCCGACGAGCTCCACACGAACACCGACAAGTTTTGGGTTTCAATGGAGTATGCGTTCTGATCCACCTCCCGAGGGAGCGGCTTTAGCCGCGACGGTTAGTACGCACAAAGGGCCTTATGTAAGCAGGTGACCCGGTTTGCCGTCCGGAGCAGAGACGGGAATGGGGTCGGCACGGGCGCTGGGGAGCGCGGCGGGTGAAACCGCCGCACATTCGTTTCTCGGCGCCGAGCCCGGAAATCCGAGCACGTCCCGTCGACGGACACAACGACGCCGTCGCGCGGCTTGGAGAAGGGCGGAAAAAGCGCAGCAGCGGCGGCGCGCATGAGCGCGGCGGATTTCAGAACAGCGACGGCTGCGGCGGCGCGCGGGGCGAACGGCGAGTGCGTGCGCTGATCCTCGGCCCGCTGTTCACGACGGGATTAGCCTCTTCTGTAGCCTGCACTCACGGTCGTTTCCGACAGGGCCGGTTCGAGCTTTACCATCGTGCGCCCACACCGTAACCTAGGCACCCCTAGGGACAAGCGAAGCCTCGCGCAAGCGACTGCGGCGCAACGTAAAAAAGGCGGCGGGCGCGAAAGCCCGGCGCATTGCTAAACTCGGACGGGTACATCGAGGGAAGGCTAAGCCTGATGGACAAACTCAGTACGCTTGCGTTTTCGACGTTGCTCTTTGGCATCGGGCTCGCGATGAAATACACGGCCTGGCGTCATCCCGCGTTCCGCGAGCGGCTCAAAGAGCAGAACCTAACCGCTCAGATCCGCGCCAAACAAGGCACAGGCCGCTACTTCGTCATTAAGGATGGCAAACTCTCGTCGCGGCACGGCATCCACCCGAGCCCGGACGTCGTCGTCACGTTCAAGACCGCGCGCCTAGCGCTGCGAATCTTCACGCATCCAAACGACCAGCTCGGCCGGATCAACGCGGCGAAGTCGTTCAGCATGACGCTCGACGGCCCCGAGGAGAAATCGATCTGGTTCATGTTCACGCTCGAGCAGCTGTTGCAAGCCGGCTGGAGTTACGGGGTCGATGTCGGCGGTGGAGAGACCCGCTACTGCAACATGGCGAACGGCGGTCCGCTGTTCGTCTATGTGAAAGACGGGAAAATCGTGCGCACGACGCCGATCACGTTCGGCGACGACGATCCGCAACCGTGGAGCATCAAAGCCAAAGGCAAGGTGTTCACGCCGCCGCGGAAGACCTCGCTGGCCCCGCACGGCCAGAACGTCAAGTCGACCATCTATTCGCCCGAGCGGATTCTGTATCCGATGAAGCGCGTGGATTTCGATCTGAACGGCGAGCGCAATCCCGAGAATCGAGGCGTCTCCGGTTATGAGCGCATCAGCTGGGACGAGGCGCTCGACATCGTCGCGAACGAGATCAAGCGGCAGAGGACGATTCATGGCAACGGTGCGATCGCATGCAGCCATCCGTCCCATCACGCCTGGGGCAACATCGGCTATTACTTGAGCGCGCTGCGCAAGTTCGAGAACGCTGTCGGCATGACCGAGGTCCACCACAACCCCGACAGCTGGGAAGGCTGGTACTGGGGCGCCATCCACCACTGGGGCCAATCCATGCGCGTCGGCCAGTGCGAGACTTACGGCACGGTCGAAGACTGCCTCAAAGAGGCCGAGATGGTCGTGTTCTGGTCGAGCAATCCGGAATCGAACAGCGGCGCGTATGGCGCGCTCGAGGGCACGGTTCGAAGGCAGTGGCTCAAGGACGCCGGCATCAAGCTCGTCCACATCGATCCTTATTACAACGACTCGATTCAGCTCTTAGGCGGCAAATGGATCGCGCCGCGTCCCACGTCGTGCCCGGCGCTCGCGCTCGCCATCGCCTACGTCTGGATGACCGAGGGCACTTACGACAAGCAATACGTCGCGACGCACACGCACGGCTTCGAGAAATGGCGCGATTACGTGCTTGGGCTATCCGACGGCACGCCTAAGTCGCCCGAGTGGCAGGAAAACGAGACGGGCGTGCCGGCAAGCGACGTGCGCGCGCTCGCGCGCGAGTGGGCGAGCAAGAAAACCTATCTCGGCGCGGGCGCCTGGGGCAACGGGCACGGCGGCGCGTGCCGGAACGCGACGGGCATTCAGTGGGCGCGGACGATGGTCTGCCTCATCGCGATGCAGGGGCTCGGCAAGCCCGGCGTCAACATGGGCAATCTCCAGTGGGGCACGCCGCTCGACTTCAATTTCTATTTTCCGGGATACGCCGACGGCGGCATGTCGGGCGACATTCACCACACATCGATGGCCGTCGCGCTCTACCAGCGCATGCCGCAACTGCCGTCGATCAATACGAATACGCAGATCATTCCTCGGATGCAATTGCCCGAAGCGATCATCGAGGGCCATGCCGAGGGCTACATGTGGAACGGCTCCAGTATCGAGGCGCAGTTCAGCAAGATCACCTATCCCAAGCCCGGGTTCTCGCCCGTTCACATGCTCTACAAGTATGGCGGGTCCTTGATAGCGTCGATGCCGAACAGCAGCCGGTACATCAAGATGTTCCGGCACCCGAATCTCGAGTTCCTGGTGAGTCAGAACATCTGGTTGCAAGGCGATACCAAGTTCGCCGACGTCATCCTGCCGGCCTGCACGAACTTCGAGAGAGCCGACATCAGCGAATGGGCGGGCCTCGGCGGCTACGCTCATCATGGCGAGCAGCAGCTCAATCACCGGGTCATCACTTTTCAACACAAGTGCATCGAGCCGCTCGGCGAATCGAAATCGGATTTCTGGATCTTCGAGAAGCTCTGCGAGCGGCTGGGGCTCGCGGCCTACTTCTCGGAAGGCGTCGGCGAGCTCGGCTGGGTGAAACGGCAATTCGACGCATCGGACCTGCCGAAGCACATCTCGTGGAAAAAGTTCATTCGCAAGGGTTACTTCGTCGTGCCTGCCGAGAAAGAGGAGCTCCGCGCGCCGCTCTCCTGGAACTGGTTCTACGAGGGCCGGAAGAAGGACGTGCCGGAGCCGATGCCGTTGCCGTCGGACTATTCGGAGGAATACCTCAAAGGGCTGCAAACGCAGACCGGCAAGATCGAGTTCGATTGCGAGAGCCTGAAGCGATTCGATCCCGATAGCGAGGACCGGCCGAGCATCGTCAAGTATCAGCGCCCGGCGGAGAGCCCGAACGCGCTCGGATACGAAGACTTTCCCTTGCAGCTCATCACGCCGCATCCGCGGTTCTCGTTCCACACGCAGAGCGACGGCAAGGACAGTTTCTTGAACGACATCCCCGATCATCGGGTGCTCGTCGACGGCTACTACTATTGGGTTCTCCGCATCAATCCCGAGGATGCCCAGTTGCGCGGAATCCGGGACAACGAGCTGGTTCGTTTGTACAACGCGCGCGGCTCCGTGATCTGCGCGGCCAAGCTCACGCAGCGGATGCTCAAAGGCGTCGTGCACGCCTACGGCTCTTCAGGTGTCTACGATCCCGTCGGCGAACCCGGGTACTCGACCGACCGAGGGGGCTGCGTGAACCTGCTCTCCTCGAGCAAGTCGCAGATCCGCAAGGCTCACTCGATGGGCGCGAGCTGTTGTCAGATCGAAGTCGAGAAGTGGAGCGCGGGCGAAATCGCGATGCCGCCTCGGGAGGAAGGCGAGCCCCCGGCACCGGCTCGGAGGGCAGTCGCGTGACGACCGAAAAGGACGCAAACGCAATGACGCGGAGGAGGAAGTGGAACCTCATCGTCGACGTTGCCAAGTGCACGAATTGCAATCTGTGCACGCTCGCAAATCAGGACGAGCATGTCGGCAACGAATTCGAAGGCTATTCCGCTCCGATGCCGAGGCACGGCCATCGATGGATCGACATTCGAAGTCACGAGCGCGGATCGGGTCCCGTCATGGACGTCGCCTATCTACCCGTGCTGTGCCAGCACTGCGACGATGCGCCCTGCATCGCGGCGGCGAAGAACGGCGCCGTGACCAAGCGCGAGGACGGGATCGTGCACATCCATCCGGTCAAAGCGAAGGGCCAGAAAGCCATTGCCGACGCTTGTCCTTACGGCGCCATTCGCTGGAACGAGGAGCTCGAGCTTCCGCAACATTGGTTCTTCGACGCCCACTTGATCGACCGCGGCTGGCGGGAACCCCGCTGCGTTACCGTGTGTGCAACCGGGGCGCTCAAGGCCGTCAAGGTGACCGATGAGGAGATGGCCG
>DATCIQ010000352.1:0-6667 GCA_036507635.1 Gammaproteobacteria bacterium
GAAGCTCTTGTTCGACCCCGCGAGCGGCGTGCTGCTCGGCGCCGGCATCGTTGGCCCGAACGCGGGCGACTTGATCGCGGAAGCCGCGCTCGCGATCGAGCTCGGCTGCGACGCCGCCGACATCGGCCTCACCGTGCACCCCCATCCGACGCTCTCGGAGACGCTCGCGTTCGCGGCCGAGGTCGCCGAGGGCACGGTCACGGATCTCTACATCCCGAAGAAGTAGCGCGACTTAACATCGTGGTACCGAAGTGGTACCATTAGTCGGTGCCCCCCAAGATCCGACGACTTGTCCAAGATCTCAAGGCAGCGGGATTCGAGGATCGAGGGGGCAAAGGCAGTCATCGGAACTTCAAGCATCCCTCAGGCATACGCATCACAGTGAGTGGCTCACTGGGTTCCGATGCCAAGCCTTATCAGGAAAAGGCTGTTCGAGCGGCTATAGCCGAGGTATCGGAATGAGGAAATCGGATCAGTATTTGAAGATCGTCGAGTGGTCAGAAGAAGATCATTGCTACGTGGGGCGATGCCCGGAGCTCATGCTCGGTGGGATTCACGGCAAAAATCAGCGGAAAGTGTTTGCTGAACTTTGCGAAGTGATCGAAGAGTGGATCTCAATCTCCGAGAAGGACGGAGACAAATTGCCACAAGGGATGGCGGGCAAGCGATACTCAGGAAAGTTCAATCTCAGGTTGGGGAAGCAGCTGCACGAACGCCTCGCGATTGCAGCGATCAAGGAAGGCAAAAGCCTGAACGCATACGTTGCGGAAGCTCTGGAGAACGAGATGAACCGCTAACAACCGCATGGAGCGGAGGCGCCGAGGGCACGGTCACGGATCTTTACATTCCGAAGACGTAGCGCGATGCGAGCGCGCGCCTTATTCATGCGCGCGGCTGCGGCACTCGCTTTTGCCGCGTTGTTCGGCGCTGCGACCGGTTGCGCGCTGCATCCGCCGGCTGACGCGTTTCCCGTCGAGCTGCCCGAGAGCCTCGATGCCTCACGCCCGCTCGCCGTGATCGGCGACTTGCAGCAGACGAGGGGGTTCGTCCGTTGGGCCAGGAAGCGCGAGTCGACGGTGGAGGAGCAGCTCGTGATCATCGCGGACTTGCACGAGCGCGTGGACGAGATCGCCGGGCTCGTCATCGTCGGGGATCTCGTGTACACGGGGGGCTCGCGCAGCGATTGGCGGCATTTCGACGGGCTCATCGCGCCGGTTGCACGGAGCGTCCCGGTGCTACCCGCGATCGGCAACCACGATTACTACTGCGTGTTCATGCAAAAGTGCCTGCACCACGTCGTGCCGAAGGAATTCCGCTTGCGCTTTCCGTGGTTCGCGCCGGGGCAGCCGTATGCGATCGCGTACGGCGATGTCATGCTCGCGTTTCTCGACAGCGAAACGGAGCTCGAGGCGCAGGGCGCGTGGCTCGAGCAGCGCATGGCCGAGTGGGCGCCGACTTACCGTGCCGTGCTCATCTTTCTGCATCGCGCGCCGTTCACTGATACCGTGGGGCGGAGTGAGGGGCCCGACTTAGCCGTCCAGGAGCACATCGTCTCGCGGCTCAAAGGGCGGGCGCCGCTGCCCGTCGTCATCACGGGCCACATTCACGGCTACGAGCATCTCGTCGTCGACGGCACTCACTACGTGGTCACGGCCGGCGGCGGCGGCCCGCGTACGATGCTTGCGGCCGACCGGCCGAGCGACGTCTATCGCGGGCCGGAGTGCTCGCATGACGAGCTTGGGCAGGTCCAGCGGCCGTTCAACTATCTGCTCATCGAGCGCCGCGCGGCCGCGATCGGCTTCACGGCGCGTGGTTTCTGCGCGGAGACCGACGACGTCTCCGTCATCGAGTCATTCGAAATCTCCGTTTCGAGGTGAGCATCCCCGTGGGAGCGGCTTTAGCCGCGATTCTCGCGGCAACGGCTCGGATCAACGATTCATGTCGTGAATGACTATCATTCTACGTGAGGAGGTGGACTTCGAGCGCCAACCTCGGCTTCGAAGCCAAGCTCTTGGGCCGCCGCCGACGCGTCCGTCGTGTAAACCATGAAAAAGACAGGCAAGACTTTAGAATTTCATGATATCGTTCAGCCATGATAGTCGCCCGCCGTCGCCTCCTGGACAAACTTCACGCCGCACTCCGGCGTCGCCCGATCGTGGTCCTGACGGGACCGCGCCAATGCGGCAAGACGACGCTCGCCCGACAGATCCTCGAGCCGACGGCGCCGACCTACTTCGATCTGGAGGATCCGCGTACCCGTGCCCTCTTCGAGGAGCCGATGACAGCCCTCGAGCCGCTGACCGGTCTTGTAGTCATCGACGAAGTCCAGCGGACTCCGGACCTCTTCCCGCTGCTGCGTGTGCTCGCGGATCGGCGTCCTCTGCCAGCTCGCTTCTTCATCCTTGGAAGCGCATCGGGGTCGTTGCTGCGCCAGAGCTCCGAGAGCCTCGCCGGTCGGGTCGAGCTCCTCCGGATGGGGGGCTTCACGCTCGAGGAGCTCGATTCGGACGTCGCGAACCAGCTCTGGCGTCGGGGCGGCTTCCCCGAGTCTTTCCTGGCGCCCGACGAAGAGACCTCGGTCCGCTGGCGCCGCGACTTCATCGACACCCTCGTCGAACGCGACCTGCCGCAGTGGGGAGTTCGGGCGTCCACCACGGCAATGCGGCGCTTCTGGACCATGGTGGCGCACTACCACGGCCAGGTATGGAACAATGCCGATCCGGCGCGTGCCCTTGGTGTGAGCGAACCCACGGTGCGTAGCTATCTCGACCTCCTGACCGATGCGCTGGTCCTTCGCCAGTTGCAGCCGTGGCACGCCAACCTGCGCAAGCGGCAAGTCAAATCGCCCAAGGTCTACGCGCGCGACACCGGGCTTCTCCACGAGCTCCTCGGCATCGAGGATCACTCCGCGCTACTGCACCATCCGAAGCTCGGTGCCTCTTGGGAAGGATTCGCCATCGAACAGGTCCTCGCCACCGAACCGCATTCCGAGGCTTCGTTCTGGGCGACCCATCAGGGCGCCGAGATCGACCTTCTGCTCCGGCGCCGGGGCAAACTCTACGGTGTCGAGTGCAAGCGTGTGGACGCGCCGCGGGTCACGCCCTCGATCCGCATCGCGCTCGACGATCTGGGGCTGGAGCGCGTGGCCATCGTGTACCCCGGAACCCGGCGCTTCGCGCTGGCCGACCGGGTGGAGGCGGTGCCGCTGGCGGCGCTGGCCGAGCCGGGACGGCTCTTCGCGAAGGACGTGTCATGAACGCAGCCGAAGTAAGGACTCTGGGCCGCCGCCGACGCGCTCCGCAACAACATGGACGCGGCCGAGTACAAGCACTTGTCAGCCGGTGAACCCCGCGCGGTTTCGCGACCTGCCGCCCGATTTCCGAGGATTTCGCGTTGCCTATTATGCTTATCGGCATTCTGCTGATGTGCATAATGAAATTCCCGAACCGCAACGACGAGCTCGAGCGCCTCGATGCCTTGATGGCACGCCCGGAAGGCGGGCTCGCGGTCGTGTTCGGGCGCCGGCGGATCGGCAAGACGCGACTGCTCGTGGAGTGGTGCCGGCGGCACAAAGGCGTGTACGCCGTCGCCGATCTGTCCGCCGCGGACGTGCAGCGCCGCTATTTGGCGACGGCGTGTGCAGTCCGCTTTGCAGGCTTCGCCGATGTCGACTAGCCGGATTGGCGGACCCTGCTCGCGCGGCTTGCGACGGAGGCCCGAGCCGCCCGCCGGCGCGGTCCGATCGTATTCGACGAGCTGCCGTACTGGATCGCATCATCGCGCGAGCTGCCTTCGGTGCTGCAGCGTTGGATCGATCACGAAGCCCGCGAAGCGGGTCTCGTGATCGCGGTGGCGGATCGAGCCGGCGCATGATGCAAGGCCTCGCCCTCTCGCGCGAGGTGCCGCTCTATGGCCGCGCTCAGGCATTGTTCGAAGTTGCGCCACTCGACGTCTCGTACGCCGCCGAAGCGGTCGGACGACTGACGCCGCGCGAGCTCGTGGAGTTCTACACCGCGTGGGGCGGCGTGCCTCGGTACTGGGAGCTCGCCGCCGAGTCCGCGAAGGATACGCGCTGGGCCATCGATCATCTCGTGCTCGATCCGCGCGGTCCGTTGCACCGGGAGCCCGATCGCCTGCTGCTCGAGGAAGTGCCGTCCGCGCTCGAGGTGCGCCCCGTGCTCGACGCGATCGGCGCCGGCGCGCATCGGGTCTCGGAGATCGCCGGACGGCTCGGACGGCCCGCGACGTCCCTGTCACGCCCGCTCGATCGCCTGATCGAGCTCGGATTGGCTGTTCGAGAAGTGCCTTTCGGCGAACCTCCGCGAGCGAGCCGCCGCAGTCTCTATCGCATCGCCGATCCGTTCACGCGGCTCTGGTTCCGTGTCGTTGCGCCGCACCGAGGCGAGCTCGTGAGCGGCGCCGCTCGCAGCCGTCTTGCGGTCCTCGATCGGTACTGGGGCGTGCTCGTGTCCGGCGCTTGGGAAGAGCTGTGCCGCGAGCGCCTCCCGCAGCTCGTTCATCCGCTGCTCGGCGAGCGCGCGTGGAAGCCGGGCGTACGTTGGTGGATGGGGCAAGCGCCGGAATGGGATATCGTCGCGGAAGACGTCGCGGGCGAGCGTCTGCTCCTGGGCGAAGCACGGTTGAAGGCCGGCGACTTGCGTCGCGTGGCGGCGGAGGTCGCCGCGCGTGAAGGTCCGAGTCTGCCTTCTGCGTATCGCAAACGCACGGAGTTGCGGGCACTGTTCGTGCCCGACACGCAGCGACTCACGCGAATCGGCGACGTTGCGGTCGTGTCGCTGCGGCACTTGCTGCGGCGTTGAACCGCGCCTGCTCCTTCGAGCTCAGGACCACTTTCCGGATTCCCTCGCGCAGCTCAGCCCCATGCGCTCATCAGTTGGGGCCGAGGTTCGAAGACACAGGGAACGGCCACCGCTCGCCGGAGCGGCGCACTGCTTCGCTCACTTCGATTCGCCCTTGCCTGAGCTCCTCGTCGAGATTCTCCACGCGGGAAACGGCAGCTTTGAGGGCCTCGTCCGCTCGCTCGACCGCGCTGATCAGCTCTCCAGCCAGTGATCGCAGCTCTTCGGACGGCACGTCGAGCTCGGAGATCAGCAGACCCAGCAATTCCTCTTTCTCCGTGGCGCTCAGAGCGCGTATGTCCCTCTCGAGTTCAGCGATAGCGCGAGCCATGGTCGAGATCCTCATGCTGCAATGGCTCGATTATGGGTGGACGTTGCAGGGTCGAGCAACCGTCGATTCGACACAATCCGTGCCGATTCGCAGTGCTCCTGCCGCCTTCCTTCCGCGGAACCGCGCCTTTCGGACGTCGGCCTCGGCCACCGCGACGCCTTAAAAATCGCTCGCCACTCCGCTACTGTTTCCGCGTCGTCGCCATTAGCCCGAGTACTTGCGGTGGCGGCCTCGCCCCGCGTCTAAGGTCGCAAATTGCGACCTTAGAGAATGCGCCTCCTCATCTCGTCGATCTGATGCTCCTCCCGCTCGGCCTGTCCCTGCGGGGGCGAGCTCGATTGCTCGAGCACCGTTTGGAAGGGCGCTCTCGATGCCGCGGGCGGTTGCCGGCCAGCTAAGCTAGCGCGGCGAGAATAATGCCAGTGAGACGAAAGCCTTGCGCGCGGCTCGGCTTGTACCTCTGAGGCGACTCAGAGCATTCCGGGCCGTGGCGACGGCGAAGATTGCGTCCGACATTTTCGCTCGAAAGCCAGGATGGTAGTCGGCGAGGTGTCGCCTTTCTTGTAGCTCAACTAACGCACTTGCCATCGCCCTCAAATCGGCGTCGAAGCCGCCCTTAGGTGCGTATGGGGAATACTTCGCGGATAGTTTGGCTTTGAGAACTTGGTCGCATACGTCCCGCAACGATCGATGGTCGACGCTGCGATACACCAGCGAATAGCGCGGCGTGTCGCGGTGTGTGCTGCCGGCGAGATCATCGCTTGCCGCGAGCGCGATGGCATGGAAGAGCGCGTAGTACGCATTCGATATCGCGCGTCGAAGATCGGTTTGTCTCGGAGCGCCGCCAGCGGCACGCGCTATCAGTCGGCCCGCCTGGTCGAGCAAATGATCGGGGTTAAGAGCCGGCATCCTCGGCGAGCTCGGCTTCCGTCGCGTACTCGATGATCGGTGTGCTGTAGTCGCTCATCTCGAGAAGCCGATCCCGGAGTTTCACAGAGGCATTGAGCACTGCTTCGTCCGCAATTCGCCCCGGAGCGCCAGGCGTGAGAACGACCGTCACCGTCAGTGCGTCTTGGCCGAGCGAGTCCACCGTGGGCACGCACTCAACGCGTACGACGTTCCTGGATCCCAGCTCCGTCGCCACAGCGTGTTGGATGAGCCTACGAAAGCCTTCCTTGGGCTTGATCCGCGACGCGTAAAAGCCGGATTTCCACTTCGATTTCGTCGCTTCGCCCCGCTCGACCTCGACGAGGACTTGCTTGAATCCCGCCCAGGTGAGGTCACGCTTCATGTCCCCAAAGCGCGGAGTCACAGTTAAATCGGATACAAATTGCCCCGGGGTTAGTTCAAACAGCTCAACCGCGTCAGACAACGAGAGTTCGGCCCAACATTCCCCGGACGTGGGATTCTTGCCATCGTAGGCCGGCCAGATTTTCGCCATGGCTTGCACTCATGCGCACCGATCGGGGCGGCGGCT
>DATCIQ010000353.1:0-24119 GCA_036507635.1 Gammaproteobacteria bacterium
TCTGGCAGGCGCAGGCGCCTTGGCTCGTAGCGGCCCTCTGGGGCGTGTTCGGGCTCGGCTTCGGCCTCGTGCTGATCTCGACCTTCGTCATCAATCACTTCGACCTGTTCGGATTGCGCCAAGTGTTTCTGCGCCTGCGCCAGAAGCCCTACGCCGAAGTGCCGTTCCAGGTCAGGTTCATGTACCGCTTCGTGCGGCATCCGCTCTACGTCGGATGGTTCTTGGCGTTCTGGGGCACGCCATCCATGACGGTAGGGCACCTGTTGTTCGCGATCGGCATGTCGGTCTACATCGTGATTGCCGTGCGACACGAGGAGCGCGATCTCGTCAAGTATCTGGGACAAGACTATGTCGAGTATCAAAAGCGGGTGCCGAAGTTCGTGCCTCGCTTGAGCTCGGCCCACGAACCCGTGAAGGCACGGGCCACGCAGCCGCTCGCACATCGTTAGTCAGGTCGGTCGAGAGTCGCTCCGATGCGCGCCATAAGGGGCGCGCATCGTTTTTTCGCGCCTAGGCCCGCGCGCATCGCTCGGGAGGGCCTTGTAGGAGCGAGCTCCGCTCGCGATCGGCCTCAATCGCGAGCAAAGCTCGCTCCTACCCAAAGATGCCCCCCCTTACCTAGGGCTGGTAAAGTAGTCCTGTCCGCGTCGGTTCCCCCGCGACGACCAGCTGTAAACCCCGCCAGGCCCGGAAGGGAGCAACGGTAGCAGCCCGGTTGGGTGCCGGGGTCGGGCTGACGCGGACGCCTTTTCTCGGGAGGAAAGCAAAGTCTCGTGAGCTATACGGTTCTAGCAGTCAAGTGGCGGCCGCGGCGCTTCGAAGAGCTCGTCGGCCAGCAGCACGTCGTCAAGGCGCTCGTCAATTCGCTTGCGGCGGGCCGCTTGCACCATGCCTATCTGTTCGCGGGCACGCGCGGCGTGGGTAAGACGACGGTGGCGCGCATTCTCGCCAAGGCGCTCAACTGCGAGACCGGCGTCGTGGCGGAGCCGTGCGGCAAATGCTCGGCGTGCACGTCGATCGACGAGGGCCGCTTCATCGATCTCATCGAGGTCGACGCCGCCTCGCGGACCAAGGTGGACGACACGCGCGACCTACTCGACAACGTCCAGTACATGCCGACGCGCGGGCGCTTTAAGGTCTACCTCATCGACGAAGTGCACATGCTGTCCAACCACTCATTCAACGCTCTGTTGAAGACGCTCGAGGAGCCGCCGCCGCACGTCAAGTTTCTATTTGCGACCACGGATCCACAGAAGTTGCCGGTCACGGTGCTGTCGCGCTGCCTCCAGTTCAACTTGAAGAAGCTCAAACCCGAGCTCATCGAGCGGCAGCTCGCAAAGATCTGCCAAGCGGAGGGCGTAGCGGCGGAAGTGGAAGGGCTGCATGCGATCGCACGCGCCGCCGACGGCAGCATGCGCGACGCGCTGAGCTTGCTCGACCAAGGCATCGCGTTCGGCGGCGGCAAGATCGAGGCCGCGCAGGTCAAGAGCATGCTCGGCACGATCGATCGCGGTCATGTGTTGCGCATCATCGAGGCCATTGCGAACGTCGACGGCGCCGCCGTGCTTGCCGAAGTCGATGCGCTCGACGAGCTCGCCCCCGACTACGGCGCCGCGCTCGACGAGCTTCTCGGCGCGTTCCAACAGATCGCGGTCGTGCAGCTCGTCAAAGGGCGGCTCCCTGACGAGGATTCCGCGGCACTCGAGCCGTTCGCGGAGAAGCTCGCGCCCGAGGAGGTGCAGCTCTATTACCAAATCGCGCTGCACGGGCGGCGCGACATTGCCTTCTGTCGCGACGAGCGCATGAGCTTCGAGATGACGCTGCTGCGCATGCTCGCGTTTCAGCTCGACGAAGGCGCGGCGGGTGCGGGGGCGGAGGCGAGCTCCGGTCGCACTGCGCCCCCTGTAGGAGCGAGCTTTGCTCGCGATTCGGGGCGGGATGTCGGGTCAAGATCGCGAGCGGAGCTCGCTCCCACTGGAGCTGCATCGCGGCCGGAGGCCGCTCCTACGGGGGGAGGCGCGGACATCCGGGATTGGGATGCCCTGATTCATGCGGCGGGCATCACGGGCGCCATGCGGAATCTTGCGGATCACTGCGAGATTCAGTCGGCGACGCCGCACAGGCTCGAGCTCGTGCTCGCGAAGGACAAGACGAACTTCAACACCGACAATGTACGCAACCGCCTGCAAAAGGCGCTCAGCGAGCATTTGGGCCGGGATCTCAAGCTCGTGATCGTGCCCGGCGATCCGCCGCGCGCCACACCCGCCGAGAAACGCCGTGCCGGCGAGAACGAGCGCATTCGCGCCGCGCGCGAGGCCCTCGAGCAGGATCCGAACGTCAAGGCGGTTCAGGCGGCGTTCGACGCTGTGCTCGAGCCCGATAGCATTCAGCCGGTACAGCAAGGGAAGAGGTAATGTATGAAAGGCTTGAGCCAGCTCATGAAACAAGCTCAAGAGATGCAGGCCAACATGCAGAAGGCCCAGGATGAGCTTGCGAAGCTCGAGATCGAAGGCGAAGCCGGCGGCGGCATGGTCAAGATCCGCATGACTTGCAAGCACGAGGTGCGTCGTGTGGCGCTCGAGGATGCGTTGCTCAAGGACGACAAAGAGATGCTCGAGGACTTGATCGCGGCGGCGATCAACGATGCGAACCGCAAGATCGAGCAAACCGTGCAAGAGCGCATGGCGTCGCTCACGACCGGACTCGCTCTGCCGCCCGGTATGAAGTTGCCGTTTTAGAGGCGCTTGAAGCCGTGACCGCAGGTTATTCGCCACTCGTGCATCAATTGATTCGCGCGCTCCAGTGTCTGCCGGGCGTCGGCAACAAATCGGCGCAGCGCATGGCGCTGCATCTCTTGCAGCGCGACCGTGAAGGCGCGCTCGGCTTGGCCGAGACGCTCGCGAGCGCCGCCCGCGAGGTCGGCAACTGTGAGCGCTGCCGCATGCTGACTGAAGAGGCGATTTGCCGCTTCTGCTCGAATACGCAGCGCGATGCGTCGCAGATCTGCGTCGTCGAGACACCGGCGGATCTGCTCGCGCTCGAGCAATCGGGCGTTTACCGCGGGCGCTACTTCGTGCTCATGGGGCATCTTTCGCCGCTCGACGGCATCGGTCCCGCGGAGCTCGGGCTCGATCTGCTCGGGCAACGGTTGAGCGAGCAGGGCGTGACCGAGGTCGTGCTCGCAACCAGCGTCACGGTCGAAGGCGATGCGACGGCGCATCTCGTTGCCGGCATGGCGCAGAAGCGCGGATTGCGCGCGAGCCGTATCGCCTATGGCGTGCCCGTCGGCGGTGAGCTCGAGTTCATCGACAGCGGCACTCTATCGCGCGCATTCACAGGGCGCTTGAAGATGGAGCATGTCCCCGGCGAGGATTCCGGATTATGAGCACGACGGCCGACTCGGATTGTCTGTTCTGCAAGATCGTGGCCGGCCAAGTAACGTCGGTGAAGCTCTACGAAGACGCGCACGCCTTTGCGTTCAAAGACGTACATCCGCAGACGCCGTTCCACGCGTTGATCGTGCCGAAGAAGCACGTCGCGACACTCGACGACTTTACTGCGGAGGATCGCGAGCTCGTGGGGCATATGCTGCTCACGGCCAAGCACCTTGCGGCCGAAGCAGGCTTACCGGGTTATCGTGTCGCGATGAACGTTCAGCGTGCCGGTGGGCAAGTGATTTTTCACGCGCATCTGCACGTGCTCGGCGGACGCGCGCTCAAAGCCGCGCTCGGCTGACGGCGCTCGACAAGAGAATCGCGACGAGACGTCGCTCCTACACCTGCTACAATCCTCCGCATGCAGCCGTATGAGTACAAAGAGAAGGACAATCTCATTTGGCTCGATCTCGAGATGACGGGATTGGATCCCGACAAGGACTCCATCATCGAAATCGCGACTGTCGTAACAGACAAGCATCTGAGCGTCCTTGCAGAGGGTCCCGTGTTCGCCGTTCATCAGCCGGAGGCGGTGTTGGCCGCCATGGACGAGTGGAACACGCGCCAACATGCCTCGTCGGGTCTCGTGAAGCGCGTGCGTCAGAGCACGACC
The DNA here is from genome assembly GCA_036507635.1 of Gammaproteobacteria bacterium. Lineage (GTDB taxonomy): Bacteria > Pseudomonadota > Gammaproteobacteria > Steroidobacterales > Rariloculaceae > DATBLZ01. The sequence goes on from DATCIQ010000353.1 coordinate 4,048, forward strand.
ACCGTCAAAGAAGCCGAGCAGGCCACTCTGAGGTTTCTGCGTCAGTTCGTCGATCATCGGGCGTCGCCGATGTGCGGCAACAGCGTTTGCCAGGACCGCCGCTTTCTCGTGCGGCAAATGCCTGAGCTTGCGGCTTTTTTCCACTATCGCAATCTCGATGTTTCGACGCTCAAGATAATTGCGAACTTGTGGGCGCCGGAGATCGCCGGGCGTTTCGAGAAGCAGTCGACGCATCTCGCGCTCGCGGATATTCACGACTCGATTCGCGAATTGCGCTTTTACCGGGAGCGCTTGCTCAACCTCTGAGACGTAAGTTAGTCTCGCGTCTGGTCAGTGCCCCGAGGGTCGTATGCGCCTGCCAAGTCTCAGCGTCGCGGTAGCCATTTTTATCGCGCTCCCGGCGCTCGCCCAGAGGCAATACACGTCCGATGAGCTCATCGTGCTTCTGCGCACGGGGCCGAGCACCGAGAACGCAATCACTCGCAACATGACTCCGGGCACCCTGCTGGAGGTGCTCGAAGCGGACGCCGGAAACGGGTATTCCCGCGTACGGCTCGTGAACGGCGACCTCGAAGGCTTCGTTCTCTCGCAGTATCTGACGCCGACTCCCGTCGCTCGCGATCGGCTCGTGCTCGCCGAGCGCAACCTCGAGACAGCGCGCGAGCGCGTCGCGGCGCTCGAGGAGCAGGTTCAGGAGCTCGAGGCCGAGCTCGCGACGACGCGCAACACGCTCGAGTCGGCGCAATCGACGAACAGCGAGATCTCGACCGAGCTCGAGGGCATCCGTACAGCGTCGGCCAACGCGATCGCGTTGCGCGATCAAAACGAGACTCTGCGCCGGCGTGTCAACGAGCTCAGCCTGCAAACGGATACCATGGCCATGGAGAACGCGGAGCTCGCGAGCCGCAGCCGCCAGAACTGGTTCATCGTCGGCGCCGCCGTGCTATTCGGCGGCATCATCATCGGGCTCGTTGCGCCGACGCTGCGGCGCAAGCGGCGCTCGTCTTGGTGACGGCGTTGTAGGAGCGAGCTTCGCTCGCGAATTGAAGATCGCGAGCGAAGCTCGCTCCTACTAAAGATCGCGGCGGGACGCCGCTCCCACAGGAGACGCCGCTCCTACGAAAGAGCCGAGATATACCCAGGTGTCGAGGACCGAATCGGGGTTTAGCGAGATGCTCTCGATTCCCTGCTCGACGAGCCACTGCGCGAAATCGGGATGATCGGACGGGCCCTGGCCGCAAATGCCGATGTACTTGCCGGCTTTGCGGCAGGCGGCGATGGCCATGGCTAGCAAGCTCTTGACCGCCGCGTCGCGCTCGTCGAAGAGCGCGGCGATCTTGGCGGAATCGCGATCGAGGCCGAGCGTGAGTTGCGTCATGTCGTTCGAGCCGATCGACATGCCGTCGAAGCACTCGAGAAACTCGTCGGCCAGCAAGGCGTTGCTCGGCACTTCGCACATCATGATGATCTTCAAATCGTCGCGTCCGCGCACGAGCCCGTTTTCCTCGAGCAAGGCGATAACACTGCGCGCCTCGGCCACGGTCCGGACGAACGGCACCATGACCTGCACGTTGGTCAACCCCATGTCGTTGCGCACGCGCTTGAGCGCGCTGCACTCGAGCTCGAAGCACGGCCGAAAGGTCGGATCGACGTAACGGGCGGCGCCGCGGAAACCGAGCATAGGGTTTTCTTCGACAGGCTCGTAACTTCGACCGCCGATCAAGTTCGCGTACTCGTTTGATTTGAAGTCCGAGAGACGGACGATCACGGGATTCGGCGCAAAGGCGGCGGCAATCGAGGCGATGCCTTCGGCGAGCTTGTCGATGAAGAAGCGGATCGGGTCGTCGTAGCCGGCCATCTGCTGGTCGATCATGTTGCGCGTTTCGCTGTCTTGTGCGTGGTATTCGATGAGCGCGAGCGGGTGCACGCCGATCATGCGGTTGATGATGAACTCGAGCCGCGCGAGGCCGACGCCGAAGTTCGGAATTGCCGCGAACGCGAACGCACGGTCGGGGTTGCCGACGTTCATCATGAGCTTGACGGGGATCTCGGGCAGGCGGGTCAGGCGTACCTCCCGCTGCTCATAATCGAGCGCACCGTCGTAGACGAAGCCTTCGTCGCCTTCCGCGCACGAGACGGTGACGCTCCGCCCGTCCGGAATGGTCGAGGTGGCATTGCCGCAGCCGACCACGGCCGGGATGCCGAGCTCGCGCGCGATGATCGCCGCATGACAGGTCCGGCCGCCGCGGTTGGTGACGATCGCGGCCGCGCGCTTCATGACGGGTTCCCAATCCGGATCGGTCATGTCGGTGACGATGACGTCGCCGTCGCCGACGAGGCTGACCGACTTGGCGTCCGGAATGATCCGCGCCGGTCCGCTGCCGACCCGCTGGCCGATGCTGCGTCCCTTCGCGAGCACGGGCCCGCGCTCTTTGAGCGCAAAGCGGACCGAGGTTTGCGACGCATGGCTCTGCACGGTCTCGGGCCGCGCCTGCAACATGTAGAGCCGGCCAGTAACGCCGTCCTTGCCCCATTCGATGTCCATGGGACGCCCGTAGTGTTCTTCGATGACGAGCGCCTGGCGCGCGAGTTGCACGACATCCCCGTCGTCGAGCGAGAAGCGCCGCTGGTCGGCCTCGTCCACGGCGAGGACTTGCACGCGCTCGCCGGCGCTCTTGCCGTAGACGATTTTCGTGGTTTTGGATCCTAAGTTGCGGCGCACGATCGGGTAGTGCCCGTTGCGCAACGCCGGCTTGTAGACGTAGAACTCGTCGGGATTTACGGCGCCCTGCACGACCGATTCACCGAGCCCGTACGCGGAGGTGATGAAAACCACGTCGCGGAAGCCCGACTCCGTGTCCAGCGTGAACATGACGCCCGCCGCGCCCAAGTCGCTGCGTACCATGCGTTGCACGCCGACGGACAATGCCACGTCGCCGTGCGCGAATCCCTGATGGACGCGGTACGCGATCGCGCGGTCGTTGTAGAGCGACGCATAGACCTCGTGTATGCCGGCGATCACGGCATCGATGCCGACGACGTTGAGCAATGTCTCTTGCTGACCTGCAAACGAAGCTTCAGGAAGGTCTTCCGCCGTCGCGGACGAGCGGATCGCGACGGCAACCTCGACGTCGCCGGCGCTGAGCTGCGTCCATGCCGCCGTGACCGCGACGTTGAGCGAAGGCGGCAGGGGCGTGGCACGCACCATCGCGCGAATCTCGGCGCCGCAGCGCGCCAGCGCACCGACGTCGTTCACGTCGAGCGAGGCGAGCTTCGCGTTGATTTGGTCGTCCAACCGGTCTTGCGAGAGGAAGTCGCGGTATGCGGCGGCCGTCGTCGCGAAGCCATCGGGAACGTCGACGCCCGCGCGCGCCAGATTGCCGATCATCTCTCCGAGCGAGGCGTTCTTGCCGCCCACCCGTGACACGTCCGCCATGCGGCAGTCCGCGAGCCGGACGATGTACTCCGACAATCAGTGCTCCCTTGTCAAAGGTCGATAGTCGTGAACAATAGTCCCACTATGGCTCGCCGCACGGTTTTCTTTGTTTCCGATCAAACCGGTGTGACCGCGGAGACGCTGGGACACAGTCTGCTGACCCAATTCGATGATCTGAACTACAAGGCTGTGACTGTGCCATTTGTGGATACGGTTGACAAGGCGATGCGCGTCGCCGCGAATATCGATCGGGTCGCCGCCGAAGAGAACGCGCGGCCGATCGTCTTCGCAAGTCTCGTCAAGGACGAGGTCCGTGCGCCGCTGCTCAAGTGCAACGGCCTCGTGTTGGACTTCTTCGAAGCGTTCTTGGCGCCGCTCGAAGCGGAGCTTGCAAGCCGCTCGACGCACACCTTGGGCCGGGCGCACGGCATCTTCGATTCGCCGGCCTACAATCTCCGTATCGAAGCGACCAATTTTGCGATGGCGGCCGACGATGGGCATGGAACGCAACACTACGGCCGTGCCGACATCATCCTTACCGGCGTGTCCCGCTCCGGCAAGACGCCGACGTGCCTGTACATGGCGTTGCAGTACGGCGTGTTTGCGGCGAACTATCCGCTCGCGGACGAAGATCTCGAAGCCGGCCGCTTGCCGGCGACGCTCGTGCCGCACCGGGCGAAGCTCTATGGACTGACGATCGCGCCGGAGCGGCTGCGGCAAATACGCTTGGAGCGGCGCTCGCAGGGCGTTTATGCGTCGCCCCAACAGGTCAGTTTCGAGCTCCGCGCAGCCGAGTCCATATTCAAGCGCTTCGGCATCCGCAGCATCGATACGACGCATGCGTCGATCGAGGAAATCGCGAGCACAATTCTGAGCGAGACGGGGCTCGAGAGGAGGGTACGGGTCTAGCAGGCTGTCAAAACCCGGTCACGGTGGAAAACGTGATGTCAAGTCTTTGTAGCGACATTTCGTTGTGGCATGCTCGATCGGGCATAGGGTGATGGGAATGTTAGTCGACAGCCTAATCGTGCCGCAGTGCGTCTATCGGCCTGGAAGCTTTACCGGGCTCATGACCATTTACGAGAGCAACTACTTGAAGCTCGGCCGGCTCGTGACCCAGTACCCCGAAAAGAAGACCGTGTGGACGTCGTCGGCGCCGCGCGACTGCGACCTCGATCTCGAAGTGTTGCGCCGTGAGCCGTACACGACGACTCTGCGCATGACCTACTGGTTTCTCGAGGGTACGGAGCGCGTGCCCGACCCCGACCTCACCGTCCGCGTTTACCACGACGCGCGCCTCGCGGAGGCCGTCACGGCCCGCGTAGTCCACCACCATGAAGTGCTCCGGGACTTAGACCCCGCCCACGCGGCCGAGCTCGGCCGGCGCTGGCGCATAAACATGATGCTCAACAAGTGGTTGGACTACCTCGCCGACGTCGGCCACAGCTTCCGCTAGGGGGCCGATCCGGCCCGAAACTATGCTCTGATTCACGGTTTGCGAGCCGTGAGCCGACTATATTCTGTAACGCCGGTTTTCGACCGGATGTATCGTCTATTCAAAATGTTGGCAGAGCTTCTGGATCGCGACAACGACCCGCAAAACGAACAGCTGTTGAAGCTGTACTGGAATCGTGCGGGCGTTAAACGCGAGCTCAGCAGCTTGAAGCGCGAACGCTTCGACCTTCTGGACCGTATCAAAGAGCAAGAGGGCGCCATCACGCGGGCGCAAGAGCAGCTCGAGGGGCTCGAGCGCCTGCTCACGAATCCTCTCGCGGCCGCGAACGCGATGGTGTATTTCCAGCTGCGGCATTTGTGGCGGGTCGCGTGCTTGCGGCTCGAGCAGTTCGCCAAGGAGCTCAAGCTCCAGCGAGAGCGGCGCGAGCGGGCGCAGCTGCACGAGGCGGCGCTCGCCAAGCGGAAACGGCGCTTGGACGCGGTCAACGAAAAGCTCACCGCGCTCCTGCAAAAGCGCAAGGGCGTCATCGAGGAATGCACGCGGCTCGAGGACCGGCTCGCGCGCATGAACTTCATCTTGCGTTTGCTTCACGGGCGGAAGCTGCGCCGCCATCTGAGCGGTCTCGTCGGCGGCCGCGCGGCGCTCGAGGAGCGCATCAAGGAATCCAACGAGCTGACCGAGAAGATTCAAGGAGAGCCCTTGCCGGAGCCGGAGGGCTTGACTCTCGAGAGCCGGCGGCTCATCAACGTTGCCGCCATCGCGCTGGCGCAACATCTCGTGGCACACTTTTCGGAGAACGATCTCGCCTCGCTCGCCAAGACTGCAACGCAGCGCCCCGTCGCCGACATGAAGTTCGGCGACCGGCGCACTTGCGACCACATGGTGGAGCGCATACGCGCGCGCATCGAGGATTTGCGGGCGGACAAAACCCTGGCCGATCAGGTCAAGAAGCGCACGGACTTCCTGATCAACGAGCTGAAGTATAGGAACGAGACGGACTCCATCCCGAATCCCGACTGCGTAGCGCAGATCAGGGTTTCGTTCCAGGTGGACGCCGCCGGCGAGCTCCTGCGCCGCGCCGGCGACGCGCCGCTACAGGTCAACGTTCTCGAGAACGACTACTGGGACCTTTATTCGATCATGAGCTAAAGAGGCTAGAGCCGAGGCGCCGCTTCGCCGGTGGCCGAGCCCGTGCTCAACAGCTGCCGTTGCGGCCCGCCTTCGAGCGACGCCATCTCGGCGACCATGCGTGCCGCTTGCTCGAGCAGTATCTCTTCCGGCGTCATCGCGGACTCGAGCTCGTCGACGGTTGCAAGCGCTTCGAGGCCAAGCGCCGCACGACGTTCGTTCTCGCGCGCGAGCCGCGCCTGCTGGTACTCGTCTTGCTCCCGCTCACGCGCGGCTAGATTCAGGGAGACGGAAACGCGCCCCCGGTCGCGCTCGAGCGCTGCGAACTCCTTGAGCAGAAACTCGAAGTCGGGATCGTCGGCCGCGTAGCGCGCCTGATGATCCTGCAGCACCGCGATGGCCTCGTCGAGCGAGCTCTCAGCGTTGAACCGCGTCGCTTGGATGCGGTCCCACGGTAGCGCGGTTTCCCGCGTGTTCTCGCCGATCGTCTCGACGTCGACATCCGAGGGCAGCTCGACGTCGGGCACTACTCCGCGGTTCTGAGTGCTGTCGCCCGTCACGCGATAATACTTGCCGATCGTCAAGGTGAGCTGGCCGTTGTCCTCGCTGCTCAAGAAGCGGTCGAGGTTGAACAGATTCTGCACCGAGCCCTTGCCGAAGGTTTGCTGGCCGATGATGACGCCGCGCTCGTAGTCCTGGATCGCGGCCGCGAAGATCTCCGAGGCGCTCGCGCTGAAGCGGTCCACGAGAACCGCCAGCGGGCCGTCGTAGATGGCCGAGTCGCTCGGATCGTCGAGGACTTGGATGTTGCCTTGCGTCTCGCGCAGCTGCACGACGGGACCGCCGTCGATAAAGAGCCCGCTGAGCTCCGTGGCTTCGGAGAGATGTCCGCCGCCGTTTTGCCGCAAATCCATGACGACGCCATCGATGCCCTGGGCCTCGAGCTCGGTGATGAGCCGCTCGACGTCGCGCGAGGTGCTCTTGTAATCCTCTTCGCCGCGACTGCGGGCGGCAAAATCCTGGTAGAAGCTCGGTACCGTGATGACGCCGATTCTGTACGTCTGATCTTCGAACGGCACCTCGACGAGCGCGCTCTTTGCGGCCTGCTCTTCGAGCTTGACCTTGTCGCGCGTGAGCTCGACGACCTTCTGCGGGGAACCCGGAGGTGCGCCGGCCGGGAGTATCTGCAGGCGGACGAGCGTGCCGCCGGGACCGCGGATCCGCTGCACCACTTCGTCGAGGCGCCAGCCGATGACGTCGACGAACTCGCCGTCGCCCTCGGCGACCGCGGTGATGCGGTCCTCGGGCTTCAGACGCCCGTCGATGTGCGCGGGCCCGCCGGCAATGATGTTGACGATGGTCACGTAATCGTCGACGGGCTGCAGCGACGCACCGATGCCGTCGTACGAGAGGCTCATTTGGATGCGGTACTCTTCGCTTTGCTGCGGCGAGAGGTAACCGGAATGCGGGTCCATGGTATGCGCGACCGCGTTCATATACGTCTCGAAGACGTCGTCGGCGGTCAATTGGGCGATGCGCTTGTACATGCCCTCATAACGCTTCTTCAGTATCTCGGCGCTTTCGGCCCAGGTCTTGCCCGTCATGACGAGCGTCAAGGCGTCACTCTTGACCTTTTGCCGCCAGACCTCTTTCATTTCTTCCTCGGAGACGGGCCAACCGAGCTCGGTGCGGTCGAAGCGAAACTCCTCCTCGAGGGCAAAATCGGGCTCGATGCTCAACAGCTCGACGGCATAGTTGATTCGTTCCGTCGTGCGCTCACGAAAGACGTTGAAAATGTCGAACACGGGCTCGATCTGGCCGCTGCGCGTGCGCTCGTCGAGCTCGTAACGGTAACGACCGAAAGACGCGATATCGCCGGCGAGGAAGTACATGCGGTTCCCGTCGAGCGTATCAAGATAACCGTCGAAAACGGCGGAGGACAGGGAGTTATCGAGCTGCGGCTTCGAATAGTGCATCTGCTCGATGATCTTGGTCACGTTGCGCGCGATGCCCGGATGCCTTTCCTGCATCTCGACCGGAGGAAAGGTTTCGACGTTGGCCGAGACGCAGAAGGCTGCGGAGGCCAGTACGGTACAGAGCAGCAGACGGCGAAGTAGCTCCCTCACGTGTCTCTCCTAAGAAGGCATTGCGACACCGGTCAATAACCCGTTAAGTTTCCGATGGTTGACCGGGTGAATCAAGTCCAATATGGCAAAACGTCCAAACAGGTCACGGCGCCCCGGCGCGGCCGTGAGCCCGGCATGAGACCGGCAGTCGTGCTGCTCGGCTTCGTGCTCGGGAGCGCCGCAGCGATCACGTTCTCGCTTACCGGCCTCTTGATCGTGTTCCTTGTGCTCGCACCGGAGCACCCGCGGCTTACGGCGGAAATCCGTCCGCTTATGACGCATCTCGCCTTATTCATTATTCTGACCATGTCGGCCGGCTCGAGTTTCTATGCCGAGATCAAGCGCCCCGCATGGCGGGCTCTAAGCCTTGCAGGTCTTGCCGCCGCGTTGGTCGGCATCGTCGCTTTTTATTCGCTGCGCTGAAGCGGCCGCGCGAACGGGGCGATGCGGGCAAGAATCGCGAGCGAAGCAAGAATCGCGAGCGAAGCTCGCTCCTACCGGTTGTTTTTACTGATTTTTTCCCAGGACGCGCTGCGGTCGAATTTGCCCGTGTTGTAGGGATCGAATGGAGGCTCGGCCGGCTCTTCCTCGAAATCGAGAGCGGGAGGCGCGACGCGAGCCTTAGGCTTGGCCTTAGGCTGCGCCTTGCGCGGGCCGGTCGTAAGCACTCGAGCCGTCGCCGATTTCGGGCGCGCTTCGACGCGGAAATCGTTCGGATCGAAATACTCCGAGTCTTCTTCCAAGCCCAGCCAACGTTTTAGAAGTCTCAGCATCCGGATATGCTCGTGATTCGACGGCCGGCGTCGCCGTCGCGCTGGACATAAGGGTAACAAGGTGCCGAGCGCAACACTCGGTCGGGCAAGCTAATCTGTGACGGGCGTCACACGGGGTCGCCAACGCGCGATCTTGATTGTGACGCGCAGCAGTTGGACGACCAAGTAGGGGCTCAAAACGAGCATCCAGGCAGCCCACGCGCCGCGGCCGAGCGCCGCCCAAATCGCGAGCATGAGTCCGAGCGCGCCGCCTTCGCCCTCGTAAGTGCCGACGATCTGCTGGCCTACGAAGTAAATCATGTACGGCAGCACGAGCAGTCCGAAGCCGATCAGAACGGCTGCGAGGATGAGCTCTTTTTTCCAGCGCACGATCATCGGCGCCAGTATGCCACGACTATGCCGGCGGGGCGCTCTCGCGCAGGAAGCGGAATTGCGTTTCGCCGATCGTCACCCAGTCGCCGTGCTCGAGGTCTTGCCGCTCGACACGAACGGAATTCACGAACACGCCGTTGGTGCTGCCGCAGTCCTCGATGGTCACTTTCTCTTCGTTGCGCTTGAGTCTCGCGTGTTGCCGACTCACGAAATGCGTGAAGATACGAATCTCGCATTCGGAACCGCGCCCGATCGTCATTTCGGGAGCGTCGATGACGTGTTTGTCGAGCGCATCACTCGTCAAGCACACGAGCACGGGAACGTTTCGAGCGCCCTGGGGCGGTGGCGGAGGCGGCGACTTTTTCGCGTGGACGCTCGGGGCGTCCGAGGCGGGCTTTTTGGGGACGCGGACGTTACGGAGCGCCGAGATCCGTTCGCTCAAGTCTTGCTGGAGCGCGGCGATGCGCTCGTCTTGCCGGCCGACGGCCTGGAGGCGCTCGAGGTTGGCCTCAGTCTCGGCGAGCCGGCGCTCGAGCGCTGCGCGTTCGTCGTTGGCCGCGCGCAATTGCTTCTCGCGTTCGTCGAGCAATGACTGCTGTTGCGCGAGCTTTGCCGTCAGATCGGCTTGCGTGTTGCGCGCGCGGTCTGCCGTCTTGCTGCGCTTGAGCACTGCCAGATCCCGGTCGCGCGCACGTAATCCCGTCACGGCATCGGCGAGTTTCGCTTTGAGGTCGTGCACGCGTTTCGCTGCCGAATGCGACTGATGCTCGGCGCTCTGTTGGCGCTCGATGCGCTGCTCGAGCTCGCGTTGTAGATCCGCGATGCGTTCGTTCTGCGAGCTCGCGAGCGCCTCCATTGCTTTCCAACGCTCGCTGCTGCCCGCGATGTAGGCGGTCAAGGTTTGAATCTCGTCGCGGTACCGTCGGACTTTCTCGGCTGCCCCGGCGCCTTCCGCGGCGAGTCGAGTTTGTTTCGTGAGCTCTTCTTTCGCCGCGCCGACGTGCTCGAGCAGCGAAGTGTGACGCTGCTGCAACTGCTTGAGCGCGATGCGCAGCTCGCCGATCTGTTGCCGCTGGCGTTGAAACTCGTTCTTGACCTCGGCGAGCTCTCGTTCGCGCTGTGCGAGTAAGTCGCTTTGCTCGGCGTGCGCCGCGCGCGCCGCATCGAGATCGCGCCGCGCATCTTTGAGCGCCTCCTCGAGCGTCGCGATCGCCGCCGCATCGTGCGAGAGCTCGCGGTCGATGCGCTGCGCACGCGGCACCAACAGCACGGGGTGCTCGCCGGTGTCTTCGTCGTCGAAGTCGGGGAGCCGCCCGCCCACCGCCCACACGGCGGCCTCCGAAAGCACCGGCAACTCATCGGTCCGGTCGGTGTCGGAATCGTCGAAGCCGGGGTAGGGGTCCTGCATTTTAGGCCGTTGAGACGGTTTCTTATGATTCGGGCATAAAAGCCTACCATCTGGGCGGCGTTTAGTCTGCGGGTACGGTGCGGCCGGTTGCCCAGGAGCGCAACTCGGCGATGTGCTCGCGCATGAGCACGGCGAGGGGCCGGGTCTTGCGTAGCTCCACGAGGACGTGCGCCGGCTCGGGTGTCTGCCCGACGGCATGGGCCGCATACAGCGCCGCGACGACGGCCTGCTCGATTTCCGCGCCCGAGAAGCCCTCGCTGGCGGCGATGAGCGGGGTCAAATCCTGCTTTTTGGGGTTGATTCCCCGCTTGCGCAGGTGGATCGCGAGAATGTCGGCCCGATGGGCCGGCGTCGGCAGGTCGACGAAGAACACCTCGTCGAAACGCCCTTTGCGCACGAGGGCGGGCGGCAGCGCTTCGATGTCGTTCGCGGTCGCGACGAGCAGCACGTTCGACTTTCGCTCGGCCATCCATGTGAGCAAGCTGCCGAGGACGCGCCGTGACGTGCCGCCGTCGCCTTCGCCGCCGCTGGCGAGACCTTTCTCGATCTCGTCCATCCACAACACGCACGGCGCCATGAGCTCGGCCGTTTTCAGGGATTCGCGCAGGTTGCGTTCCGTCTCGCCGTGATATTTGTTGTAAAGAGTCCCGAAATCGAGGCGCAGCAGCGGCACGCCGAACGCGCTCGCGGCGGCCTTGGCGGCAAGGCTCTTCCCGCATCCCTGGACGCCGAGCAGCAGAATACCCTTCGGTGCATCGAGACCCGCGGGACGTTGGCCGGAAAACGCGAGCGCGCGCTGCTTGAGCCAGAGCTTCACGTTGGCGAAGCCCGCGATGTCGTCGAAGAGAGCCGTGTCGTATTCGTAGCTCAGCACGCTGCCGTGATCGAGCAGCCGGTATTTCGCTTGCATCACGGCCGGGACGTCGTCAGCCGTGATCGCGCCGTCTTCATAGATTGCATTGCGTGCCAGACGCTCGGTGTCGGCGTAGCTCAAGCCGCCGAGATTCTGCACGAGTAGCGCGAATGCTTTGTCGTCGACTTGGACTTTCTCGTTCGGTTTATCCCGCCGATAGTCATCGATGAGACGCTCGATGATCGCGGTCCGCGCCTTCAGGTCGGGCAGCTGCATTTGAAAGCGCGCGCTGAAGCTCTCGAGCTCGCGCGGCAGACGGACCGCGTGACTGATCAACAACACGATCGTGCCCGACTCCCGCCCGGCGAGCGCGATGTCTTTGAGCAGTCGGATGTTGACCGGCGCGTCCAAGAACGGATGAAAATCGAGCAGTGCATAGATCGCGGGCGTCTTGACCGCGCGGATGTGCCGCAACACGTCCGCCGCCTCGGCGTTATGCCGCTGCGGCTCGAGGTCGAGATCGAGGCGCTGCAGTCCATCCGTGACGGACCAGCGGAACAACGGGCGGTAGCTCGCCGCGGGGCTCGCCACGGTCATTTCCGTGAGAAGGTCGAGGAAGCGACCCTCGTCGGCCGTCTCGATGACGACGATCGGCACACCGGATTGGAGCAAGAGTTGCAGGTCGCGGCGATCGGTCATGGGCAACGGCGTCGGGTAGAAACGGCCTCCGCCGCGATTCTAATGTATCGCGCCGCGCTGCCGCGCATGCCTTGTGTATATCGCCGCGCGCTGCCGCGCTTGTCTTGTGTAGGAGCGAGCTTTGCTCGCGATTTTAAGACGAGAATCGCGAGCGGAGCTCGCTCCTACAGGGGGAGTCGCGCTTCTAGCCGAGGTCGGGGCCGGCGCCGTAGCCTTCGGGCGTCGTCAGGAACTGCTCGAGTTGCTCCGTCAAGCCTTTGCAGGCATGCGCTCGCGGCCGCGCGATGAACGGCAGCGGCACGATGATCGCGGGCATGACGGAACGACCGCGGACGTCGGCGTGGATGGTGCCCGCCGAGGCAAGCTCGTTGATATCCCAGACCGTGGCGTCGTAACGCGAATCGTCTTCCCACCATGCGAGGCCCATGCAGCCCGCGCCGCCGACGCCCGCCGCGCAGGTGATGCCGCCGCCGCTCGCGACGCGGTCAGTCGACCCGTCGAGCCAAACGAGGAAGCGCACGCCGGTATCCTGGACACGGGCCATGACGCCGGGGCGGTCGAGCAGCTCCGACAGGTCCGCCGTATTGAGCGGCGCCATCGAGGGCTCGAACCAGGGGTACATCATGTCCTCGAACTCGGTCGAGTCCTGCACGAGGATGGTGTGCTTGCTGTCTGCGAGCGCATCGCTCACGCACTGCACGAACTCTTGCTCGGCTTCGTGAGTCGCATGATGCTTGCGCGCAAGCACGACGACGTGCTCGCCTTCCTGAATGACGGCGCTCGTTTGCTTGTAAGGCTCGAGGCGCGATGTGACACCGCAGCCTGCAGCGAGCGCGCTCATGACGGCGATCGAGATGAGCTTGAGCTTCGCCGAAACCTTAATCATTGAGCCGACCAACGGATAATGCTGTTGCATTCCCTCTCTCCTGCAGCCAATAGCTGACTTGCGGCTGCTTCGCAAACTGAGTCGATATCGTGGCACCGGCTTCGCGCATCGCCGCGATGGATGCGCGCCGCACGGCCTCCTCGCGATTGCCCTCGAGCTCGGCCTTGCCGTATCCGGTGACGGGCCATTCGGCGACGATGTCGCCGTTCGTTTCGTACAGGAACAACCGATACTGCATCCATACTTCGACGAATTGATCGCGCTCGCCCACCGGCACATCGAACTCGAACTTCTCGAGCGTGGGACGCAACACGCCGTCGAGCGAGCCGAGATTGGCTTGCTCGGTCGCCGTTGCGGAGATGTCGCGCGCCTCGATGAACATCGAGCTGAACAACGGCGTGAACATCGAGACGTTGGCATCGCCGAGCGTAATGGTCCAAGTGGACTGTTGCGGAATATCTTCCGCATGCACGAAGTTTTGGAGCTCCGGACCCATGACGATTCCCATGCGTACGGGTAACGGCTCGATGAGCGGCGTCGGAAAATCCGTTTCGACGACGACGGCCGACGAGCAGCCCGCGAGTGCGCCCGCCACGGCGACCGCGGCGAGCAGCCTGCGCGGCAAAGTCTGGTTTGCGGATGACCTCATGGGCCTAGGTTATGTTGCCAATCTCGACAGTCCCTCGTCGAGGGCACGTTAACACCGAAACCCGATTCCAGAAAGACCTGGCCGAGGGGCGCGGCAGGGGGCCGCGTCGCAGAACGCCGGCCGGTCCGGAGCGCACCGCCCGTGCTCAATCGAGCTGCGTTTTCGGCCGTTCCGGCGCAAAATTGTGACGGGCCTCATCGGTGCCGGCGCCGCCAGCGCTTAGATTGGCCCACACGCATTCGGCGGAGAATTCGAGCCGTGTTCCGACGAGTCCTCACGATGAGCGGCCTCATGATGCTCGGTGCCACGGCGCTCGCCGAGGACCAGGCGCTGGGGGTCAAAGCCGGGGCGCTCGGTCTCGGTGTCGAATACACCTATAACCTGACGGAACGGCTCAGCGTTCGCGGCGGAATCAACGGCTCGCAGTTCGGCTTCGATGCCGAAGAGGCGGGCATCGAGTACGACGTCGATTGGGTCTGGGACTCTGTGGCGGTGGCCGTCGATTTCCATCCCCGCCGGAACGCGCTGCGCTTGACGCTCGGCGTCCTCAGCAACGACAACGCCCTCGAGACCGCGAGCCGCTTGTCGGGCTCCGTCACGGTCGGCGACACGACTTATACGCCTGCCGAAGTCGGCACGTTGCGCGGCACCGTCGGTTTCGACGACACGGCCCCGTTCGCGGGCGTCGGCTGGGATTGGTCGCGAGCGAAGCAGCGCTTCGGCGTGTCCTTCGACTTGGGTGTTGTGAGTCAAGGCTCGCCCGTGGTGAGCTTGACGGCCGATGGGAGCCTCATCGGCGATCCGGCGTTCCAATCGGATCTCGCGGCCGAGGAGCTCGAGCTCGAGGAATCGCTCGACGACCTCGATCTCGCGCCCTATGTGACGCTCGGCTTCATATTCCGTTTCTGAAAACCGCCGGCTCGCGCCGCGCGGGACGCGGCCGCAAAGCCCAAATCTGCGTGCTAGACTCGGGCGCATGCGTAGCTTGCGGACGATTTTGCTCATGCTCACGGCACTGTCGGCGAGTCTCGCCGGTGCCCAGGATGCGGCGACCTTCGCCGTCGCTGTTGACGGCTCGAACATCCACTGGCGCGTCTACAAGGCGGGGGCCTTTGCCCGCCTCGGGCACAACCACGTGATTTCGGTTGCCGACTTGACGGGCACCGTCACGTATGACGGGGACCTCGCCGCATCGAGCTTCGAGCTCGCGATCCCGGTCGCGAGCCTCGTCGTCGACGATCCGAAGTTGCGCGCGGACTACGGGGAAGATTTCAGCTCCGAGCCGAGCGCCGACGATATCGCCGGCACGCGCCGCAACATGTTGAGCGAGGACGTCTTGGACGCGGCGAACCACCCGATGTTGGTCGTGCGCGGCAAGATCGCCTCGGGGACGCTCGACGCGGCAACGTTCGCGATCACCGTGGAACTGCTCGGCAAGAGCGTCGCGTTGTCGGCCCCCGGGAGCATCGCGATCGACGGCGACACGCTCGTCGCCGAGGGCGAGCTCAGGGTCACGCACGCGGATCTCGGGATGGAGCCGTTCAGCGTGGCGTTAGGCGCGCTCGCAGTCGCCGAGCCGCTCGATGTGTCCTATAGAGTGCTCGCCCATCGCGCCGAGGCGGCGCGGCAGGCGGCGACCGACCGGGAACGGATCGGCCTGGCTGCCGGGCTGCGACCGCTGCCGCGACCGTTACGTTGACATCGCCTAAGCCGCAGTCTCTCGACGGAGTATTGCGCGAGGCCGTCGACATGGGCGTCGCTCCGGGCATCGTCGGCGGCCTCGCGAATCGCTTCGGTACCCTTTATCTGCACGCCACGGGCCTGCAAAGCGGAGCCCCCAGGGCCGACATGCACATCGACAGCGTGTTTCGGATCGCCTCGATGACCAAGCCCGTAACGTCGCTCGCGGTCTTGATGCTCGTCGAGGAAGGCAAGGTCGACCTCGATGCGCCGTTCGCCGAGTACGTTCCGGGCTATCGCCAGCCCGAGGTGCTGCGGTCGTTCGACAAGGCCACGAAGCGGTACGCGACGAGCCCGGCCGAGAGCCGCATCACGGTCCGGCAATTGCTGACTCACACGGGCGGTTACGGCTATTGGTTCATGGATGCGCCGCTGCTCGCGCTCACCAAGGGAGCGCCCAACCTGCTCGATCCGCCGTTTCTCATGTACCCCCCGGGCCGAAAGTTCTCTTACAGCACGAGCACGGACGTGCTCGGACAGATCTTCGCCCCGGTTGCGGGGATGCCGATCGAGACGTTCTTCGAGCGGCGCATTTTTGCGCCGCTCGGCATGCGCGATACCGGTTACTCGCCGCCGGGCGATTTGTCGCGCCTCGTGACGGTGAATGCGCGCCGCCGCGGGGCGTTCGTGGAACAGCCGAACGAGACCCGAGGCAACGCGCCGCGCGGCGGCGGGGGGCTCTACTCGACCGCCGCCGACTATTTACGCTTTCTCTGCCTGTTGCTGAACGGCGGTGAGCTCGAGGGACGGCGCCTGCTCGCGCGCGAGCTCGTCGACGCGATGACGCATAACCAGATCAGCGAGCTCTACGCCGAGAGACAGGTCGCGGCACTCGGCGAGCGCAGCAACGATTTCGTCTTCATGGACGGCAGCCAGAAGTTCGGCTTCGGCGTCATGATCGAGACGCGCGACCGGCCGACCGGGCGCGCGGCCGGCAGCTACAGTTGGGGCGGCATCTACAACACCTACTTTTGGGTGGATCCGAGCGCCGATTTGACGGGCGTGCTGCTCACGCAGACGTTGCCGTTTGCGGACCCCGCGGTTCACGGGGCCTATGAGCGCTTCGAGAAGGCGGCGTACGGCGCGCGCCAAAAGCGGAACGCGTAGCAGCGTACAAGTCTCGGTTGCGGTGCCTGAAGCTCGTGTCGAGCTTGCGCCGGCCGCGTTAGAATCCCCCGGGTCCACTTGAGCGCAGGGGAATTGCTCTACATGACTACAAGAACACTACTGACCGCGTCGGCATCGTTGGCTTCGTGCTTGATCGCTGCGAGCGCCTGGGCGCAATTCGGCGCCGAGCCTGCCGTGCTCGATCTCATCAAGGTACGCGACGACGTCTACGTCATTCACAACGAGATCGTGCCCGGTAACGTCACCGCGCTCATTACCGAGCAAGGCGTCTTGCTCGTCGACAACAAGTTCGCGATCGACTACGAGAACATGATGGAGTTGCTCGGCACCGTGACCGATCAACCCGTCGTCTACACCATCGATACGCACTATCACGACGACCACAGCGGCTCGAACGCGCTCCTGCAAGCGGGCGACGCGAAGGTATTCGCGGCCGAGAACGCGCGCATCAAGATGGTCGAATCCGGCCGGACCGAGGGTTTGCCCGACGTCACGATCGACGACTACGTGAGGATCTACCTCGGTGGCAAGCCCGTCGATATCTACTATTTCGGCCGCTCGCACACGGACGGCGACGTCGTCGTGCACTTTCCCGAGCACGGGATCGTGTCCATGGGCGACATGTACACCCACGGCGAGGGGCTACCGCAGCTCGTCGACTATGCCGGCGGCGGCAGCGCGCGCGCCTGGACGAGCACCGTCGACGGCGTGTTGCGGCTCGACTTCGAGACCGTCGTTCCCGGTCACGGCATCGTCGCTACGCGTGCCGATCTCGAGAGCTTCCGGGAAACCACGTTGCGCTTGCAGCAGATGACGCACGAGATGCTGCAGCAGAACCGCACGCGCGACGAGGTTGCGACAATGTTGCGCAACGAGTTCGGCTTCCAGGATTTTCACCTGCAAGCATCGCTCGACGGGCTCATGGTCGAGATGCGCTGAAGCGGTGGCTGGGGCTAGACTCAAGCGCAAGCGTGGGCCGCTGGCACGCGTCGCTCGCGGCCTCGTCGCCGCTGCGGCGCTTTTCATCGCCTCGAGCGCGGGCGTCGTCGCTGTGCTGCGTTGGATCGATCCGCCGACGACGGCGTTCATGTTGCTCGATACGGGCGGGCGGCAGCCGCTGCGGTATCGTTGGGTCGACGCCGGGCAAATGAGCCCGAGCCTCGCCTATGCCGTGATTGCCGCCGAGGATCAAAAGTTTACCGAGCATTTCGGGTTCGATTTCGCCTCGATCCGCGAATCGATCGATTCGAGCAGCGATGGCCGGCGGCTGCGCGGCGCGTCGACGATCACTCAGCAAGTGGCGAAGAATCTGTTTCTGTGGCCCGACCGTAGCGTCGTTCGCAAGGGGCTCGAAGCCTACTTCACGGCGCTCATCGAGCTCGCGTGGACCAAGGAACGCATCCTCGAGATTTATTTGAACGTTGCCGAGCTCGGACCGGGCATCTATGGCGTCGGCGCCGCAGCCGACGCCTACTTCGCGAAAGACCCGCAACGCGTCTCCGACGCCGAGGCCGCGCTGCTTGCGGCCGTGTTGCCGAATCCGAAAGTCGCGTCGGTCGCGCGGCCGACGCCGTATCTGCGCGAACGGCAGCGGTGGATCTTGAATCAGATGCAGCGGCTGCGCCGCGACGGCGCGCTGGCCGCGTTACGAGTGGATCGTTAGACATTCCATATAGATTGAATTGAGTCGGCCGGCGCGCGGCCGTATCCTGCCGCTCCATGTTGCGCGTGGTCCAGCACCGGGAAGCCGGAACGTTTCTCGAGCGGGCCGAATCGTGGCTGCTCGAGGGCGAAGCGGAGAACAACATCCTGTTGTCGGTCGCCTACCTGTTGCAGCAGGGCGCGAAACCATTCCTCGAGCCCGCGTACCTCGCGACGGTCGAGGACGGAAATCGCATCGTCGGTTGCGCCACGCGAGCGCCGCCCGACGGCATCTATTTGACCGAGGTTCCGGAGGCGGCTGTGCGGGCCATCGCAACACAACTGCGCGCTTTCAGTGCGGCGGCGCTTCCGGAGGCCATCGGGCCCGAGGCCGCGGCCGTCGAATTCGCGCGCTGCTGGAGCGGCACCGATTGGACTTTGAACAGCCGTTTCTATCAGTACAAGCTCGAGGCCGTGACGGCGCCCCGCAAGGTCGCGCGCGGCGCCTTGCGGCTCGGCAATGCCGCCGACCTGCCGTTGCTCGAAGTCTGGGCAGCGGCCTACCGTACTGAGATCGCGAGCAAAGCCGACGTCGTCGCGTTCTTCATGACCATGGTCGAGCGCGGCCTGCTGCACCTCTGGGACGACGCCGGCGCGCGCTGCGTCGTCACGGCTTCCGGGCTCACGCCGAACGGCGCCCGCATTTCCGCCGCTTACACTCCGCCCGAGTTTCGGGGCAACGCGTACGCGACGAGCGCCGTGGCGGCCGTAAGCCGCGGTATTCTCGAAGGCGGCAAGCGCTTCTGCGTGATCACGGCGGACATCGGCGATCCCGTGCCGAACGCGATCTATCGCAAGATCGGCTTCCGGCCGATGGGGCAGCGCGCGCTGATCCACTTTCCTTGAGCGGCTTTAGCTCGCGACGGCGGCCAGGTCCCGATACTTCGAGCCGAGGCGGAGCGCATCGGC
This sequence comes from Gammaproteobacteria bacterium, assembly GCA_036507635.1. Taxonomy (GTDB): domain Bacteria; phylum Pseudomonadota; class Gammaproteobacteria; order Steroidobacterales; family Rariloculaceae; genus DATBLZ01. The sequence goes on from DATCIQ010000353.1 coordinate 23,312, forward strand.
GACGGGCCGGCAGGTGACGAAGCCGCGGTGGGTGTTGACGCCTTTGGCGAGCCCGGGATCGGCAAGTACCGCCTCGATGCCGCCGGCGGCGATGCGCTCGACATAGGGCAGCGTCGCCTCCGCGAGAGCGAGCGTCGCGGTACGCGGGTACGCCCCCGGCATGTTCGTGACGCAGTAATGCGTGACGCCGTGCGCCGTGAACACGGGATTCGTATGCGACGTCGGGCGCGAAGTTGCGACGCAGCCGCCCTGGTCGATGCTGACGTCGACGATCACCGAGCCGGGTTGCATGCTTTTGACCATGGCTACCGACACGAGGTGCGGCGCCCGCGCGCCCCGGACGAGCGCGGCGCCGATGAAGAGATCCGTGTCCTCGAGGTGGCCGGCCAGCCGGTCCGGGGCAAGGTCGTACTCGATGCCCGCGTGGATGCGTTTGATCTCGGCGCTGCGATCGAAGTCGCGGCCGAATACGACCACGCGCGTCCCCATCGCGACCGCGACGCGCGCGGCATGTTGTCCGACGACACCGTCTCCGGCGATCGTCACTTTGCCGTGGCGCCGGCCGAGAATCTCGCCGAGCAGCACGCCGCGGCCGCCGTTGAACTGGGCGAGGTAGTAGCTGCCGACGAGCGGAGCCATGCTGCCTGCGATGGCGCTCATGGGCGCGAGCAGGAGCAGGCGCCCCTGCTCGTCCTCGACGGTTTCGTACGCGATGGCCGTGGTTTCGCTCGCGAGCAACGCGTCGGTGAGCGCGACCGAGGTCCCCGCCAGATGAAAATATGTGAACACGAGTTGCCCGCGAAAATAG
>DATCIQ010000354.1:0-9641 GCA_036507635.1 Gammaproteobacteria bacterium
GCGCACGGCGCTGACCCGGTACTTCGGCTTCTACAATGCCGTCCGCTCGCATCAGTCGCTGGAGTATCGGACGCCCGACGAGGTGTACTTCAGCGCGCTCGGCGAATCCACCGCGGTGGCGGCGTAGCCGGCGATGACCGACCACGGCTTCAGCACGCGGATTTCGGGGGATACCGGCATAGCGGGTACTCCTTCGATCGCCGCTCCTCGAGCTTTATACGCGGTCATTTCCGAGCCGAAGCCGAAGAAAAATCCCGAAGCGCTTCTGCCGCCCGCCGCACCACACCGCCTTTCGGGTATACGATTGACGAAGAGCGATGACAGAAGAGACCAAGAACAGAGACGACACCATCAACCGCCCGGACGGATCCACTTATCTCGAAGAGAAATCTGTCTTAAGAAACGGAGCCACCCCTGTCAAGCCAGGGAAGGTTACGTGGGACCTTACGTGTCAGCACACCGAACCATCCACGACGGGCACAGCTTTAGACAAGGGCAGTCCTTGGCACTATCGAGCGGCAGACTTACAGAATACCGAGCGCCGATGGCTATCTATCGTCCTCCGAATCGTCACTTATAGAGTAGCCCATCTGTTCCAGGTATTCTCTAAAGCCGATTTCCTCTTTAGTACCTGTAATGTAGTGGTACATGCCGAGCCCGGTAAGTACTGCATCAGTATCCGCCGGATGCGGGCGCCTGCTCGGCGTTTCGATAACGTTATTCATCAGCCAATCGTCTATGCGCTCAAGGAAGAGCTGACCTTCTCGCTTGATCCATCCATCGAAGATTTGCGCTCTATTCCGATGAATGGGATCGTCCGTGAATACGACACGCTCAAAATTCCCACCCTGTTGCTTCGGCTTCTCCAAATTGTCCGTGACCGTTTGAATAAAGTTTCGGACCACAATACCGAAGCGCTCTAGGTTGGCTGCGTCCAACGGCTGCGGTTCGTAGTCTCGCCGCAGCACCTTGTAGTTACCAGGCTCGAGCTCAACCACAGCCCCCGCTCGAATTAGCTCACGCAATACTTCTTTCGCGCTCATGTCTCCGCTGAATCTACGAACGAGTTCCATAAAGCTGGGGGCATCCTTTTCTTCCGACTGCCAACGCAGATCCAGTGGAACTCCGTAAGGGCCGAGGAAGTCCGATTCCGTGTGCCACGCTTGCAAGACGCGGATCAGTCGGTTTGCCTCAGTTCGGAACTCCGGCTCGGATCTTAATGTGGAGTTAACAATTCGGCGTACTTCCTTTCTTGTTAATCCTGTCAGAACGGCAATCCGCGATTGGCTCACGTGCGGCCGTCGGGCACTAACTTGAAATTCCCGCGTTGCTGTTTCGACATAGACGTGCTTGATGACTTCGGCGACCTCTGGGACCGAAATCCCTTGTTTGATCAGCAAACGCACCAACGGTCTCAGGAGCCGGCGTAAAGCCACGATAAGTCCGTGCTTGACCGTTATTGCCACTGAATTCTGTTCCTCCCGCTCAAGCGAAGTCGCGTATTCAATATGGCATAGTAGCTGGACACGATCCGTCTCGTGAACCGGATGTGCACACTGCACTCATATATTCATCTCGGTGGATCCGGAGACATGCGTCTAGAGTTGTCGCATTTCTCGGCAGAATTCTGTCTGCGGATGTGGAAGGGGCCAGCTTTCAGTATAATCATATGTGACAGTCACGCCAGTGCCGTCACGAGCACCTACAGGATACCTCCGGCCGCGGGCGCCGCTCGGTGCGGCGCCCCCTACATGCAGGTGGATGAGGAGGCCAAGCTAGCGCCGAGAACCCGTCGAAATGCCACGAGCGTTTTGCACGCCGATATCGCTCAAGCTGGAACTATTAGGAGCGGTCGTGGCAACGAACGTTGCCTGCGGAACCGGTTGGATGCCCGTGAAGGTGACTAGGTCGCTTCCAAACGCAAGATCACCTGTGCTTAGAAGTGCAGTGTAGTCGACGACCAGTGTCCCGATATGGATAGTGCCGCTGGCCGTATCAATACTCGACGGGTACCCGCTTACAAAGATTGACGTCGCTCCGGGCACGTACATCTCGGTCGACGCCAAGATTGCTGTCCCAGCGGCAAAGCCCTCGCCCAATACTTGTCCAAAAACAAGAACAAGCATCCCCGGCGAAAGCTCGCTGTCACGTACACCCGGGAATGCAATCGTCTGCCCCAATACCTCTAAGGTCTCCAGATCATTGTTGATCGCATCGATTGGTCCAAACGCGACTGGTGGAGCCCAAGTAGAGGACGACGACGCTTCCACTGCCCCCCGCAAGCTCCCGCTGCTGATGCCGCGCAAGGAACCGGACGAAATACCCCGCAAGCTCCCGCTGCTGATGCCACGCAAGGAACCGGACGAAATGCCAAGCGTATTGTCGTCCGTCGCGACGGCGCGCACCGAACTCTTGGGGGTCCCAGCGTTGGCTCCCACACAGAGCACCGCCAAAGCCACCCACGTGGATGTATGGCCCACTACTTTCATGATCGCAGTCATTCGCTCCTCGATTCAGCGCGTCCGAAGTGCGTTTGCCGTGCTCCCTCGGCGCGCAGCTCCCCTGTATTCTGATTATGTTATACATGATAATCTTATGTAGAATTGACAATCAATTGCAAGCTCAGCGTAACTCTATGTTTGTGTTAGTATTACGCTCGAAGCTAATTGAATGTCTCGAGAAGAAACTTGCGAGGGTGCTGCACGTGTTCGTCGGCTTCCCCGTTGGGCAGACAGCTCACGTCTCCGCTCGAACAGAGCGCTGTCGCATGTCAGGCCGTCGTTAAGGCTCCGTGCTATATTGCGATAGTCAGTTCTCCGCTAGAACGTAGCAACCTGCTGGACCGAGTCGATCGAGCACTTTATCGCGACGACTCATGTTGTCGGCAATGTCTGTAAGCGCTCAATAAACCTTTCGATTACCCACAATTACGTTGGTCGTTGAGTGAGTTGCGCGTGGTTCTTGAATTCGATTCGATGTTGTGAGATACAGCACTTCCGTGTGCAACTTCCACACGGTGCTGCATGCCGGAGAAACCGGTTCGAGCGCGCCGAAGGCGGACTGTCGCCGGCGCAAAGACGAGTGAGGACTGGGTCAATCGAGAATTGGCGGGCGCGACATTCGCGGATGAACGACTGGGCAAGCGATTTCGTGCACTGCTTGAGCAGTTGTCGTCGAGTCCCGGCGATGCGATCCCGCTGGTCTGCCAGGACTGGGCCAACACGAAGGCCGCGTATCGATTCCTCGACAACGAGCGTGTGAACGAAGCGGACATCCTGGCGGGGCATTTCCATGCGACGCGCGATCGAGCGGCAGCGACGAGCGGACCGATCTTGGTGCTGCACGATACGACCGAGTTTACGTACAAGCGCGAAGACATCGAGGCGGTTGGCAAGACTCGTATCAACATCGCAGGTGCCTACCGGGACGGGACACCGCGCTTGTATACGGCGTGCGGCATCCTGATGCACTCGAGTCTGGCGGTGACGACCGAGGGTCTGCCGCTTGGACTGACAGCGGTCAAGTTCTGGTCGCGCAAAAAGTTCAAGGGCGCAAATGCGCTGAAGCGGAAGATCAACCCGACACGGGTGCCGATCGAAGAGAAGGAAAGCATCCGCTGGCTTGAGAACCTTGAGCAATCGACGCATCTGCTCAGCGACCCGCAGCGCTGTGTGCCTATCGGCGATCGGGAAAGCGACATCTACGAACTGTTCTGCAAGGCCGAAGAGGTAGGCACCCGCTTTCTGCTGCGCACCTGTGTTGATCGGCTGGCCGGCGACGGGTCTTTCACGATCGGGGCGCAGATGGCCGACGTTTCATGTCAAGGACTGCATCGGGTCGAAGTACGCGATCGTCGCGGCAACGTGTCGCAGGCGGTTCTGGAGCTGAAGTACCGCACGATCCGCGTACAGCCCCCGCTATACAAGCAAGGCCGCTATCCGGCGCTCGAGCTGACGGTGTTGCACGCGACCGAACGAGATAAACCACGCGGGCGCGATCCTATTGACTGGAAGCTGATCACCAATCTGTCCGTCCGCTCCCGCGCGGAGGCCGTCGAGAAGTTGCAATGGTATGCGTTGCGCTGGAAGATCGAGGTATTCCACAAGGTCCTCAAATCCGGCTGTCAGGCCGAGCAGTCAAAGCTGAGAACCGCCGAGCGCCTCGTCAACCTGCTGGCGATGTTCTGCATCTTGAGCTGGCGCATTTTCTGGCTGACGATGCTCAACCGCGCAATCCCTCGCGCCAAACCCACACTCGCGTTTACGCCTCTGGAAATCGATCTGCTCAACCAACTCGCAGCCGAGCGGCACCTCACCGATTCGCATCGCACGCCGTCACTGCAATCGTGCTTGCGACAACTCGCACGACTTGGAGGTTACCTCGATCGCGCCCACGACCCGCCGCCCGGCAACACCGTAGTCTGGCGCGGCATGGCACGTCTGACCGATATCGCGATCGGCTTCCAACTCGGCGCTCGAATTGTGGGTAATTGAAAGGTTTATTGAGCGCTTACCAATGTCTCGACAATTTGCGGCCAATTCCGAGGCGATTGTCCCTCGGCCCCTTCAGATCAGGCGGAATCGGGCGGGGCCGGTGGTGGATGCACATCCTCGTTCCCGTTATGGAAGTCCCTCGTGATTTTTTCCGGTCATCCACTACTGTCCGACAGATTTGGGTGTCGTTCGGCTGAAAGCTAGCGTTGGTGCGCGTTCCATGGCTTGCCAAGGTGTTAACGATTTGAATCTGAGGCGTGCAATTCGGCAGCCTGCCGGGACTTTCCCGGGAGGCTTCGATGCACGCTGGCAAGCTCGTCTTCGCACACCTCATGGAGTTCGTGCCCTGGCACACGTTTCGCCATCTGGTCACCAAGTATCACGGCGACTTCAACGTTCGCACGTTCAGCTGTCTGGATCAGTTCCTGTGCATGGCCTTTGCGCAACTGACCTACCGAGAAAGTCTGCGCGACATCGAAGCCTGCCTGCGCGCGCAACCGACCAAGCTGTATCACTTGGGCTGCGCGGCAACGTAAGTCGCGGTGCACTGGCCGATGCCAACGAATCCCGCGATTGGCGCATCTACGCGGAGTTCGCGCAAGCGCTGATTCGCATCGCACGTCGGCTGTATGCGCGGGAACCCCTCGGCGTCAATTTGCACGAGACCGTCTACGCACTGGACTCCACGACCATCGACCTGTGCCTGTCGTTGTTTCCATGGGCGAGCTTTCGACAGACCAAGGCCGCCGTGAAACTGCATACGCTGCTCGATCTGCGGGGCGGCATCCCCAGTTTTATCCACATCTCCGACGGCAAACTGCACGACGTCAATGTCCTGGACCTGCTGCTGCCGGAAGCAGGCGCCTTCTACGTCATGGACCGCGGCTATCTCGACTTCGAGCGGCTGTACGTCTTGCATCAGGCGAACAGCTTCTTTGTCACCCGCGCGAAGTCCAATTTCAAGTTCAAGCGAATCTACTCGCAGCCGGTCGACAAAACGACCGGGCTGATCTGCGACCAGACCATCGAACTGACCGTCTTCTACTCCCAGCAAGCTTATCCGGAACGGTTGCGCCGAATTCGTTATCGCGACGCCGAAGGTCGCCGCCTGGTGTTTCTGACCAATCACATGACATTGCCCGCGCCCACCATCTGCGACCTGTATCGCTTGCGTTGGCAGGTGGAGCTGTTCTTCAAGTGGATCAAACAGCACTTGCGCATCAAACGGTTCTTCGGTACCTCGGAGAACGCCGTGAAGACGCAAGTCTGGATCGCCGTGAGCACCTATGTGCTCGTGGCCATCGTCCGCAAGCGTCTCGATTTGCCGTTGTCGTTGCATTCGATGCTGCAAATCCTGAGTGTCACTCCGTTCGAGAAACTCTCTCTACATCAGCTACTTATCGACTCGGCAGACGGTCAAAATCAGACCTTCGATCCTAACCAACTGAATTTGTTATGAAACGTGTCGGACAGTAGTGCCGGTCATCATAGACTCAAGCAGGACACATCCCGTCGCGTTCGCGCGATATTCCAAGCCTTCATACTTCCTCGCAATAGAAAATCCCAACGCCAACACGGGACCCCTGTTCACCACGGGACTGTGCCTCATACTGAAAGAAAAGGTCATCTAACTCTTCCGTGTACCTCGTAATCATATCTCGAACAACCGGCCTAATCTGTTCCTTAATATCCTTGTCTAGGCTGCTCGTTTCCACGAACCGTTCAATTCGACCATGTCCGGTTCGTGAGGGTGAGCTGTTAAACGCGATTGTCTCGGCCAAGCTTCTTAGACTCAAGGAGATTGCAGACACCAACTTGTCGTGGGCTCCCTCACGCACAACGTGTCGGCGATTCGCGACCAGAAGGCCCTCGGAATCGACAGTGATGGCACCGCACCGGAAAAGCTCCGCCTTGATCGCACCCGCAGGCACATCTCCCACGCGCTTTCTTACGAGAGCGGTAAACGATTGTTCCCCATTACTGAACGATAGCCTCTTCGGCACGCCTTCAGAACTCATGTATTCAGGGTCTGTATGCCAGTAATGGAGTACATCGGAAACAGGACTTAGTTCTACTCTGAGATCGCCAGCATATTCGTTGATTAGTGCGCGAATCCTGGAAACATCTTTTCTCGAAATGCCAGTCATGGCGGATACACGCGACATGTTCGTAGGTCTTCCCCGAAGTCCAAAATCTTCGCTGGCGACGCGCACGAATGCGACGCGACTAACATCCGAAAACTCTCGATAGCTGATGCCAGCACGCAACAGGAAGCGAGCGACGGGAAGCAGAAAGGAGAAACAGGCTCGAAGCAGTCTCTTACGCGTCTCGTTGCTCATTGCGCACTCCCGTGCACGAAAGGAACTCCCCTTCGCTCATAGTCGAGACAGACATAGCACTGGCTTTCTCCAACTTCGAGCCAGGATTCTCACCGACGATAACGATGTCCGTATTCTTGGAAACGCTGTTCATGACTTTTGCCCCTAGCGACTGAAGTTTCGCTTTTGCCTGTTCGCGCGACATGCTCGAGAGTGTTCCCGTCAGCACGACTCGTTTGCCGGCCAAAGGGGACGCGCGTGCTGCGACCTTGGGAGGTTCCGGCCAATGGATACCGCGCTTGGGCTTGAGTAATCGCTCGATGACTTCTCGGTTGTGCCGCTGCTGGAAGAACGCGCGAATGTGCCCGGCGACGACCGGGCCGATATCCGGCACTTCTTGGAGCTTCTCCTCGTCCGCGTCCATGATGTCCTTGAGCGAACGGAAATGCGTGGCGAGCGCGAGTGCGGTGGCTTCGCCGACGTCGCGAATGCCGAGGGCATAGAGAAACATCGCGAACGTCGTTTCCGTGCTCTTCTTAAGCGCTTCGACGATGTTTTGCGCGGATTTCTCGGCCATGCGGTCGAGCTCGGAGAGCGCGTCCGGCGTCAAGTCGTAGAGATCCGCCGGTGTCGATACCAGGCCGCGGTCGACGAGCTGATCGACGAGCTTGACGCCCAAGCCTTCGATGTCCATGGCGGAGCGCGAGGCGAAATGGCGAATCGATTCCTTGCGTTGCGCGGCACAGAAGAGGCCGCCGCTACAGCGCGCGATCGCCTCCCCCTCCAAGCGCACGACTTGCGAGCCGCACACGGGGCAGCGCGCGGGAACGCTGACGGCTTTCGCGCCGCGCGGCCTGCGGTCCGCGATGACTTGGACGACTTCGGGGATCACGTCGCCGGCACGCCGGACGATGACGGTGTCCCCGACACGCACGTCCTTGCGGCTTAGCTCGTCGAAATTGTGCAGCGTCGCGTTGCTGACCGTGACGCCGCCGACGAACACGGGCTTGAGCCTCGCGACCGGCGTGACCGCGCCGGTTCTACCGACCTGAAACTCGATGGCGACCACTTGGGTGAGCTCTTCCTGCGCCGCGAACTTGTGCGCGATCGCCCAGCGCGGCGCGCGCGATACGAATCCGAGCTTCTCCTGCCACGCCAAATCGTTGACCTTATAGACGACGCCGTCGATGTCATAGGGTAAATCCGCGCGGTTCCGGCCCATATTTGAGTAATAGGCCAAACAACCCTGAATTCCGGCTACCAATTTCCAGTCGGGTGAGGTTCTGAAGCCGAATTCCTTGAGCGCCCTCAAGACCTCGGCATGCGTGGCGGGCAGCTTCCAGCCTTGCACGTCGCCGATGCCGTAGATGAAGACATCGAGCGGCCGCGCGGCGGTGATCTTGGGATCGAGCTGCCGCAAGCTCCCGGCGGCGGCGTTCCGCGGGTTCACGAAGGTCCTTTCGCCGCGCGCGGCGGCCAGCCGGTTGAATTCGTCGAAACGCGCGCGCGGCATGTAGACCTCGCCGCGGGCCTCGAGCACTTGGGGGAGCTTCCGGCCCCGGAGGCGCAGCGGCAGTGAAGGGATGGTGCGGGCGTTATGGGTAATGTCCTCCCCCACCATGCCGTCGCCGCGCGTCGCCGCGAGCGCGAGCACCCCCGACTCATATCTAAAGGAGACGGCCGCCCCGTCGAGCTTGGGCTCCGCGACGTACTCGACGGTCGCCGCATCGATGCCGGCGGCCGCGAGCCGAGTCGCGACGCGCTTGCCGAACGCGGCGAGCTCCGCTTCGTCGAACGCGTTCTCGAGCGACAGCATCGGCTTCGTGTGCCGCACGGGCTTGAAGTCGCTCGCGGGCGCGGCGCCGACGCGCCGCGTCGGCGAGTCCGGCGTCACGAGATCGGGATGCTCTGCCTCGATTTCCCTGAGCCGCCGCATCAGGCGATCGTATTCGGCATCCGGGATCGTCGGGCTGTCGAGCACGTGGTAGGCGTAGTCGTGCGCCTCGATCTCGCGCTTGAGCTTGTCGAGCTCTACAGCGGGACTCTTGCCTGCGCGCGCGTGCTTCGATGCCATCAGGCAGGCCTCAAGCGCGATCGTGCTGGTGGCGGTACTCGATGATCTCTTCGCGCAAGTAGTGCTCGCGCTGAATGCTCCACGAGCTGCCGCGGTCGTCGTGCAGCTCCGCATTCAAGTCGTGAGCGAGCGTCCGGGCCGTCTGGACCATCATGTCGAATCGCGCCACGGCGTCGCCTGTGTCCGGCAACACCATGAAGAAGCTCATGCCGGGGATCGTCGCCTGCGGTTTCGTGAGATCGAAGGAGCCGGGCTCGGTGAGATTCGCGACGCTGAACCAGGGATCGTTGCCGGCGCCGTCGCCTAAGCGGTGAAAGATTCCGTAGCGTCCGTGTTGGAGCCCGGCCGCGCGCAACGCGAGGATGGCCTGTTCCGTATTGAGCGCGCGATCCTTCGGGATGAATCTGAGCGTGATGATGCGCTGCGGGCTCGGAGTGTCGGCCGGTTTGGTCTCCGCCTCCGGTTCCGCCTCGGCCGCGAGCTCCTCCGGCGCGGCCGCCACGGCGCCCGAGCCGTCGAGCGCCTTATCGAACGAGTGCAGCCAGCGGCGGGCGGCGGCGCGCTCCGGAACGATGCCCTTGAGCCAGCCCTTGCCCCAGAGATACACGCCGACGATCAGCAATGCGCCCAGCCCGACAAGCACCCAACGCAATTCCCACATCGCCGTAACGTCTACATCGCAGCGAGCTGCACGGCTTCATCGATGTCCACGGCAACGAGTCGCGAGACTCCGGGTTCATGCATCGTTACGCCGGC
>DATCIQ010000355.1:0-2499 GCA_036507635.1 Gammaproteobacteria bacterium
TGCAAGCTGCGCAGATCCGCGAGGCTCTGGTTGCCGCTCTTGTCGACCAGCGCGTACTGATAGACCCAGCCGACACCGGTCGCATCCGGACCCAAAGTCGGCTGCACCCCGTCGGGTAAGTCGGCCGCTGCCGAATTCAAATATTCGAGCACTCTCGAGCGGGCCCAGTAGATGTCGATGCCGTCCTCGAAGATCACATAGACGAACGAGAAGTCCATCATGCTTTGGCCGCGCACGAAGCGAACTCCGGGCGCGGCAAGAAACGTCGTCGCGAGGGGATAGGTGATTTGGTCTTCGACGAGGTCGGGACTACGCCCCGGCCACTCCGTAAAGACGATGACCTGCACGTCGGAGAGATCGGGGATCGCATCGAGCGGCGCGCTGACGAGCGAGCGGTACCCCCACGCGGCCGCTGCCGCAACCAACATCAAGGTCAAGGGCCAATTGCGCGCCGAGAACGCAATCAGCCCTTCGAGCGGGCCGTGCTTCGCGCCATGCGCGTCGTGGCTGCTTACCATTGCTCGATCCCCGTCTTCAAGCGCGTCTCGGCCGCGAGCAGGAAATTGCCCGAGGTCACGACCGTGTCGCCCGCCGCTAATCCATCGAGCACTTCAATGAAGCCTTGCGCGCGCCGTCCGGTTCGGATGCGCGCGGGTTTCAGCCGCCCCTCGCCGAGATCGACGAACACGATCCGGCTCTCGCCGGCTATGATCACGGCCTCCTCTGGCACGCTCAAGCGTTCGCCGAGATTCGCTTGCAACGAGACCTCGGCATACATGTCGGGCTTGAGCGTGGCATCCGAGTTCTCGAGCGTGAGTCGCACGCGGCCTGTGCGCGTTGCGCCCTCGAGATAGGGGTAGACGTACTCCACGGTCGCCTCGACACGGCGGCCGGGCAGATAGGGCAGAGTCACCATGGCCGTCATGCCGGGCTTTACGAGCTCGAGATCGGCCTCAAAGACTTGGGCTTCGATCCACACGCGCGACAAGTCCGCAATGGTCAAGAGCGTCTGGCCCATCCGGGCGGCGCCGCCGTCGGCGACGTTGCGCTCGATCAGGGTGCCGCTGCGCGGCGCGTAGATTGAGATATAGTCTTCAGGCACGCCGCGGCGCTCGAGCGCCTCGATCTCGGCGTCCGACATATCCCACAAGCGCAGCCGTTGGCGCGAGGCACGCAGCAGACTGCTGTCGCCGTTGCCGGTCCTGCGTCGCACAGTCTCCAGATATTCTTGCTGAGCCGCGAGCAGCTCCGGACTGTACACCGTGAAGAGCTCCTGACCGGCTTGTACCGCTGCGCCGACGTAGTCGGCTTTCAAGTCGCCGATGTAGCCGTCGAACTTGAGCGTGATGTGCGAGAGCAGGCGCTCGTCGTAAGTCACCCGACCCACCGCGCGAATCGGGCGGATCAGCTCACGGTTTTCGGCCTTGCCCGTCTCGATGCCGATCATCTGGCGCCGGCGGTTGTCGATCGTGATGACGTTCGCGTCGTCAGCGCCGGCGGCGGCGCTCGCCCCTACGGCTAAGCCGCCGGCGGCGATGGTCAATCCCGCGCGGTCGGTCGCCAAGTCGAACATGAGCCGTCGATCGCCGCGCACGGGGTCCTTGATTTGCAGCGTGAGCGGCCATGCGCCGCGCATCGACAGGTTCACGGAGCCTTCAAACCGTCCGGGCGCGGTTTGCTCGAGCCCGGCCGGCGCACGCATCGCGGGCATCGCGCCCATGGCCGGCATCTCGGCGTAGGCGTCGATCTCGATGTCGGAGGCGGGCTCGCCGCTCGGCCCGCGAACCTCGACGATCAGCCGGTTCTCGCCGACACGCGGTGTGCCGGGCTCGGTGCCGACGCCGATCTCGAGCTCGCCGGCACGAAAGCGCGGCAGGCCGCCGTCGCCCGACTGAGCCGCGCTCCCAGAGGACCGAGCAGAACCACTTTGAGAGTCGCCGACAGCCACGGCGCCGGCCGCGATCTCGAGGCCGGGGCGATCCGTGGCGTAATCAAACTGTAGCCGGGCTTCGTCACCGGTCTGCGGGTCCTCGATCCGGATCGTAAGCGGCCATGGGCCGCGCATCGAAAGATCCATCGAGCCTTCGAAACGACCCGGCGCCACCTCCTCCAGATCGGCCGGCGCGCGTATCGCAGCCATCTGGCCCATGGCCGGCATTTCCGCCTGCGCAGTGATCGGAATGCCCGACAGCGGATTGCCGTCGGCGTCCTTGAGCTCGATGATCAGACGGTTCTTGCCGACGCGCGGCGTGGCGGGATCGGTTGCAATGCCGATCTCGAGCTGCCCGACGCGATATCGTTGCATCGACTGCGCCGCCCCAGGTGAGGCGGTTGATGCATCACGCTCGAGCAGGTCTCGTGCGACGGTGAAGTAGAGTATGACCGCAAGGGCGACGGTGCCGACGCCGGCGAGCGCCCAGCTCGATTTCTTCGACAAGCTCATTATTCCTCTCCTTAATCTCTTAACGCGGGTTCGTCGCCGCATCGAGGTCGCCGCCG
>DATCIQ010000356.1:0-2361 GCA_036507635.1 Gammaproteobacteria bacterium
GCCGTGACGGCAAGCATGCTCGTGACGATGGCGACGACTTGCGGCAGTACGATCCACGGATCGTTTTCCACGGCCGCGATGTCGGCCGCGGACGTCATCGATAACGTGAGAATCCCGACGTAGAGCATCGCACCGATGAGCCACGCGGCTGCCCTCGTTCCGGGCCGCCGCAGCGGCGCGACCGGCTCGAGCTGCTTCGCAAGACGTTCGACTAATCGGTCTGTGTTCATTTGCCTTTGACGCCGAGCGTCCGCCGTAAGGTTGCCATCGCACGATGCGTCGCCACCTTCAGTGCCCCGACGCTCGATCCGGAGATCGCGGCCGCTTCCTTCAAAGATAGCTCCTCGAGCTTTAGAAGCTCGATCGCTTGCCGCTGGCCCTCCGGCAGCTCGCGCACGGCTTGCCGAAGCACACCGGCATCCGCGATCTCCCCGGTATCCGTATTCGTTGCAGGCTCGGAAAAGGTTACGTCGGTTTCGTCGAGGCGAATCTCGCGCGCGGACGTTCTCGCGTAGCGCCGCGCGCCGTCGACGAGCCGGTTGCGCACGATGGCCAAGAGCCAAGGAACGAACGGACGCGCAGGATCGTACGTGGCGCGCACGGCGTGCAGCGAGAGCAGCACGTCCTGCACGAGATCTTCCGCCTCCGCTACGCCTGCGAAGCCACGCTGACGCAGCACCACGGCCCGGATGCGCGGCGTGATCCGGCGCAGCAGGTTCAGATAGGCCGCCGCGTCACCCTGTTGCGCCGCGCGCATCAGCTGGTCGAGGTCTTCCGTAGGCGGGTTCGGCTCCGTCATCATGAATGAACAGTTTACGGCAGCCGTAACCTTTTCGCGGTCTGCTCCGAATCTATGGTCACTGGCGAAACACGTCAGCAACTCGCGGCGCTCTGCGCCGAATCGTCTAGATCAAAAGGAGAAACTGCATGAACAAACGCACTGTCATTCTATCGGCCCTCGCGGCCGCGATCGCCGGACCCGCGCTGCTCTCGGCCCAAGGGGGTCCTGCTCCCGAGCCGAGCTTCGAGGCGGAAAAATGTTACGGCATCGCGAAAGCCGGCAAGAACGATTGCGGGTCGACCGGCAACAACTCGTGTGCCGGCACGTCGAGAGCCGACGCCGACCCGCGGGCTTGGATCTACGTCCCCGCCGGCTATTGCGAGCGCATCGTCGACGGCAGCCTGGCGCCGAAGGCCTAAACATGCGGAAGGCGGTCGCCACCAACGCAGTCGGCAGCACACTCGACGCGCAACGTGCAGGCGTCGGGCTGCGGCTGCCGCACTTGGCCGAAGTGGCGACCGCTGTTCCGCCCGCGTCTTGGCTCGAGATCCACCCCGAAAACTTCCTCGCCAACCCGCACGCAAGAGAGCTTCTGGGCGAGATCGCCGCGCGCTACCCGGTGTCCATGCACACGGTCGGGCTCTCGATCGGCAGCGCGGACGGCCTGGACCTCGAGCATCTGACAATGATCCGGCGACTCGCCGACGAGATCGACCCCATTCTCATCTCGGGACACCTCGCATGGTCCATGTACGGCGGCGTTTACCTCAACGATCTGCTGCCGCTTCCTTACAACGATGAGACGTTGCGGACTGTCGCCGCGCACGTCGACCGGATTCAGCAGGCGCTCGGCCGCCCGTATCTCGTCGAGAATCCGTCGTGTTACGTAGGACTCGGCAGATCTCGCATGGGCGAGGCGGAGTTCCTCACGGAGCTCGTGCACCGCACGGGCTGCCAATTGCTCTGCGACGTCGGCAACGTGTTCGTGAGCGCCTCGAACATGGGTTACGACCCGTACGCCTACATCGATGCCCTCCCGGCGCATGCCGTCGGCGAGATTCATCTCGGCGGTTTCACGCCGGAGCCCGACGACGGCGCGCCCGGCCGCGAAGTCCTCATCGACACGCACGCAAAAGCGATCGCGGAACCCGTGTGGGAGCTATTGGCGCACGCCCTCGACCGGTTCGGTCCGCGACCGACGTTGCTCGAGTGGGACAACGACATTCCGCCGTTCGCGACGCTGATGGCGGAGGCGGAGCGCGCGAATTCGGTCGCCGCCCGCGTCTTCGGCGAAGTAGAGCAACATGCCGCCGCTCGCTGACGTGCAAGCAGGCGTCGCTCGCGCGCTCGTCATGGGCGACGCGGAGCCGATCGCTGCACTGCTTAAGGGCGGCGCCGATGCGCGCGCGCGGTTCGCCATTCACCAACGCCACTACGTAGCGAGCCTCGCGGCCGCGCTGCGGCAAAAATTCCCGGCGACCGCGTGGCTTGTCGGCGAGGACACCCTTCTCGACGCGGCTCGTGCGTATGCGCGCGCACATCCGCCGCATCGACCCTGTATCGCCGAGTATGGAGAGCAG
>DATCIQ010000357.1:0-8645 GCA_036507635.1 Gammaproteobacteria bacterium
CCACGCGCTCGCCGTTGATGCCGAAGAGAACCGAGCGCAGTAGGCCTCGTGCGGGTCGGTACGTGTACTCAGTACGAACGTCGAGCTCGTCGATGCCTTTGCGGTTCACGAAGCCGAGGCCCGGCGTGAAATTCTCCTCGACGTGCGCATAGCGCAGCGCGCCGCGCATGCCCGTATTATTGGGCGCGCTCACGCGGAACCCGTAGGCGCCGTCTTCGTCATCGCTGTCTTGCGTGTCGCTGCGTTGTCCCCACACGTTTGCCTCGAGCGCGCGCCCACCGGGCAGACGCGTGTTGCGGAACACGAAGTCGATGCCTTGGAGGGAATTGTCGAGGTTCGACCGCGGGTCGCCTTCGGTGGCGATGAGTCCCACGCTCGATTCGCGAAGCACGTTGGCCGAGACGCGCGCCACGATCGCGTTGTCGGCCGCGATGCCGTCGAATTCTTCTTGGCGAATCGCGAGCGCGCCGATATTGAACCGCCCCACGCGGCCGCTCAGCTTGCCGCCCGCCTCGAGGTCGACGGCCTCGCCCGTGCTCGATAAGCCGATGCTGCGTGAAAAGAACGGCCGGCCGTTTTCTTGAAGGCCGCCGAACTCGAAGATATCCGCGTCTTGGAGGAAGAAATCCCGCTTTTCCGGGAAGAATAGATCGAAGCGCGTGAGATTGACCTGCCGATCGTCGATCTCGGTGGCCGAGAAGTCGGTGTTGATCGTCAGCGAGCCGGTCAGGCCGGGCGTGATTTTGTAGAAGACGTCCAACGAAGGGTCGACGTCCGAATCTTCGACGGCGAGCTCGAAGTCTTTGCGCCGCGAGACGCTGATCGAAGGGACGACGTCGAGTCCCAACCCTTGCTCCAATCCCTCGAAACCGACGGCGGTGCCGGAGATGCTCGGATCCGAATTGCGATTGCGCGACACCCAGCCCAGGCGTTCGTCGCGGCGCGCGATCGCGCGACGGAAGTTGATGCCCCAGGTGTCGTTGGTCGGATCGAAAGAGATGGACTTGAACGGGATCGCGAGCTCGGTGACCCAGCCATGCTCGTCGATCGAGCCCGCCGCATACCAAATACCTTGCCACTCCCACTGCGTCTCGCTGACGTTCTGAAACAATCCTTCTTGGCGCAAGCCGTTCGGATTGGTGATGAATCGATACCCGCTGCGGCGGTCATGGAACGGATCGATGATGACGGACAACCAATCATCGCCGAATACTTCCTCGCCTTGCCGCATGATGCGCGCCGTGATCTCTCCCGGCTCGCGATCGTACATGCGCGCGCCGATATAGAGGGCGGCATCATCGTACAGAATGTAGATGACGGTAGGTTCCGAGGCTTCCGCGTACTCCGTGGGCTCGATCTCATGGAAATCGTCGACGACGGCCGCGCCCATCCAGACTGCGTCGTCGAGAACGCCGTCGATGACGGGCGCCACGTCCGCGCGCACCACCCGCACCGACTTCTCCTGTCCGCCGAGAATCGCGGCGTGTTGCGCAGCCGCGTCGAGTCCCGCGGCGAAGAAGCAGGCCGCGACGAAGCGCGCAACAACGACGCGGTGTCTTTTTTTTCTCACACAAAGATCGGTCGGAGAGATCAAGGATTCGACCGCCATTGTACGTCGAGGTTCGGACGCCCGCTGTTTACCCTGCGGCCGCTGTTGCACTACACTCGACTGCCGTATGGAGGGGATGAAAATGGCGTACAAGACCTGTGCTCGCGTGTCCCTCGCCGGCTGTCTGATTGTCGCGCTGTCGCAGGCCTCGGCGCATCATTCGGTCGCCGGACAGTTCGATCGCACCAAGCGCGTCTCGCTGACCGGTGTCATCACGAAAGTCGACTGGATCAACCCGCACACCTATTTGCATCTCACCGTCAGCGACGGGAGCGGCAGCGCCACGACGTGGCAACTCGAATCGCTGCCGACCGCGATGCTCCGCAAGGCCGGCATTACGAGCGAGATGCTCATGGGCGATGGCGCAACCGTGACCATCGACGCGATACGGGCACGCGACGGCACCGAGAATCTCGGCTGGTTGTTGCGCATCGACTATCCGGATGGGCACTACTATCAATTGGCCGGCGAATAAGGACTCGTGAGGAACCACACATGAAACGCTTCCCGATCACGCGCGGCAGTATTGTCGCGTGGACGCTTGCACCGTGTCTCTTCGCAGCAGGGCTTCCCGTGGGGCTTGCGCAATCGAGTGCCGGCGAGGTTCCGCGGCTCGCCGACGGCCATCCCGACCTGAGTGGTACGTGGGATAACGGCAGCGGCATCGAATTCGTGCGGCCGCGGCAAGAGGGCGCTTCGATCTGCATCTCCGGGTGCGGACCCGCCGCCGGCGCCCCGCCGGCCGGCGCGCCGCGCCGCGCGGGATCTCCGCCGGCGCCCGACCGACCGAAGTATCGCGAGGAGTTTCAAGCACGAGTCGCGGCACTCGACGCAAGCCAAGTTCGCGACGACCCCGTGTTGCGCTGCTTCCCGCCCGGCGTCCCGCGGATCGGGCCGCCGGACAAGATCGTGCAACGCGTGGGCGAGGTCGCATTCCTTTATGATGACGTTTCCGGCAACTTCTTCCGCGTCGTCCCGACCGACGGCCGCGCTCACGCTGAGAACGTCGAGCCGGGCTTTCTCGGCCATGCCGTCGGCCGGTGGGAAGGAGATACGCTCGTCGTCGAAACGATCAACTTCAACGGCGACACGTGGCTCACCGACGACGGCTCGTTCCATACCGAGAATTTGCGCGTCGTCGAGCGTCTTTCGCGCGACGCGGATACGCTCACGTGGCACGCCACGGTCTACGATCCAGACGTGCTCGCCGAGCCGTGGGCGCTCCGTCCGCGCACGGCCGTGCTGACCGACGTCGAGGTGGCCGAGGCACCGCCCTGCATCGAGCGCGATATCGATCACATGGTCGACGACTCGAGCCACGACAACCCGCGGTAATCACGCGACGACCCCCGCTAATACAATGTAGGAGCGAGCTTCGCTCGCGAAAACCAAGATCGCGAGGGGAGCCCGCTCCTACAGCGGCAGGAACCTCAAGCCCGCAGCCGAGAATCGCGGCGCCGCGCGCCTTCTGTCAAGATCTTCTTGCGCAGGCGAACGTTTTTCGGCGTGATCTCGACGAGCTCGTCGTCGTCGATGAACTCGAGGGCTTGCTCGAGGGAAAACTTGATCGGCGGCGTCAGCAGAATGTTCTCGTCCGATCCCGCGGCGCGAATATTCGTGAGCTGCTTACCTTTCGTCGGGTTCACGGGCAAGTCGTTGCCGCGGCTGTGGATGCCGACGATCATGCCTTCGTAGAGCTCGGCGCCGTGGCCGATGAAGAGCGCGCCGCGCTCCTGCAGGTTGAATAGCGCGTAGGCTAGCGCTTTTCCGGCCACCGTCGATACGAGCACGCCGTTCGTGCGCTGCCCGATCTCGCTGTCGATGCGCGGCGCGTAACGGTCGAACACATGATAGAGAAGGCCCGTGCCCGCCGTGACGGTCAGAAACTGCGTACGGAAGCCGATGAGCCCGCGCGCGGGGATGCGATAGTCGAGGCGCACGCGTCCGCGCCCGTCGGGCGTCATGTTGGTGAGCTCGCCTTTGCGTTCCGCGAGCCGCGTCATGACGGCGCCCTGGTATGCCTCGTCGAGGTCGACGGTCAAGAGCTCCCACGGCTCGTGGACGACGCCGTCGATCTCGCGCTCGATGACGGCCGGCCGAGAGACGGCGAGCTCGTATCCCTCGCGTCGCATCGTCTCGATGAGCACCGAGAGGTGCAGCTCGCCCCGGCCCGAGACGCGGAACTTATCGGGATCTTCGGTGTTCTCGACGCGCAACGCGACGTTGTGCTTGATTTCTTGGTCCAGCCGCGCCTGAATTTGCCGGCTCGTGAGGAATCGGCCGTCGCGGCCGGCGAACGGGCTCTTGTTGACTTGGAAGGTCATGCTGATCGTCGGCTCGTCGACCTTGAGCGGCGGGAGCCCTTCGGGCGTCGAGCGCACGCACACCGTATCCGAGATCTGCAAGTCGTCGATGCCGCTGAACATGACGATATCGCCGGCGCCGGCGGACTCGACGGGCTTACGCTCGAGGCCGTCGAAACCGTAGAGCTCCATGAGTTGCCCATTGCGGATCGTGCCGTCGCGCCCGACGACGGCGACCGGGGAATTCGCGGTCGCGGTGCCGCGACTGATGCGGCCGATGCCGAGCACGCCCACGTACGCGCTGTAATCGAGGCTCGATACTTGCAACTGCAACGGACCGTCGACGGCGACGGTGGGCGGCGGAACGTGTCTCACGATGGCGTCGAGCAGCGGCAACATGTCGCCGCTTTGCACGTCGGGTTTGGTGCCGGCGTAGCCTTTCAACGCGGAGGCATAGATCACGGGGAAGTCGAGCTGCTTGTCGCTCGCGCCGAGCCGATCGAACAGCTCGAAGGTCTGGTCGAGCACCCAGCCCGGACGCGCCCCGTCACGATCGATCTTGTTGATCACGACGAGCGGTGTGATGCCGTACGAAAACGCTTTCTGCGTGACGAAACGCGTCTGCGGCATCGGACCGTCCACGGCATCGACGAGCAACAACACGCCGTCGACCATGGAAAGCACGCGTTCGACCTCGCCCCCGAAATCGGCGTGTCCGGGCGTATCGACGATGTTGATGCGCCACTCGCCCCAGCGAATCGCCGTGTTCTTGGCCAGAATCGTAATGCCGCGCTCGCGCTCGAGGTCATTCGAATCCATGACGCGCTCCGGCACGATCGTGCGCGCATCGAGCGTGCCCGATTGCTGCAGCAAGCGATCCACGAGCGTCGTCTTGCCATGATCGACGTGCGCGATGATCGCGATGTTGCGTAGACGCTCGGTTGGGAACATGCCGTGGGTGCCGGAAAAAGGAGGCGCATTATAGAGCTAATGAGCGCCGACCGTGAGAGGAACCGGATCACGCCCCGACGCATCCCGGCCGACGAGCGCCGGCGCCAAAAAAACACCCCGCCGGAGCGGGGTGAGTCGATGTCGGATTAACAGCCGAGTCAGGGTGCTAGGGGGTAGCGACGGGGAAATCGACTGTTAGTTCCGAATCGGCAGTCATTGTCACTTCGGCCGCCGGCGCGAAGAATGCGACCGTGTCGTCGAGCGGGTCCGTAAGCCCAAGCTCGTCGGCATCGGTGTCGTTGCCGCCATGACACGTGAACGCGGCGGTGTACTCGCCGGGTGCGAGCAGCGTCCGGTAGACGTAGTGAGTGCTGTCCGCATTGAGGACGGCTTCGACGGTTGTGACGGGCTCGGGGTCGCTAGCGTCGACGTCGTCGGGGGTCACGCCTGCTCCCGCATAGATGTAGACGACGTTGCCGACGTCGAAGTCGAGGCCTACGGGATCGTCCGCGTTGCAGTCGTTTGCGGCATCGGTGACCGAATCCACCGCAATTGTGCCGCCGAGTACGCCGTACTCGGTGACATCGATGACGCGAAACGCGGGTTTCAGCAGAAAGCCGGGGTCAAACGCCGGAGGATCGACGAGAGCTTGCCGCAAGTCCCAGTCGAACAAAAACTGTACGGCTTGAGCTTCCGCGACTTCGAATCCGCTGACGAGACGCACGCGGCCGCTCGGCACGCGGATCTCCTCCATGCCGCCCGTGTCGGTCAAAACGTAGGAATCGAAGACGTTGTCGAGCTCGGCGTTCACGTCCATCGCGAGCCACTCGTAGGTGCCTGCGTCAACGAGAGCTCCGTCGACGAGAATTGCCGCGTTGTCCTCCGTGAGCTCGAGAAGATCGACCGTGATCGGCGTATCCGTAAGCGGCAGTTGGACGGCCGGACCGCCTGCCGGCTTGAGCCAGATCGCCGTAATCTCGACGTGGACCTCGGTCACGTGGTCGACGGCGGCGTCCATCAGCGAGAGCGTGAGGGTGGACGAGCCGGAATCACCGTCGCCCGAGCCACCGCTGCAGGCCGCCGCAGCACCGGCGGCCGTGGCGACGGCGGCGAGCCGCCAGTATCGAGTCGAATGCATATGATCTCCCTGTCCCACTTCCACGAGGAAGCGATTCGTTCCTCGCCTTATGCGGTAACACGGTCGACTGCCTCGCGGGTTCCCGAGACTTGACATAATTGGCGACAAGCGCCGTGCGCGTCTTCCGCGACGCCGGCCGCGGGTTTTGCTTAGATGCGGGAACCGAAACGCGTCTCGAACGTGTATAGGGGTGACGAACGGTGGAATGGGCATGGCGATACTCACGGTGATTCCCGGCGGTCGATCTGCTGCACAGCGCTTTGAAGCGCTCGTGCGCCCGCACTATGCGGTGCTGTATCGCACCGCGTACCGGTTGACGCGCTCGGTGCACGACGCCGAAGACCTGGTGCAAGAGGTCTGTGTGCGCGCGTACCCGCGGCTCGACGAGCTAGCACAGCTCGACAATCCGCGCGCGTGGCTCACGTGCGTGATGCAGCGCATGTTCATCGACTCGACGCGGCGCTACGAGCGCGCGCACGTGGAATCGCTCGAGACGACACGACAAGAGTCGCTCGTTTCGGAAGCGCCCGGGCTCGCCGAGCAAACGGACGAGGCTATCAAGAGCCGACGGCTCGATCAGGCTTGGCAAAGGCTCGATAAGGATCAGCGCACGCTGTTGGCCTTGCACGATATCGAGGGTTATTCGCTCGCCGAGCTGACCGACATGACCGGGCTCAAGGAGGGCACGTTGAAGTCGCGCCTGCACCGCGCCCGCGTGAAGCTCGGGAAGTTGTTGCGACACGAGGAAATGGCAGCGGTTGCGCGGGCCGAGGCAGGAGCAGCGTCATGAAATGTGAACGTGCCGTAGAGTTGTTGACACAATCGCCGGGCCGCAGTACTGCGGACGGGCGACGGCTCGCCGCCGAGCACGCAGCGACCTGCGAGGACTGCCGCAGCGCCATCGAGGCCGTGCACCGATTGCGCGGCGAAAGTCTCGCGCGCGTGCCGGCGCCGCGTACAGGGGCTTTCGAGCGCGCGCTCGCGGCTGCGACGAGCCGGCCGGCGGCCGTCACGGCGCGGCCGCGTACCTTCTGGGCGGGGATCGGTATCGGCGCCGCGCTCGCCGCCGGCATCGCGATTGCGGTCGTAAGCTTCGCGCCTTGGCCCGGAACGCGCAGCGCGAGCTCGATGCCCCAGATCACAATGGCGCTCAACGAGCAACGTGACGTCAGCATCTCGCTGGCGACGCCCGAAGCGCTCATCGATGCGGAGATTCACGTAGTTTTGAGCGGGGCGATAGAGCTCGGCGGCTTCGAAGGGCAAAGGGAGTTGCGCTGGCGCACCGACCTCGACAGCGGCGTCAACCAGCTCACGTTGCCGGTCGTTGCATTGGGTACGAGCGGCGGACAGCTGCTCGTCGAGGTCTTGCACGGCGCCAAACGCCGCACGTTCGTCGTCGACATTCGTGGTCTTGGTTGAGACAGCGGAGATAAACGCATGACTACAAGATGCAAATGGTTTCTCGCAGTTACCGCCGCGACGGCGACTTTGGTCGCACCGCGCGCGTACGCGCAGGAAAGAGACGCCGAAGAGGCTGTCGAGACGCTCGATGTGACGATGACTTTGATGCCCGAGGGAACGACTCTCCCCGATGCCGTGACGCGCTTGATCGAGCTACCCGACGCCGCGGCGGAAGCGGGACGGGAGAGCGCGGCCCAGGGTCTCGAGACGGCAAACGAGGCGCGCGCTAACCGCGATGCCGGGCTCGGTGTCGCAGCCGAGGCGCGCGAGAACGGGCGCGAATTCGGCCAGGAGGTCCGCGAGCAGGCACAGGAAAACAGTGAAAACGCCGGCCGCGGCGGCCGCCCGGACGCGGCCGGTCCGCCGGAAGTCCCCGGACCGCCCGAGAATCTGCCCGGACCTCCGGGGAACTGAAGCGGGAACTTAAGACCGTGCGATGTGACCGGAGCCGTTGCGGGGCCCGGCGCACCTACTACACTCGCTCTTTCCATCGCCATGGAATGACCGAGGTTTCGTGAAGCAAGCGTGCAACTTGCGCCCGCGGCGGCGGCTCGTCGCGTGCGCGGTTCTTTTTATCGTCGCCGCTGAAACGACTGCCCAACCTCCTGTGGGCGAGATCGAGAGCGAACCCGCGTCGAGCGCGCATTTCGCGGCAGGCTTTGACGCCTTCGACCGGCACGATTATCGGCGCGCGCTCGCCGAATTCGAGGCTGCGATCGCCGCCGGCAGCGAAGACGCTGCTGCCCACTACAACGTCGCCGTGTGCCGTTACCGGCTCGGGGACTACGCAGGCGCCGCGGACGCGTTCACAGCGCTCGCGCGGCGGTTTCCCGCGATGCGTGATCTCGCCGACTATAACCTCGGGCTCGCATTGACGCGTCAGGACCGCCTCGGACAAGCGCGCACGGCGTTTGAGCGTGCCCAAGCCAGCGGCGACGAGCGGATCGCCGCGCTCGCTCGCGCGATGCTCGCGCGCTTGCCGGCCGAGGCAGCGCCGCGCGCGTCCGGGTGGAACGGTTTCGTCGACCTCGCCGTCGGGCACGACGACAACGTCGCACTGGTCGATGAGGCCAGCTTGCCCGCGGAGCGGTCCACCGACAGCGCGCTCGGCGAGATTCTCGGCTACTTGAGCGGACCGCTGCGTGCAGGAGGGCCGTGGCGGCTCGACGCGAGCGCCTATCTC
>DATCIQ010000358.1:0-28584 GCA_036507635.1 Gammaproteobacteria bacterium
GCAGACGCAAGGCGCTCCTCGTCTTCGTCCCAAAACGGCGAGTACGCGTCGCGATAGAGCGCGACGTCCTCCGAGCTACTGAATACCCAGTCTGCACCCACGACTTGCTCGAATTCTCGCAGCGCGGCTTCGAAGTCTCGGCGGCTTACCCCTGGCGGCAACGGCATGTTGGAGCTCCTGTGCGATGACGGTCTTGTATCGGTGTCCGTTGTTTTCCGTTCGAACGTCGAACGAGAATCTTAGGTCCGCGCTACGGGTGCGATGATCCAGGACACGAGCGCACCGGGTGGCCGACGAGGCATACCGGAGCCGTCGCCGATGACGAGGAGCGGCTCGGCAAGCAGCGCCGCACGGCGGCGCGGACATTGCATCGCGAGCTCGGCCATTCGCGCGCACCAGCCCGTTCCGTTCTCAGCCGTCAGGATGTCGTCGGGCAGCGCTACCGGTCCACACACACGGTGCTCAATGAGACCGTCGGACCGAAGACGATGCCACGCGCTGAACGTCACC
The DNA here is from genome assembly GCA_036507635.1 of Gammaproteobacteria bacterium. GTDB lineage: Bacteria > Pseudomonadota > Gammaproteobacteria > Steroidobacterales > Rariloculaceae > DATBLZ01. The sequence continues at coordinate 511 of DATCIQ010000358.1, forward strand.
CGCATCCGGTGATCGCGAGCGAGCTCCTCGAGACAAAACAACGCCTCGGGCGCCGTCATACCAGCGATCGCCGCCGGCTCTTCTCGCCAGCGAAGCGCGAGATCGTTGAACCAGACGCCCGTAACGTCGCCGTGATCGAGGGGCCAAATCGGAACACCGCTCTGCTTCATCCACTCGGCGAACGCGACGCAGGCGGGATACCGGGCGTCGTAGATGCCTTTGTAGAGGGACCACCGCGCTGGCGCTGCGAACCCGACTGACGCTCGGCGCTCTTCTGCCAGGGCCAAAGCCGGCCACATCGCGGTGACGAGCCCGAGGCGCAAAATTTGTCTCCGACCGATCATTCGCCTACACCTCGGAATCGCGAGCTCGCTTGACCGAAACGGCGGCTCGAGGCCCGGGCGGGAACGGTCTCCTCAACGCCCAGCTCTGCACGGTCTTCTCCCGAGCCGCCTAACAAAATGGTGCGCCGCAGGGCACCCGGCGTCCATGATGCAAGTGAATGACCCGCTGAGTGAACTGGACTCAGTCGTCCGGCAACGCGAACGCGGTCAGCGAGCTGCCGGACGGAATCAATACCAGCTGCCGGTCGTCGAGCATGAACGTCACAGCGCCCGCACCCCAGATCGGCGCGCCGGTTTGGTAATGCCAGAGCGGCTTGCCGGTGCGCGCGTCGAAGGCGATGAAATTGCCCTCATTGTCTCCCGCGAACACGAGACCCGATGCGGTCGTCGTCACACCGGCGATGGTCGGCGTCGGGTAGCGGAACTGCCACTTGCGTTCGCCCGTGCGCACGTCGATCGCGCGCAGTGCGCCGTAGCCCTGGTCGCTCTCGACCCAGACCACACCGCCGATGTTCCACGCACCCGGTGTGAGCTGCTCGGGCTCCTGCGGTGCATAGATCGCGCACGTTTCGCGAGCGGTCACGAACAACATCGCGAGCGCCGGATGGTAGGACGGCGGCATGAAGTTCGTGCCGCCCCACATGTCGGGCAGACAGCCCTTGCTGCCGTCGTTCAACACGATCGGCCGGCCGTCCGGTCCGATCTCGCGCGCCCATGTGGTCTCGGTGAACGGCTTGCCGAGCAGCAGCTCGCCGGTCGTGCGATCCAGCACGTAGAAGAAGCCGTTGCGGTTCGCGACCATCACGACCTTCCGCGGCTTGCCGCCGATCGAAAGGTCGGCGAGCACGGGCACGTGCGCCGAATCCCAGTCGTACAGGTCGTGCGGCGTGAACTGGTAGTGCCAGCGCAGCGTTCCGGTTGCGGCATCGAGCGCGATCAAGGAGCTCGTGTACAAGTTGTCGCCGGGACGCGAATCGCCGTAGAAGTCGGGGTTCGGATTGCCGACGCCCCAGTAGATCAGGTCGAGCTCCGGATCGTAGCTTCCCGTCATCCAGGTCGCGCCGCCACCGCGCGCGAGGATTTGCGCGTCGTCGGGCCATGTCTCGCTGCCGCGTTCCCCGGGCGAGGGCACCGTGTAAAACCGCCAGATCCGCAAGCCGGTTTCCGGATCGTAGGCGTCGACGAATCCTCGAGTCGGATATTCACCGCCCGAGATGCCGACGATCACTTTGCCCTCGATCACGAGCGGAGCTGCGGTCGCGGCATGACCGACTCGGTAATCCGCGAGCACCGTGTCCCAAAGGATGCTTCCGGTCGTGCGGTCGAACGCCAGCAGATGCGCGTCGAGCGTGACCATGAAGAGCCGCTGGCCGAGCATGCCGAACCCCCGATTGACCGGCGCGCGCGCGCCGTAGGTCAAGTCGCTCGGGAGGTCGCGCCGATACTCCCAGAACGGGCGGCCCGTGCGCGCATCGAGCGCCCACGCATAATTGTTCGGCCCGGTCACGTAGAGCACGCCGTTGAACACCAGCGGATTCGTCTCGAACCCGCGCCCGCGGGCCGTCGTGCCGCTCTGGAACGTCCACTGCGGCACGAGTCGGTGGACATTGCGGGGCTTGATCTGCGTGAGCGGGCTGTGACGGCGGCCGGTGTAGTCGCCCGAATAGGTTGGCCATTGGGTTGAGACCGAGAGACCCTCGAGAAGATCTTCGTAGGTGACGCCCGGATCGGCCGGATAGTCGACGTCGTCCTGCCAGCCCTGCGCGAGGAGCTCGACGGCGATCGGTGCCGTTAACGCGAGCAGCGCTACCGCTGTGCCGAGTCCGTTGGGCGACATCGCAGCCTCATTCGCTTGCGGCCGACGGTGAGGGCTCGGGCGGCGCGGCCGAGCCGTCGGTGGCGGTCTCGCGATGCAAATACTCGAGGAGATCCTCGAGCACGGCATCGCTCAGATCAGCCGGACCAAACTCCGGCATCGCTGATGTGCGCTCGTGATCGACGGCTCGAAGGTCCGCCTTGCGGAATCCGCGCAGCCGTTCGTTCGCATCGATGATTTGAATCGAGAAGGCATCCTCGCCCTTCGCGATGCCTCGAAGGCGCGCGCCGTCGGACGTCACGAGCGTCACGGCTCGATAGCCCGCGGTGACCGAAGCGCTCGGCTCGCGAATTGCGCGCGCAACCGTTTCGCGCGTCCGAATTGCTGCGATGTTCGACAGATCCGGTCCGTGCCGGCCGCCATTGCCGTGCATGCGATGACAGCGCGCGCATTCGACGGCGAACACTTCGCGACCTCGGTCCGGATCGCCGGTTGCGTGCGGCCACGCAGGCACGGCGCCGAGATTCTTCAGGTAAGCCACGATGGCCCAAAGCTGCTTGTCCGGCGCGCCGCTCGGCGGCATCGCGCTTTCCGGCACGCCCGTGCGTATCATCCGGTAAATCCGCTCATCGGTCGCGCCCGACGTCCAGAGCGCCGTGAGATCCGGCGCGCTGATCCCCTTCGCGTCGGGTCCATGGCACGCAGCGCACTGACTGCGGAAGAGCGCTTCGCCGACGCGAATCGCGCCGCTGTCTCCTTCGTACGGATTCACGCCTACGGCGCCGGCGATGAGCGGCGCCGCGACGATGAGAATCGCGAACGGGGGCCGAAACACCGCTCGATCGTACGAGCGGCGCGCGTGGCTGCACAAGGTCGTATCGCGCTGCTAGACTAGCGCAAATGGCTCATGACAGTCGCGGATGCTCGTGATAAATGCACTCGAGGCACGGCAAGTGAAAAACGAAGAGGCTCGATTCATCGTGAAGCGCTGGCGCACGCAGCTACGCTCGCTCGCGGTCGGCGCAGCGATGCTTTGCGCGACGGTGGGCTACGCCCAAGAGGAACCGTCCGGTTCGTTCATCGACGGAGAATACGTCGAGGGCTACGTCTACGTGCCGGAGTTCATCTCGCCGCAGCAGCTGAAGAAGCTCATCGACGAGAAGTCGACGGACATCGTGATCGTCGATACCGCGGCGCCGTTGATCTGGGAAGAAGAGCGCATATCGGGCGCCGTCAATTTCCCATGGGCGCCGACGATTGCGTTGCCGGTCGGTTTACCGCGCGACAAGGCGCTCGTGATCTATTGCGCCTGTAACGATCACGAAGACTCGATCGACATGGCGGAGAAACTCACCCATCTCGGGTACTTGAACGTGACGGTGCTCGAAGGCGGCTGGTTCGAGTGGCTCGATCTCGGCTACGACACCGAGGGCTCGGCTGTGGAGGGCGTTCCCCGATGATTCCGTCGAAGACGATTCGCCTCGCGCTGCTGTGCTCCGCAGCTCTGCTCGGCATACCCGCGTTGGCCGGCGGCATCCTGTCCGGCCTGGACGTCGGCGAGCCGACGCCAGCGATTCCGGTAGTCGACGTCACGGGCGCGTACGCCGGCAAGCGCGTGTGCTACGTTTGCGAATTTCAGAACGCCCCGAACGTGCTCGCGTTCTTCCGCGACGCGGACGACGCGACGGCCGAGCTTATCGTGCGGCTCGACGACCTTTATCGGCGACACAAGGCGAAAGACTTCAAGGCCGTGGCGATCCTCATCGCGGGGCCCGACGCGAAGCCGTGGCTCGAGGAGCTCGACCGCTCGTACGGTATCGAGATTCCGCTCGTGGTTTTCGGCAAAGGTCCGCAAGACGTTGGGATGCGCCTCTACAAACTCGACCCGCAGGTCCGAAACACGTTCCTGATTACGGTCAATCGCTTCGTCGAGTCGAACGTCGCGGATATCGAGCCGAGTCAGTTCGACGAGGTGACTCGGGCGGCTTCGGACATGCTCGGGAAGATCGGCGATCGATGAGGAATCCACCAGAGTCCACAGGTTTTTCGATGGCGGCGGTGATTCGCAGAACGTGCTGGTTGGTCGGACTCTCCTTGTCCGCGGCGAGCGTCGGCGGCAACGCGCCGGCGGCCGAAATCATCGCGGCTATCACCGCAGAACAACTTCACGCGCTCGTCGAGGAACAAAGAGGCAAAGTCGTTGTGGTGAATTTCTGGGCGACCTGGTGCCCGCCGTGTCTGCGCGAGTTCCCGGCCATCATCGACGTCTACGAGCGATATCGCGAGCGGGGCGTGGAAGTGCTCGCCGTGTCGATGAACTCCGCCGACGAGGCGGAGGACGTCGAGCAGTTCCTGGCGACCTACGATCCGCCGTTTCCGGTCTACATCGCGGCTTCGCAGGACAAGACGTTCTACGAGGGCGTGCTCCCGCAATGGTTCGGCGAGATGCCGATGACCTTGATCTTCGACGCCGCCGGAACGAACGCGCGCGTTCACAAGAAGCCGCTCACGCACGAAGAGCTCGCGAGCGACGTATCGGCCCTGCTTTCTTTGCGGTAGGAGCTGGGGCGAATGTGAGGAATGCCATGCCATCGATGCAGAACCAGGCCGACAGACAACCTCTCTGGAAGCGCGCCGCTATGGCCAAGGGCAAGCGCCGAGCGCCGCTCGCAAGCTTAGCGCTGCTGCTCGGGCTGCCTTTCGCGGTGACGCCCGGCGCAGCCGATGAGCGCCATTCGGCGTCCGCAGACGGAGAGCGATCCACTGTCCTGAATCCGACCGGCACGCCGCCCGCGATAGAACGCAGACCCCTCGCCGAACGTCCCGCGAGCCTCGACGGCAAGACCGTCTACCTCGTCGATGTCACGTTCAACGGCGGCGACTTGCTGCTACGTGAGATGCAGGAGTGGTTTGCCGCGCACATGCCCGGCGTCAAAACCGAATACCGGGCGAAACAGGGTGCGTACTTCGCGGATGATCCCGCGCTCTGGGCCGAGATCAAGGCCGCCGGCGGCCTCATGATCATGGCCATAGGCCACTGAAGCACCTGCGCGCCGGCGGTCGTCGGCCACGTCGCAAACATCGAGAGGAGCTACGGCGTCCCCGCGGTCGGCGTGATCATCGATGCGCTCGAGGATCTCGTGCGCGACAAAGCTTTCGAGGAAGGCATGCCCGGGCTCCGGCTTGCGTTCACGCCGACGCCGGTCGGCGGTAAGACTGCGGCCGAGCTCGCCGACTACATCGCGGGCAAGGATCCGGTCACGAACGAACCGCTGATGCAGGAAATCGTCGGTCATCTCACGCGGCCGCTCAGCGCCGAAGAGCGGCGGACCGGCACGGTCGTTCGCGAGCGCCGCCCGCTGATCGGGCCCGACACGGCCGAGAATCTACAGCGCTATTTCGACGACCGCTTCTGGAGCGACCAGCTGCCGATCGTGATGCCGACCGAGGAACGCGTGGCCGAGATGCTCGCGCGGACATCGCGGCCGCGCGAGGAGGTGATCGGCCGGATGCGCGTCACCGGAACGCGCGAAGCCTGGGAGTACACGGTCGAGACGGTCGCGATCAATGCGGTCATGGCCGGCGCGAAGCCCGAATATTTCCCGGCGATTCTCGCACTCGCGGCGACGCAGACGAACGCGCGCTCGAGCTCGACCTCGTCGATGACCGCCATGGCCGTGTTCAACGGTCCCATCGTCGATGAGCTGCAGATGAACTCGGGTACCGGCGCGCTCGGGCTCTACAACAATGCCGGCGCGTTGATCGGCCGGGCCTGGGGATTCCTCTCCTCGAACGCGACGGGAGGGTCGGTGCCGGGGCACACCTACATGGGCGTGCAGGGCAACCCCATGGGCAACGTGCCGGCCGTGTTCGCCGAGAACGTCGCGGGGCTGCCGCAAGGCTGGCAGCCGCTGCACGTGCAGAAAGGGTTCGCGCCCGGCGATAGCGTCGTGAGCGCCTTCGGGGGGTGTCAGAGCCAGGTCACGATGATGGTCCTGAAGGACGAGAACTGGGAGTGGGCGCTCGATAACGCGCTTGCCGCCGGCACGCCGAACCGCACCTCGAGGCTGCTGCTGATCGACCCGGCCGTCACGCCGCCTTTCCTGCGATTCGGCTTCGACACCAAAGAAAAGCTGATCGACTGGGTCAGGAACAACGTGACGGTGCCGAAACAGCACTACTGGGTCGACCAGGAGGTCATCAACTACAAGCTCGGACCGGCACGCGCCGGGCGAGAGCCGTACGCGACGTGGTTGGGTTTGCCGGACGAGGCTCCGATACCGTTTCTCGAGAACGTCGAGGTCGTCGTGGTCGGCGGTAGCGGCAACCTGCGGTGGAGCGCGAACGAGTGCGGCTACAACCGGAGCGTCAAGGTGGACGACTGGCGATAGCCGAGGGCGCCGGCGCGGCGCCTCGGAGCTCGATCAAGGCCCGCGGCGCGAGGCGTGACGATGATCACATTCAGCTCAGGAGACCGGCCATGTGGAAGACGTTGATCGCGGCTGCTTCGATCGTCGCGGTCGCGCTGCCGTTCGCTGCGAGCGCGCATCATTCGGCGGCAGAGTACGATCTTTCGATCCGCGACCACTACGTGACCGGGATCGTCAAGGAGTTCAAGCCCGCGAATCCGCATACGAAGATCGTGCTCGAAGTCACGGACGAGAAGGGTGCGCGCGACATCGAGTTCGAGGGTCACAGCCAGAACAACTTTTACCGGAGCGGTTGGCGCGTAGGTCTCGTCAAAGTCGGCGACGAAATCACCGTTCAGGCCGCGCCGCCGCGCGACGGAAGCGACGGCGGCTACGTGCTCGGCGTGATCGCGGCCGACGGCACGAAGTTCTAGCGTGCGCGAGCTCGCACATGCGTGCGCACGGCGGCGACCGCTACTGCCCGACGGCCGCGCCGGTGAACAACCGTGTACCGTCGGCGAGCATCACGTTGCTGGCGTTGACGACGTGCGGGTCATTCCTCGCGCGATAGCCCGTGACGGTAACGACGTCGCCGACTTTCAGCGAGGTTCGCGTCCAGCCGCGTCGCATCAGGACGTTCGGGCTCGTGAGCTCGAAATCCCACTCGACCTTTCCGCCGCTTTCGTCTTCGGTCGCAACATAAAACCGCGCGTGCGGGTTCAACCATTCGACTTTAGTCACCGTGCCGGTGACGGTGATCGGTAGCTCGCGGTCGAACTCGGCGGCAAACGAATGATGCGCCGAAACTCCGAACGGCGCGGTCAGCAGCGCGAGACCCGCGGCGAACGCGATCGACGGAACGTATTTGATCATCGAAGTAGCTTCCAGATTCGAATCGAACCAGCCCGCTGAACTCGGAGCATTGTAGCCGCGCAGCGGTTCTTCATGCTCGCCGTGGCAAGCACTCGGATTCCGCCGCGCGGCCGCTCACTCCCGGGCCCGCGGCGCGCGAGCTCACGTAACGCCGCGAACCACAACATCACCCACAGCAGACCGGCAATCCAGAGCAGGTCGCCGCCCACTGCGCGCTGTTGCTGCAGGTTGTAGGTTGCGCAGATCAAGCGCGGGAACTCCGAGTACGTCACGCCCAGGGCGGCGACCATGGCCACGGCGTGAATTCCGAGAGCCACGCGCAGCGCGAACGGCGCGACCGGCAAGCTCCAAGCGAGGGCCAAGCCGCTCCCGAACATCGACGCGTGGAGGAGCTGGTCCACCGAGTCGTGTACCACCGCGACATCCAGCGAACGGGGAATCATCCAGAACGCCATCGAGCCGAGCGCGAACGCCAATCCGGCGAGCCCGCTCGGGTTCGCCGCCGCGAGCCGCCGAGGTACGCGGCCGCGCCCGGCGAAATAGCCCAGCGCTACGAGCGCGGGCAGTTGCCATTCCACGTGCCGCCGCATCGCCGCGTCGAGAAACGGATCCAGAGGCGGCGTCACCAGCACCAGCGCTGCCGCCATGGCAAGAAGCGCTCGCATCAGCCCACCGCGTCGCGAACGGCCCGGACGATGTCCGCCGCCGGCGTGTCCGGCGGAAAGACATCGATCACCCAACCGTTCGGGTCGATGAGGAACGTGAAGGCCGCGTGGTTGTAGCCACCGTCCGGTCTTCGATACACCCATACGCCGAGGCGTGCGAGATCCTTCAACTGCGCCTCGTCCGGGGTGTCCGCGAGCCGTCCCATGATCCAACCGCGCGGCCGCGCGTGACGTTCCCAGTGCGCCGCGAGCGCTTCATCGCTATCGGTCTTCGGATCGAAGCTGAGGCTCACGAGCACCAGACGTTCGGGCACGAGCTCGTCCAACGCAGCCAACGCAACGTGCAACTGTGCTTCGACGATGCGGCAGACATCCGTGCAGCCGAGGTACATGAACGTGAGCAGCACGTAGCGGCCGCGGAGTTGGTCGGTGGCAGTTATCGTTCCGGACGGCTCGGCCAGCGTAATGGACGGTGCCGGCCGCGGCAGGCTGCCCGCGGCGAGCAACGCGTGACCGTCCGTGGTGAACGCCCGAAAGCCCATCGTCCACCATGCAATGACCGCCGTGCATGCGGCGACGACGCACGCCGCGGGAACAAACCGCAAAGTGGGACGCCCCATCCTTCAGCCTCTCAGTGGCCCGACCACACCTTGCCGACGCCACGAATCACGGACGCAACGTAGACGAGCAAACCGAGGAGCACGAGCCAGACGAAATAGACCGCGATCCCGGCCACCCACTGACCCCACTCGGCGAGCGGCTGCACAAGAATCGCATAGGAAGCGAAACGGCGCGGCACGCCGAACAACCCGCCCAGATAAAACATCAGCACGAAGCCGTAGCCGCCGATTGCGAGCAGCCAGAGGCTCAGCTTCGCGGCGCGCCCGGCGGTCGATCCAAAGAGCTCCGCGATGAATCCCAGCAGAATGAATACGAATCCGAGCAGGAAATAAGTGTGGAAGTGCGCCGGCACCCACAACGTATTGTGAAAGAACAAGTTGACCGCGATCGTGGAGTCGACGACCGCCGCAAGCCCCCCGATCACCCAGCCGATCAGTCCCAAGTAGTAGATGAGCGGCGCGAAGCTCCAGCGGATGCCCGAGCGATAGACTTGGGCGATCGCGCCGAAGACCGTCACCGCCGTCGCCGGGACTGCGCTCACGTAGGAAACCACCTGGCCGGCTACCTGAAACGCCCGGGGCTGCACGAAGTCCATGTACAAGTGATGGAAGAACGCCACTAACACCAGCCCGAGCGTTGCGTTCCATGCCAACACCACGATGCGGTTGGTCTTCCACGGCCGGCCGGAATACTGCGGCAACCGCTCGTAGACCACCGCGAGCCCCAGGTACATGGTGATGTTCACGAGCGTGTGACCGAACAGGAACACGACGTTCTTCATCAGCAGAGCGTCGAGCTCCAGGTTCGGCGCGAACCATTTGAAGAGATACAACAGCAGCAACACGGCGCCGAATATCGTGGTGACTGCACCCGCGATCAGGCTCACGGCGACGATCAGCACGAACGGAGGAATTTCCGTCTGCGGGGGCGTGGAGCCGAAGTACTGCCAGCCGAGCACGTTGCGGAGTCCGTAGCGCGTCACGAGCGCGCGCAACAATTCGAGTTGCCCGAGCAGCCACGCGACGCCGAGGACGATCAACGAGATGATGGCCAGGCCCGTGGCCCAGGCGGGCCAGACCGTGATGAAGGGTAGCGGATAGAGCACATACCAACCCGCGCCGAAGCGCCCGAGGAGCGTGGCTCCGATCAGGCCCGCGGTGCCGGCGAGCACCAGCGCATACACGGTCCAGAGCAGCGGCCGACTGGCGCGAACGTATTGGCCGGCGAGATACCAGACGGCGGCGAGGCCGCCCACGAACAGCGTCCCGGCCATGCCGAGACCGTGCAGCGTCATCAGCGCGTAGAATCGGTCGGGGCCGATCGCGAGCTCGCCCGCCTGCGCCATCCGCAGGATGAGCCCCAGCAGCACTAGGACCAAGAAGACGGCGATCACGGTGATCGCCCATGTGGCGGTCAGTTGCTTTTCGGCGGGCGAGCTCATGGCGGCTGGGGACATGCTCATGTTCATATGTGCGGCCCTCGTCGGTGGAGTCACTCGGCCTCGATCAATGCAGCCATCACGTGATGCGCCACGCCGCAGTACTCGAGGCACAGCACCTGATAGCTGCCCGGTTCCGGAAACACGAGGGTCAGACGATTGACGTACCCCGGCATGGCCTGCGTCTGACCGAGCAATCGTCCACGCTGATCGTAGACGCCGAAACCATGGTTGACGTCCGTGGCCGCCACGTCGAACGTCACGGGCCGCCCCACCGGCACGATCAGCCGACCGTCAGTGTTGAGATAGGCCAGAGATCGGTACGCACTAGTGACGTCGGTGGCGGACAACCCCGGAACGTCGGGAGCCGGCTCGAAGCGCCACGCCCACATGCTCGCAATGGCCCGCACTCTCACGGGCGGCTCCGCGCCGGCGGGATAAGGCAGCCGCGGCAGCGTGACGATCAGCGCCAGCACCAACGCGACCGAAAGCGCCACGAAGTACCGCAGTCGCGCGCGACTGACGCGCGGCGTCACTTCTTCCGCCGCTTGGGGAACGTGACGAGAGGCAACCCACCAGCCGATCAGGGCAATTGCCACAGCGCCCACGAGCGTGACCACGCCTGCGATCCAGACCGTCATGACTTACCTCTCGATGTCGCTGCCAAGACCTTACGTCCGTCCTGCGCCCGCCTTGCCGCGCGCCAAAGCTGCATCCGGCGGAGATATCCCTGTCCATGGCCGAGGCGGGCAGCGAAAGAATCGTGGGCGTAAGGACGTCGCGCCATGCGGGAATGTGCGTATTGTGGTCCCGCAAAAGCGTTTCCCCATACCAAGGCCGCGTAACAAGATGATTCAAACGTCCTATCGACCGCGGCGCGCCCGGCGTCGAGGGCTATCAAGTCGAGTGAGTTTACCGGGTCCGCTACGGCTTCATCGACGAGTGGTGGGATCTGTTTCGCAAGTACCAGATCCCGATCCTCGACCGCGCGAAAACGCTCGGCTACGTGCTCGATTACCGCGTCTATCATCCGCAGCTCCACACGGACGAGGCCGGACGCTGGGACTACCGGATCGAGATCACGTATCGCGATTTCGCCGCGGCTTCGCACGAGGAGGAGATCGCGCGCGAGCTGTTCCCCGATGCGGCGACGCGCACGCGCGAGGAGAATCGCCGCTGGGAGGTCACGGTCAATCACTGGGATCTGCCTATCTACCAAGTCGATACGACCAAGTCGCGCTGGGGCGCTCGCGCGCAGCCGCCCGCGCAGCCGGCGGCTCCGCCGCCGCCGACGTGCACGCGCTCCGAATTGCAGGCCGCGGTCGACAGCTACGTCGCGGCACAGAAAGCCGGCGACGTGTCCAAGCTCGCGTTCGCGGACAAGGTCGCGTTCCGCGAGAACATGACGGACGTCGCGAAGAGCGACGGGCTGTGGAACAAGGCTCTCCCGATCGCGTTGTCGCGCAGCTTCCTCGACGCGACGCGCTGCAAGACGTTCATCGAAGTCATCGTGACCGAAGGCGACCACCCGTATCTCAAGTACTCGAGCGCCGAAGACTGGAGCGCGCCGAAGCCGGAAGCCCGCGTGTCCGGTCAGGAGCTCATCAACGCCGCGAACAGCTATCTCGACCTCTCCTCCGACAAGTTCGTGAAGACGCCGTGGGGCAGACCGTGCGCGGATTCGCACACCTTCCGCCTCGTGAATGGCAAGATCAGTAACGTCCACACGCTGAGCGTGAACTTGAGCGGCGACCGGCCGTCCGCCGAAAACGGCGCGCTCGGGCATCAGGTCGACGTCCCAATCTGCATTGCTCGATCGTCATAGGGACGACGAAGCCATGATTGACGTCCATGGCCGTCACCTCGAACGTCACGGACCGGCCGACAGGCACAATCAGCCCCGCGAGCGTGACCACGCCTGCGGTCCAGACCGTCATGACTCACCCCTCGATTTCATTGTCGAGGCCCTCCGGCCGTGCGGGCGCCCACCTTGCCGAGCGCCAAACTTCAAGCCGGATCTGGCGGAGATGATCGGGCACCCATCGGCGCGACGGGCCGGAAACACAGAATCGCGGGCGCAAGGACATCGCGCCATCCGGGAATATACCTATCAGTTGAAGAAGATGATTCAAACGTCCTATGGACGGCGCAGGTGAGCAGTCGTAAGTTTTTCTCGTCGTGCTGCTGCCCCGCAGGTGGGCAGAAGAACACGAGGTGACGCACGCCAGGTAAACGCAGTACCTGATCCTGGGGGGGTGAGAATGAAGCGAGCTGTTGTCCTCTGCTTGGGTGTTGGTTTGCTGGCTACCGCCGCAGCGGCGCATCACTCATTCGCGGTCTACGACCTCGAGACCAATGTCGAGTTGGTCGGTATCGTGGGTACGCTCAAGTTCCGCAATCCGCACATCGCGATGACCTTGATCGGCTCCGAAGAGAACGGTGAGGAGGAGATCGTTTACTCTCTGGAAGGGGCGCCCGCGAACATGCTCGTGCGGATAGGACTGACCCCTGCGCAAGTCCAGCCAGGCGAACGGATCCGAGTCATAGCTTCGCCCCGCAAAGACGACCAGAACGTGTTTCTGTTGAAGGCAATCATTCTGAAGGACGGTACGAGATTCCAGATCTTGAATTGATCGGCCGGGCAAATCAGAGGACTCGAACGATGAAGACGATGCAACGGCTGCTCCTCTTGGCCGCAGCGGCGAGCGTGGCCGGCGCGTTCAGTGCGCCGGCGGCCGGTCACCATTCCACGGCGGCCTTCGACAGCACCACAGTCATCAGAATCGAGGGCACAATCAAGGAGTTTCGGTGGATCAATCCGCATGCGTCCATCAAAATGGAAGGTGTCGCCGAGGGTGATGTGGCGGACGGACTGTGGACCGTGGAGATGACCGCGGCCAACATTCTGGTCAATCAGGGTTGGACGCGAAACGTGGTGAGGCCGGGCGACCGCGTGGTGATGTTCGTCAACCCCTTGCGCAATCCGGTCACGCTAAAGGATGGCAGCCAGGGCGGACTGTATGTCGGCGTGATCCTGCCCGACGGCAGGACACTCGGCCCCATTGACGGCGAACCGGCCGGCACCCGCGAGTAGTGCCGAAGGAGCGCGCCGCCTTCATCGAAGCCTGCGGCTCGCCGGGCCGGGCTACGGTGTCGTGGCAGCACCGAGGAACGCAATGTCGGCTTGCCGACGCGCGTTGTCCAATTCGCACCGCGAGCGCGGCTCAGTTGGCGAACGACGTGCCGCGCGGCCCGTGATTCGCGATCAATGCTCACCTTTCGTAGGACTCGCGGCATCTCCTCCGGCTCCTTCGCATCTTCTGAAGCATACAGCGCTTCGAACACCGCGCCGGGCGAAGTCATGCCACGGTAGATCCTTTTCTTCTCGTGCGTCGCCGGATCCTCGATCACGCGGCCCGGCGCTTCGTCCGTGCCGGAGAGTACGCTGCCGAGCATCACGCTCGATGCGCCGCAAACCAGCGCGAGGAAGATGTCCTTATCGTGGCGCACGCCGCCGTCGGCGACGATCGGCACCGTTGCCTTTACGGCGAGCCCACGCCTCGCGGATCGCCTGGAGCTGCGGCACTCCGGCCGCCGTTTCCATGCGCGTGCGGCAGCCGCGCCCCGGACCCACGCCAACCCTGATACCGTCCACGCCGAGCGCGGCGAGCCACTCAGCGCCTTCGCGCGTCGCCACGTTGCCGCACACGAGCGGCACGTCGCCGAAGCGTTTGCGGACGGCCGCAACGGCCTTCTCCATGACTTCCGAATGGCCGTGGGCGATGTCGATGCACAGGCAGTCGGCGCCCGCCTCGAGCAGCGCCGCGGCACGCTCCAGGAAATCGCCGCGCGCGCCGATCGCCGCCGCGACCAGCAATCTACCTTTGCGATCGCGGCTCGCGAACGGTCGCTCGCGCAAGAACAGAATATCCTTGCGCGTGATCAGACCGTGAATGCGCCGCACGTCGTCCACGAGCGGCAACCGCTCGATGCGACGTTCGAACAGAATGCGTTCGGCCTGCTCCACCGTGATGCCGGAACGTGCGACTACGAGCCGCTCGAACGGCGTCATGAACTCCTCGACGGGGCGGTCTTCGGCGTCGTGTGTCCGCGGCAGATCGCGCTGCGAGAGTAGGCCCGCGAGCACGCCGCTCCCCGGTGCGGTCTCGATCAGGATGCCGGTGATCGTGTGCCGTTTGGCGAACAGGCGCCTCGCGGATGGCGCTGCCGAGCGGCAGGCACAGCGGCTCTTCGATGATCGCGCTCCGAGTTCGCTTCACCTCGGCCACGCCGTTGCGCTGTTGGTCGATGGACGAGCCCCGGTGAATGACTCCGATGCCGCCCTCGAGCGCCATCGGACAAAACGCCACGTTACCTCCTGCTGCCGCTCGGGCCGCGCAAAGGAGCCTCATCTCGCGCCTCTGCCCTCTTCGACCGACTTCGTGCGCCGGCCGGCGATACGAACCTGAGACTTCTCACCGGTCTCGCCCATGAAGCATTTGCATCATCGACGCCGCGTAGTGCGCTGCGCAGAATTCTTCGTGAGGCGGCTGGGGGGAACGGCAACCGGAGGACGCGGAGTTGCCGTTTTTCAGCCCTCGGCTCCAGCGCGGATTCCGTCACCACAAAAAGACGCACGGTGGAGGATGATGAGCAGGCGAGAGTTCTTGGGCTCATGCGTAGCAGCGGCGATGTGGCCGCACCGGTCGCGCATCCGTCGGGCGAGGTCTATGAACGGGTTTGTAGCGCGTGACGGTCGGCGGTGGCGGGCTCGCGCGGCGCTCTGGGTCACGCTCGCGTGCAGCGGCGCTGCGGCCGCGGAGACTCCTGCCGACTTCTCGGGCGGCTGGGCGATGGTGCAACATTCGCGGCCCGGCGCGCCGTTCTACATTCCCGTCGAACCCGAGCTCTCGGCCGCAGGCAACGCGGTCACGCAGGCGTTTGCCGCCCAATACGACGTCGCGAGCTACGAGGCGAACGCGCATTGCGTGGAGCCCGGCATGCCGACCGTGATGTGGGGGATCGGCGGTGCGACGATGGAGATCGTGCAGCAGCCGCAGCGCATCACGCTGCTTTCGGAGCTCGCCAATCAGTCGCGGCGCATCTATCTCGACGGCCGGGACTTTCCGGACGGCTTTCCGCACCAGCGGGTCGGCTATTCGATCGGGCATTGGGAGGGCGAGACGCTCGTGATCGAGACGCAGCTGATCAGCGAGTGGCACGCGCCGCGCTGGCCGCATAGCGATCGGATGCGGATCGTGGAGCGTTGGTCGCTCGTCGCCCCCGACGATATCGACATCGTTGGGCTGCGGCGCGACGGCACCGCGCCGCCGATCACCGGCAAGGTGCTGGTGAACGAGATGAAGATGAGCGATCCGATGTTCTACGTGAGCGACGCCGAGGTGGTGACCGTCGTGTACCGGCGTCTCGAGGACGACGCGATCTTCGAGGACAACTGCTCCGAGGGCATCTGGATGGAGCTGCTCGAGCGCGAGGCGGCGAAAGCCGCTCAATGATCAGGAGTCGCCACGATGCGCGCACGATACCGACTGATCGGCCTGGCCTCGGCAGCAGCGATGTTTTCCGCGCCGGCAGGCGCTCATCACTCGTTTGCCGCGCATTATCTTCCCGATCCGAGCGTGACCATCACGGGTGTCGTCACCGAGTACCGCTTTCGGAATCCGCATGGTTTGATTTTCGTCGAGGTGCGGAACGAAGACCGCACGACCGAGCAGTGGAGGGTCGAAACGAATGCGCCGACCGTGCTGCGACGCCGAGGCTGGTCGGAGGCGTCGCTGCATGCGGGCGATGCCGTCACGATCGTCGGCTACCCGGCACGGGACGGCTCGAACTACATCCGTGTCTATCGCGTGATCTTTGCGGACGGACGCGAATTGTTGGGCCAACCACCAAGCGCCGATCAAAAATGAGCGGGCCCACAGCGGCACGCTTAGCACGTGCGGGCGTCACCCTTGGCGCGGCGAGCGCCTCGCTGGAGTCATCGTCGAGGTCGAAGCGTATCTCGGCGCGATCGATCGCGCGGCCCACACGTACGGCGGGCGACGTACTGCGCGCAACGAGTCCATGTACCTGCCCGGCGGACGCGCCTACGTGTACTTCACCTACGGCATGCACTTCTGCCTGAACGTCGTGTGCGGGCGGAAGGACGATGGCGTCGCGGTGCTGGTGCGCGCGCTGGAGCCCGTGGAGGGCATCGAAGCGATGTTCGAGGCGCGACCGCGCGCTCGACGCATTGCCGACCTCTGCTCCGGACCTGCCAAGCTCACACAGGCGCTTCGCATCGACCGTTCTCCATGATCGGCGTCTTGTCGATCGTCTGGTCATACATGGCGAAAGAGTGGTGGCAGAACGCCGGTTGAGCCCACACCACGAGCGACATGAGACCGGCGGCGGCCCCCACCCACCGAGCTTTCAATGCGAGTTCCATAGCCTGTGCTCCCTCTTGCCTCGACTCGGTAATGCCGTGCCGACGAAACCGGAATTCTGGGCTGATGCTCCTATACCGGCTGACCGGAATCAGCTTCCGCAATCGAGGTCCCCTTTGGGGCGGACAAGACATCTCTTCATCGCCGCGGAACTAGCGGATCAGGACATAGCAGTGAATCCTCCGCCGGATTACTCACGAACGGCACGGAATAGAGCATATGCGCGATTGCGCCGGGGTACGCCGCTCGTGGAGAATCGGCGACCGGAGAGAACCACTTTCCGCTGGAAGCGGGAGCTGCTATGAAACACTCAATGGTCGGGGCCCTGATCGTCGGTCTGCTGGGTTTCGAGACGGGCGCGCCCGCGTGGGCCCATCACTCGTTCGCCGCGTTCTACGACCAGTCGGCGCCGGTCACGGTCACGGGCAAGATCGTCCAAGTCAGGCTGACCAATCCTCACTCGTATGTCTTTCTCGATGTCGCGGGCGAGGACGGCGACGTCGAGCGATGGTCGTTCGAGGCCGGCACGCCGAGCGGCATGATCCGCAACGGCTACTCGCCGAACGTCATCAAACAGGGCGACGTGGTCACGATCACCGGTTTTCGCGCCAGGGACACGTCGAAGAATGCCGGCATGCTCAGGGAGCTCGTGACCGCGGACGGCACGGTGTACGGCATGTTCGGGCCGCGGGAGGGTGCGGGCGCCCAGTGAAGACGGGGCGCCGATGGGGAGCGACGATGAGACGCGTTTCGAACGAAACAAAGCTCGCGCTGAGCCGATGCACCGCGTCGTGTCTCGTGTGCGTACTGGCGCTGGCAATTGCGCGGGACGTCGCGGCGCAGGACGGCGCGACGAATTCCGTGCTGCGCATGGCTGACGACCATCCGGACCTCTCCGGCGTATGGTGGGGCGGCGCGGACGTCGGCGGGCGGGGTTTCCGGCCCGGCGGCGGCCGGAGGTCGGGCGAGGCCGCCCCGCCGAGCTTCACCGATCTCTATCAGCCTTGGGCGAAGGAGCGAGCCGCGCAGCTCGCCGACAAGGACGACCCGACGCTGCGATGCGTCTCGACGGCCTTCGGCACGTTAAACGTGCGGCTCTGGGACGTGGGCGCGGTCGGGCAGATCCTCTCGACGCCGAGGTTCGTCGTGCTGTTGAGCGAGACCTTTCACGGCTACCAGCTCGTTCCGACCGACGGCCGGCCGCATCGCGACGCTGTCCCGCCGTCGTGGCGCGGCGACGCGGTCGGACGTTGGGAAGGCGACACGTTCGTCGTCGAGACCAAGAACTTCACGGACGATACCTGGATCTCGGCCGAAGGCCGCGTCTCGTTCCATTCCGATGCGCTGCGGATCGTCGAGCGCTACCGCCGCGTCGACGCCGATACGCTCGTGATCGACGCCACGGTCTACGATCCGAAAGTGCTGACCGAGCCCTGGGTCGTTCCGACGCAGACGCTCCAGCTCGCGCCGTTCGACCAGCTCCTGCCGCTCAATTGCACCGGCACCGAGACCGGCGAGCTCGCGGGCGCCGGCACGGAAGGGCGGGGATAAGAACGTCGGCGGTTTCGTGCGGCTCGTCGCTCGTCACTGCGCCGCGCCGAAAACTGCGAGCGCGCCGACCAGCCGAGCGCGCGGATCAAGCGAGTTGCGCTCAACGGAGACCGCCTTGCACGGCCTCGCCCGTGAACATCTTGGTGCCGTCGGCAAGCGTCACCGAGCGCGCGTTGCCGAGCGGCGAACCGTCGCGCGCACGGAAAGCCTCGACGGTTACTGCGTCGCCCTCCTGCAACGACTTGCGGGTCCAGCCGAGCCGCATCAAGCCGTTCGGGCTCGCGAGCTCGAAGTCCCAGTTCTCGACGACGCCTTGCTCGTTTTTCGCATCGACGAAAAAGTGCGCGTGCGGGTTGAACCACTCGACTTTCGTCACGACGCCGCTGACGGTGACCGTCTTCTCCGTGTCGTAGACCGCTGAAAACGAGTGGTGGGCCGAGGCGGTTCCGATCGACGCAATGGCCGCCGACAACGCCATGGCTGCTAGGAAGTTGGAGCGTTGCATGGCTCCCCCTGATTCGCCAATTCCGGCCGCACTGTACTGCCGAGCGGCGGCGCGGCGCAATGCTGCACGCGCACTACACGAAGTGGGCATTCGAACGTCACCGCTGCTGCGAAATGGAGCGCTGCTCAGCGCGGCAGCGGCTCGTCCCGTCCTGCACCGTCGCGTACACCTTCTCACCCGGCATGCACGCTCACCGGGGACGCCGTCGCGAAGAACTATGCAGGCGCAGCGTCCGGGACAGCGAATCGTACCGCTCTTTCACGTGGCCACCGGAGCCACTTCGCACGCTTCTCGGAAGTCGCTATTGTCCATGAAGTCACCGGGCGTTATGTCTTGCTGTTCATACTCGGCCTCGGAGCACGACGGCATCTACGTATTTCTATCTATCCGCCCGCCGCGGAAGCAGGCGTAACGGACGCACTCGATTCGGGCAGCGTGAACATCACGTTGACCTGCCCGGTGCCGGAGCTCGGAAAGTAGTCGCTCAACACCTCGCCGCGGCCCGTATAGCGGTCCCAGCCCAGGGCGCCGAACAGCATGGCCGTATCATGCATTCCCGCTTCGCCGCTGCAATGTTGCGCGTATTCGGGAAGCATCTCCAGGAACTCCGCGATCCGGCCCGCCCTCCACATCTCGAGAACCATCCCGTCCACGAGCTCATTGAATTTGCTGCTCATCTTGAACATGCCCGCTTCGGCGAGGCGGTTCGGCCAGAGCCGGTGGGATAACGATCCGCTCGCGAGAAGCGCCACCTTCGAGCCGCTTTCCGCGATCGCTTCAGCCACCGCCTCGCCGAACACACGCGACTCGTCGAGCTCGGCTTTTATGCACCAGGCCGCGACGGAAACAACAGCGAGCGCCGCGTCCGCGTTCTGGTAACGCATGGGTATCAGCGTCCCGTAGTGAAGACCGAGGGAATCGAGGTGGTGCGCTCGGGTAGGGACACCCATCGCCGTCGCTTTCTCGGCGATGGCCTCGCCGAGCTCGACGTCGCCTCGATATTCATATGGAAGGTTTTGAATGAACTGCGGGAACTCGTGGCTCGTGAAGGGACCCCTGAAAACGGAATTCGCATTCACGTGATAGCCGGAGTTCACGAGCCAGTGCGTGTCGAGGACAACGAACGTGTCTGCGCCGGCGGCTCGGACCAGTTCACCCATTCGGCGGTGCCCCTCGATGGCTCCAGCGCGGCAGCCCTTGAGCGGTCCGTCCTGCTCCGAGAGGTACATCGTGGGAACGTGTGTGACCTTGGCGGCAAAAACGATCTCGCCCATGCTCCGCCTCCTTTTCATTCAAGATGCCGTATCGTCAACGGCGCATTCCTCAGACATGGATCCATTTCGGAACACGGTAGTCCGAATCGGAGTGCATCGGCTGATCGCGCGCGTGCTTGAAGCTCTTGACGAAACGTGTGAGCGTCCGAGACATGAAGCTCGCCCGCGTTGCGGCTCGGTGCGCCCGTTATGACGACCTCGTCGCCCGGTTTCAGCGTCGCGCGCGTCATCCCCTGCTCGCCGAGCTGGCCCGCGCCGCCCCATTCGACCGCCCATCGCTGCATCACTCCGTTCTTGTCCGGCACCCTGACATGAAGCTACGAATGGGGATTCAACCAAGCGCCGAGCAGGGCCAACGCCTGAGCCGCTAACGCCCTCGATCACTCCAGTGACTGCGGACCCTGACCGTCTTGTTTCTTGATAGAGGCTTTTGCCAATGGTGTAAATCCGACGACCGGCTCACCTCGTCTGATGCACTTGCACTACGGACACATCGGTGACAAGACTCGAGACGACTTCGCCATTCTTTTCTGCGACTCCAGATGCGCATCGCGCCGAATCGCGGTTCGGCCACCGATCATTGCTGGCGTATACGTATTTCTACCTACAGGAGCTCAGGAAACGCCGTCGTTCATGCAGGGACAGGGCATTGCTTCAGCAGCACTTGCCAGTCGCGATGCGCGTATTTGAATTGCTCTCGCGCCTCTGCCAACTTCCGCCGAGCCGATTCTCGTACTTCTTCCGAGTACTGGGCAACTTGGCGCTGCAACACCCTTCCGTATTCGTTAGCAGCTTCCTCCCACCTGGCAAGGTTCTGCCTGAGATTGTCATATTGCGATTTGAGGACTCCGTTCACTAATCCCGCGCTTTCCCCTACCCGACTGAGCCAATCGCTCACGCGCCTGTTTTCGCCGGCAAACTGGGCTGCAAGAATGCTGAAATTAGAAGCTCGCTTCAAATCCCAAGCCAGGCCTGTTTTTCCTAGCAGCGCAATGATCCATTTACTCGGGTCCCATTGGTACCAGCGCACGCCATTGCGATAGTCTTGCTCGAAACGATGGTGAAAATTATGGTATCCCTCGCCGAAGGTGAGAAAGGCGATAAGCCAATTATCTTTCGCTGTTGCGTAAACGTCGTAGGTCGATCTACCGAACATATGGCATATGGAATTGATAAAGAACGTGAGGTGGCAAACCACTGCCAGTCGAAGGCAAACGCTCATGACGAAGGCACCCAGGAGATGTCCAGTCAATGCGCCGATGAAAAGGGGCAAGGCGATTCCCGCCGAGATCGCCCAAAGCAAATAGTACCGATGCTGATGCCTGATTATCGGGTCGTTGCTCAGGTCCTTTACGTTGTCATAGTGGGTTTCGTGCTTCCAAAACAGCATCCAACCCATATGCGCATAGAAAAAGCCCTTCCCTATGCTATAGGGGTCCCGGTCCGTGTCGACATAGCGGTGGTGGTCTCGATGCTGTGAACACCATTGCAGTGCCGATTGTTCGAACGCAGCGGCGCCGAAAAATAGCAGGAGAAAGCGAATCAACGCATTCGTTTTGTAGGTCCCGTGGGCGAAAAGTCGGTGATATCCGACAGTGATACTCAACGGGGTAACGACGAGAAAGAACATGAACAGGGCAATTTCCGTGCCGGCGACTCCGTACCTATAGATGTACACGGCAGTGCCGATCAATCCCACCAAGGCGGTTACACTTAGGAAGATAATGTTGTCCCAATTGTTCTTTCGGATCGGATAAGGTGCTGCTGCCATGGGAACGCTCCTTTTGAAATTGCTTGACCTATGGTCGCGTCGCCGTGTCATCGCCGCGTTCCGGCAACAAAATGCACCACGGTTTGGCGCGAGTCCATGGATAGCCGAGCCTCGGGAGACCGCCGAGGGCGTTGGCATTGACGTGGTAGCCGGAGCGCCACAGCCGAGGCTTACTCACCAACGGCCGCGCCGGTGAATAACAGCGTGCCATCGGCGTGACTCACGCTGCTGGCGTTGCCGACAGGGTGAATCTTCGCCCGATAGCCCGTGACGATGACGAGCGCCTTGGCGCTCAAGAACTGCCGTCGACTCGCCATTCCGGGCGAGTGTGCGCTCCCGAGCACGCGGCGTCCATGATGCAATTGGCTGATCGTCGCTTGAGCGGGACGGCACACCCGGCGGAGCCTTCGCCACGCCGCTCGGAGGTACCGCAGTCTCTGGACGCCACGCACATGGGCCACTACGTGCCAGTACTGGCGGCGCCTCGTCGTTCAGCATCCGTTCGAGCACGTCGAGCTGAGTCAGAAACACGCCATGCTCCGTGTTCAAGCATTCGGTAACCTTCATCGTGGTCGCCTCCTGTCGGTGTTCTCGCTCCCGAGTCGATCTGCGCGAGGCGCCGAGCCGCCGGGCGACGCGTCAACGTCTTTGCGGAACGGCGCGGAGGATCGCCACGCGCGCAGCAGCGGGCGCGGATCGACGATGTTCTTGTCGAGTTGCGCGGCGTCCTCCCCGAGCCCGAACGCGAGCACCATCAGCTGCGTCGCGTGGATGATCGGCGTCGGGGCGTCGAAGCCCATGCGCTTCTGGCGCGCATCCAAATTCATGTGGCACATCGGGCACATGGTCGCGATCGCCTGAGCGCCGCTCGCGCGCGCATCCTCCAGCACGCGCTTGGCCATCTTGACCGACACTTCGGGCTTGATCACGCCGAGCGAGCCGCCGCAACAATCCGTCTTCGACGACCAGCGCACGGGCTCGGCGCCGAGCGCCCGCATTAGATAATCCATCTTCATCGGGTATTCGTGATGCTCGGCGCCGGTCACCTTCGCCGGACGGGTGATCAGACAGCCGTAGTAGCAGGCGACCTTGAGATCCGAGAGCGGCCGCACGACGCGCCGTGCAATCTTGTCCATGCCGGCATGTTCGATGAACGTGTCGAGCATGTGCTGCACGCGCACCGATCCCCTATAGTCGTAGCCGTCATGGCCGGTCGTGGCCGCCGCCTCCCGCCACTTGGCCGAACCGCGTGAGGCGACGTACTCGGCGTGCTTGAGCCGCGCAAAGCAAGAGCTGCACGGCGAGGTCAGCGTCGCGAGGCCCATCCGCTCGACGGTGCCGAGCGTGCGCATCGGCATGACGGTCGCCCTCCTGGCGTCGGTCGCATGCGCGGGGCTCGACCCGCAGCATGTCCAGCCCACGGGCTCGACGAGCGTGATATCGAGTGCCTGCGCCGCAAGACGCGACGTCTCGTCGTACTCCTTCGCGCTGCTTTGGGAGGCGCAACCCGGGAAATACCCGACCTTCGTCGCCGGCGCGGAGATCGGCCGCACTTTGCGCGGCGGGCGCACAAAAGTCGGAAACCACTTGAGCCTGCCGCGCTTCAGCAGTTGCCAGCCGAGCTCGGC
The DNA here is from genome assembly GCA_036507635.1 of Gammaproteobacteria bacterium. GTDB lineage: Bacteria > Pseudomonadota > Gammaproteobacteria > Steroidobacterales > Rariloculaceae > DATBLZ01. The sequence continues at coordinate 23,852 of DATCIQ010000358.1, forward strand.
GTTGCCGAACGGTTTTCTCTGCACGAGATTGAACAGCGCCATCAGCACGAGCTCCGGGATGCGCCCGAACGTACGCGCGAGCCGCATGAACAGAGAGTTGAACGCTGCCACCTCGGGCACCGCGGCCGGGATTCCGCGCTCTCGCGCTTCGATGCGCAGCGCGTCCATCACGCCGGTCACGTCGATGCCGCGCGGACAACGTGTCGCGCAGGTGTAGCACGAGACGCAAAGCCAGATCGTGCGGCTTTCGAGCACGCGCGCGTCGTTGAGCTGCACCGCGCGCATCACCTGGTTCGGCGTGAGGTCGAACTGATCGGCGAGCGGGCAGCCCGACGTGCACTTGACGCACTGGTAGCAAGAATAGACGTTCTCGCCGATGCGCGCGCGCACGGCCTCGCCCAAGGCCGGCAAAGCCGGCGCTCGGGCGCGCGCGACTCGGGCCGGGCGCGCGACGGCGCTCACGTGGGCGCGTCCGTGAGCGGTCGCGGCAGAAGGCCGGCCGCCTCGACGATCGGCCGCACGGCCTGCTCCCATTCGATCGCCATGATGTGAACGCCGGCGACGCCCGGCACTTCGCGCAGCCTCTCGATGAGCTCGACGCAGATCCGCTGGCCCTCGGCTTGCCACGCGTTGCGGCGCGCTTCCTTGTCGTTTTCGTCGATGCCCTTCGCCGCGTCCTCTATGCGTTCGACCAGCGCGTCGGGCACCGTGACGCCCGGCACGTTGTCCCTCAAGTGGCGAGCCATCGCCGGGCTTCTGAGCGGGCCGACTCCGGCCAGAATGTAGGTCTGCTCGGCGAAGCCGAGATCGACGACCTTCTTCATGAAGGCCGCGAAGCCGTCCACGTCGTAGACGAGCTGCGTCTGAATGAAATCGGCCCCGGCCCGCACTTTCTTGCCCAGCCGATACGGCCGCATCGAGAGCGGATGCGCGAACGGGCTCGCGGCCGCACCGATGAAGAACGGCGGCCCGCCGCCCTTGATGTCGGCGCCCGACTGGAATTTGCCTTGGTCTCGCATCGCCTTGACCGTCCCGACGAGCTGGATCGAGTCGATGTCGTACACGTTCTTGGCGGCGGGGTGGTCGCCGAACGACTGGTGATCGCCCGACAGGCACAGAAGATTCCGCAAGCCGTGCGCGGCCGCGCCCAAGAGATCGCTCTGAATCGCGATGCGGTTGCGATCGCGGCAAGTCATCTGGATGATCGGCTCGAGGCCCTCGGGCAGCATCAGCAGCGCGGTCGCGATGCTGCTCATGCGCACGATGGCGGTCTGGTTGTCGGTGACGTTGGCCGCGTCGACGCTGCCCTTGAGAAGCCCGATCTTCTTCTTCACGGCTTCGGCGTTCCACGAGCGCGGCGGCCCGAGCTCGGCGGTGACCGCAAAGTGCCCGGCCGCGAGCACGCGCTCGAGATGGCTTCCGGATTTCCACCCGGTGCCGGCGGGCATCACGTCGCCGACGGCTGCCGAGCTCATGACGCCGCCTCCGTCTCTTCGCCGGGCAGCCGCAGGTCGTCGCGCACGATGCGCCGCGGACCGCCGTCGCGGCTGCTCGACCAGTCCTTCGGTGGCGTGATCTGCATCAGCTCCTCGACCAGGCCGAGCGCCTCGGCGCGCTCCCAGATCCTGTGCCACGCGCACGGCGTACTCTTCGCGACCTCGCAGCGGCCGTTCTCCGAGCCGCCGCACGGTCCATTGAACAGCTGCTTCGCGCAGCGGCTCACGGGGCAGATGCCGCCGGTCTTGTCGAGGATGCAGTTGCCGCAGCCGATGCAGCGCTCTTCCCAGATGCCCTGCGAGGTGGGCATGCCCATGAACTTCGTGTTGAGGGCGGGGTATACGCGCTTACGGGGAAAGCGCTCGGCGAGCGTCTGCACGCCCACGCCGCAGCCGAGCGAGAGCACGGCGTCATAGTCCTCGATCCGTGCGGCAAGCACGTCGACGTATTCCCATTCGCACTGACGTTGCACGATCGCCTCGTCGACCTCGATCGGCCGAGCGTCGATGCGCGTGGCCATGCGCAGGCTGCTCGCGAGCGCCGCGGTCTCCCGCTGCCCGCCCGCATGGCATACGGTCACGCAGGTGCCGCAGCCTACCGCGAGCACTCGGCTCCGGCCCTCGAGCATCTTGCGAATCTCCTGCAGCGATTTCTGTTCGGCGACGATCAAGCGGTTTCTCCTTGCAGAGGCTTACGGCGCAACGGGCTCGGCCCCAGGTTTCTCACGGTCTCCACGTGCTCGCCGGCGAGCTCGGCGAATTGCACACCCATCGCGGCCGACACATTGATCATGCGCGCGCGATCGCGCTCGAGGCCGATCTGGTCCATGAGTGCCTGAACGTGGTCGAGCCGCCGGCGCGCGTGCAGGTTGCCCTTCAAGTAATGGCACTTGCCTTCGAGACAGCCCGCGACGAGCACGCCGTCCGCGCCGTTCTCGAACGCGTGGAGCACTTCGACGACGTCGACGCGGCCGGTGCACGGCAGCTCGACGATCTTCACCGCCGGCGGATAGGTCTGGCGCGAGCTGCCCGCGAGATCCGCGGCCGCATAAGCGCAGTGCCGGCAACACAACGCGACGATTTCCGGCTCGAACGTCGTGCTCATGGCGCCGCTCCGCATTCGTGGCCGAGGAGCGCACCGAGCTTCGCAGCGACTTGCGGTCGCGTGTAGTGCTTGAGCTCGATCGCGTCCGCCGGGCAGGACGCGACGCAGAGTCCGCACCCCTGACAGAGCGCAGCCTCGATCCGCGCCGCGCCGATGATGCCGCCGACGCCCGTGAGCGAGTCGTCGATCCGCGGCGCGGAATACGCGCAGCTTCGCACGCACGTCAGACACCCCGTGCAAAGCTCCGGATCGACTTCGGCGATCTTGCCGCCGGTCGTGATCGTGTCGTGGGAGAGGAGCGCCGCCGCTCGTGCCGCGGCCGCCTGCGCGTGCACGATCGCCTCATCGAGAAACTTCGGATAATGGGCCATGCCGGCCATGAAGAGCCCCTCGGACAGAAAGTCGACCGGCCGCAGCTTCACGTGGGCTTCCATGAAAAACCCGTCCATGTCGACCGGGACCTTGAGGCGCAGCGACAGGTCCTGATTGGCCGGAGAAGGCACGACCGGCGTCGACAGCACAAGATACTCGGGCTCGATCGCGATCCGCTCGCCGAGAATCTCCTCGTACACGGAGACCGTGAGCGCGCCGCCGTCGGTCTCGACGGTCGGCTCGCGGCCGTCCTGATAGCGGATGAAGACGATGCCCGCGTCGAGCGCGTTCCGGTAGATCCGTTCCTTGAAGCCGTAGGTGCGGATGTCCTTGTAGATGATCGTGATCCGCGCGGCCGGATTCTTCTTTTTCAGGACCATCGCGTTCTTCAACGCCGAGGTGCAGCAGATGCGTCCGCAATAGCGATCGGCCGGCCCGACGCAGAGGATCATCGCGATCGTGTCGGGCGCGGCGCCCGAAGCGAGCAGTGCCTCGAACTCGCTTTGCGTGACGATTCGCGGATCCTTGCCGTAGCTGTATTCCTCGCCCTTGTACTCGACGCCGCCGACCGCGAGCACCGCGGCGCCATGATCGATGCGCGCTTTCTCGGTCTTGCCGTCGGGCGACGTCAGCGTCGTCGTGAAGTTGCCCATGAAGCCGGTCGTGCGGCCGAGCACCGTCGCGCGGTGCACCGTGATCAACGGGTGGTGGTCGACATCGCGGACCAGGCGCTCGAGCAGCCCGCGCGGGCTCTCGAGATCGCCGTCGCCGTTCGCGGCGAGCGGCGCGCCTAGACTTGCGTCCTGCAAGCTGTAGTGCAGGTTCTTGAGATTGCCGCCGAGCTTGACCTCACGCTCGACCAGATGGACCGGGAAGCCCTGCGCCGCGAGGTTGAGCGCCACGGTCATTCCCGCGGCGCCGCCGCCGACCACGAGCGCGGTCTTGTTCATCGCCATCCGGCCCGTCGGCAACGGCTCGAGCTGGGCCGCGCGCGCGGCCGACATGCGCACGAGATCCTTGGCCTTCTGCGTCGCGGCCTTGCGGTCCTTCGAGTGCACCCACGAGCAGTGATTGCGGATGTTCGCGATATCCATGAGGTACGGGTTCAGACCCGCGTTCCTCGTGCAGTTCTGGAACAGCCGTTCGTGCGTGAGCGGCGAGCAGCTCGCGATCACGACGCGGTTCGCGCCGATCCGCTGCACCGTCTCGGTGATGTGCGCCACGCTGTCGCGCGAGCACGCGTAAAGGCTTTCCTCGGTGTGGATCACGCCGGGCAGCGACTTGGCGGTTTTCGCAACGTCCGCGACGTCAACGAAGCCCGCGATGTTCGTGCCGCAGTGGCAGACGAACACGGCGGTCTTGGCCGGCTCTGCGCCGACGTTGCGCTCGGCCGGATAGACGGCCTCGCGCGCAAGCGAGCCGCGGGCCGCGGCGAGCATCGCGCCGGCGCGCGCGGCGGCGGCACTCGCATCGAGCAGCGAGTCGGCGATGTCCTTCGGCTCGCGAAACGGTCCGACCGCGTAGACGCCGGGGCGGCTCGTCCGTACGGGATCGAATTGGACCGTCTTGCAGAAGCCGTGCTCGTCGAGCTCGACGCCGAGCCGCTTGCCGAGCGCGCGCACGTCGGGCGAGATCTCCATGCCGACCGAGAGCACGACCATGTCGAAGCGCTCCTCGGTCAGCTCGCCGTCGCCGCCGCGGTCGAAGTAGCGGAGCACGAGATCCTTCGTGGCGGGATCCTCCCTGACGGAGGAAATGCG
>DATCIQ010000359.1:0-6031 GCA_036507635.1 Gammaproteobacteria bacterium
GTCGCCTCGAATAGCAGCAGATTTCCCGGTCCGCCGGGCTCCCAACCTTTGCGCGCGCTGGCGTTGAATATCGTCGCCCTGCGGTCCGCGCCGAAGCGTTCGGCGGCGAAGCCGAGACTCAAGAACACATCGAGCCCGAGCGGAACATCCTCGGTGCGGCCCATGTCGTTGAGCTCGGTCATCTTCCGGTAGTCGTCGACGACGAGCTGCCAGCCGATCCACGGATACACCAACTTACGGCTCTCGGGCATGAGCATCGGCTGCGAGTTATCCGGCGTCGCGAAAAACTCGTCTTCCTCGTAAACAGCACCGGCAAGCCAGCGTCGAGCTCTGCCGTCGATGAGCCCGCGTGACCAACCGCCTTGAATCGCAACGGAACGCGTGTCATGACGGAATTCGTCGATGACCTCGCCCAAGTCGTAGATCGAATCGACACGCTCGTCGTCGAGCGCGCTGCCGGCGACGGACCAGCGCGTGTCGAACGCATAGAACGGACGGCCCGCGGCGATTTGGATACGGTCGCCGTCGCTCGTGTTGGCGAGCGCGACATCGAGGCGCGTGCGCCCGCCGCGGACGTTGCGATCCGAGTAACCAAACAAGGCCTCGTCGCGATCGATGTCGCTCGAATAGGCGGCGGTAAAGCTCTTGCCCAAGCCCAACAGATTGTCCTCGGTGAAGCCGATGCCGTACTCGTTCTCGCCGCCGCTGCGGCTCAATTTGAGGTCGAGCCCGAGCGACCAGGCATCGCGCATCCAGACGTCGATGTCGGCGCGGTTCGTGGCGGGATCGTAGCTCGCGGCGCCCACGGTCGCGTCGGCGACGAAACCGCGGTCGCGCAGCAGCCGCGCGGATTCCTCGAGCAGGCGCGCCTCCAGCCGGTCGCCGCTCGTGAACAGCAGAATGTCCTCGATTACCCCCGGCCGCGTTGTCCTGTGCACGCGATTCGCCCAGCGATACAGCAGCTTGTCTTCGGCGGGATCGCTGAGATCGAAGACGTTGTCGATGCGGATGTTGACGGCGCCGATGAGCGCGCCGGTTCGCTCGAGGGCTTGGAGGTCGCGTGGGGCGGGCGGGGTTTCGGCGAGCGGGGCGCGAGGCTCGGCATTGGCATCCACACCCACGAGCGCCGTCAACAGCAGCGCGGATACGACGCGCCGCGAGCCGTGTGACACGTCAGCCATTGCGGCTTGCTCGGGTGTCCGCACCGCAGCGAGTCCATTTGCCGACGGTTTCGCTCATGTCCCCGGCGTATGCTTACAGGCGGATCACGATCTTCCCGAAGAAACTGCCGTTCTCCATGAAATCGAACGCGGCCGGCGCCTCTTCGAAGCTGAAGACACGGTCGACTACGGGATAGATCCGATGCTCCCTCAAGAAAGCATTGAGCGCTTCAAAATCGGCGCGCGAGCCGACGTAGATGCCGGTCGCGGAGCTGCCGGTGCCCATGAGCGAAACGAGGGGTACGTCGCTCGCGAAACCCGATAGCCCGCCGATGAGCGCGACGTGGGCGTCGTAGGCCAAGGCTTCGAGCGCTTTCGGAATCGTATCTCTACCGCCGACCTCGAGCACGTGGTCGACACCGTGTCCGCCCGTAAGCTCGCGGACCTCGACTTCCCAGTCTGCATTCGTGCGGTAATTGACGGTGCCGAACGCGCCGAGCTCCACCGCGCGCGCAAGCTTCTCGTCGCTCGAGCTCGTGATAATCGGGCGCGCGCCTGCTGCCGCCGCGAGCTGCAGCCCAAACACGGAAACTCCGCCCGTGCCTTCGAGCAGCACGTATTCGTTGCGCTCGAGCTTGCCGTGCTTGAATAGCCCGACCCACGCGGTCACGCCGGCACAAGGCAATGTTGCGGCTTCCTCGAACGACAAGTGCGCGGGCACGGCGACGAGACTCTCCGCGTCGCTCACGATCATCTCGGAGAGCATGCCGCCGGCGCTGCCGCCACGCGCGGACGCGGCCGTGCTCGCGTCGCGCTCGCCGGCGAGCCAATTCTCGAAGAATATGCCCGCGACTCGGTCGCCAACTCTGAACCGCGTGACGTCGCTGCCGACGGCCACGACCTCGCCGGCACCATCGGAAAGCGGTATCCCTCCGGCTGCATTGCCGCCGGGGCCGTACCGGGCATTCCGCATGAGAACATCGCGGCGGTTCAACGCCACGGCGCGCACGCGCACGAGCGCTTCGTTGGGGCCGGGCTCCGGGCGCGGCACGGTCTTCAACGCGAGCGTGTAGCCTTCCGTTCCCGGCTCGAACTGATACTGGCGGATCGTCGCGGGCTCAGCCGCGGGCTCCGGTGCCGCGAGCTCCTGGGCTGCGGCACGTTCGACGTCGAAGCCGACCGCTAGCAGCGCGAGACCGATAACAACAAGGTGCTTGAGCTGCGACTCCGGCAAGCGTGCAGCGACGACAATCGTGGCCGACATGCGCGATTCCCCCGGTGAATGACGCGCTGATGATAACTGATCCGGTCGACGGGCTGCGTGAACCGCGTCAGTCCAGTTGCGACCAGTGCCAGGGCTCGTAAGCGAGGCCGTATGCGTTGCCGCGCCCGTACGGCATACGAAAGCCGAAAGCGCGCGCATGGTCGGCCAACCACGCGAACGCCGCCGTTGCCTCGAACTCTTCCGTGAGCGGGCGCGAGCCGCGCGTCGCAACATCGATGGCGAGCCCCGTGTGGTGCTGACTGAATCCCGGTGCCGCATTGACGGCGAGGATGGCGCCGATGTCGAGCCCCGCCGCGAGCTTCCTGCGAATGATCTCGGCTTGATCATCGAGGCTGCGAAATCCTGAGACCATGAGCAGCTCGATGCCGTCGCCGAGCGCCGCATTTTTCATGGCGCGCCAATCCGACGCTGCATCGGGAGCGAGGCGCTGCAGCCGGCCGACGATGTTCGGCTCGACCTCCTCGAGCCGAGCCGCTTCCGGGTAGCGCGGCAGGCGCGGGATCTTGCCGTAATCGCGGGGTATGCCGAGCTCGTTGAAATGCTTGCTGCGTGCCATCGGCAGGTTCTCCGTGAAGCGAAAAGTATACTGACAGGCAGACGGAGACATTGTGTGGACGATACGAATCGAATGAACCGAGATCGAAAGCTCGCCGGGGCGCGCACGACAGCGCGGGCACTGTCGCGCGGCTTTCCACCCGTCGCGGCCGGCGGCGCCAAGATCTTGATTCTCGGCAGCCTGCCGGGACGCGCTTCAATCGCCGCCGGGCAATATTACGCGCAACCGCAGAACGCTTTTTGGCGGATCATGGGAGCGCTCGTCGGTGCCGGCCCGGAGCTTGCCTATCCGCAGCGGCTCGCGCGCCTGACGGCGTCGTCGATCGCGTTGTGGGACGTGCTCGCCGCAGGTAGTCGGGAGGGCAGCCTCGATGCGGCGATCGTGCCCTCGACCGCGCTCGTCAACGATTTCGCCGCGCTGTTCGAACGCGAGCGCGCGATCGAGGCCGTCTTCTTTAATGGCCGTACGGCCGAGCATTTGTACCGGCGTCGCGCGGTGCCGCGGTTACCCGCGCCGTTCGCGCGCATTCCGTGCCATTGGCTGCCCTCGACGAGTCCCGCGCACGCAGGCATGCCGTTCGCGACCAAGGTCGAGCGCTGGTCCGTGCTGCTCGAGTACCTACGGCCGCGGGGTTGCTGACGCTCGTGCGTCCGCGCAGCGAAGTTCTCGCTCCGAGCGTTCCGCATTAAAGTGGCGGTTCCATGACGACACTGCCCTATGCCGAGATCGACACGCTGTTTCTCGATGCGGGAAACACGTTGATCTCGATGAACTACCAATGGGTCGCGACCGAGCTCGAGTCGTTCGGCATCCGTGCTTCCGTGGAGGCGCTGCGTCGCGCCGAGGCCGCGGCGCGCCCCGCGACGTCCGCGCGCATCGCAGCTGCGCGAAGCGGCGACAACTACGATTTGTTCACGTTTCACTTGGCGCGAATGCTCGAATGCCTCGCGACGGTGCCGTCCGAGCGATCTTCGGGCGCGCCGGCGCTCGTGAGCGAGCTTGCTGCACGCCTCAAGCGGCCGGGTCAGGACTATCGTCTGTGGTCGTGGGTGTTACCGGGCGTAGCCGAGGCGCTCGAGAAGCTCCGCGCGCTCGATTTACGTCTCATCGTCGTGAGCAACTCGGATGGTTCGGTGCAGCGCGCTCTCGAGGAGCTCGGCCTCGCGACGCACTTGAACGCGGTTTTCGATTCGCACGTCGTCGGTTTCGAGAAGCCGGATCCGCGGTTCTTCGCGCATGCGCTCTGCGCCTCGGGCGCGACGGCCGGCCGGACGGCGCATGTCGGCGACATGTACTACCAAGACGTGCAAGGGTCGCGTTCCGCGGGATTGCACAGCGTGCTGCTCGACCCCTATGGTGATTGGCAGGTCGATGATTGCGTCCGGTGCCGGGACTTGAGCGAGCTTGCGGACCGGCTCGCGGGGGCGCGCCGTGGGGACAGTTTACCTATTTCCGACACCTCGCCGGAATGAAGTCACGACACGCAAGAAAATAGGTAAACTGTCCCCATGTTCCGTTTGCTGGTGTTGACCCCGGTATTGGCTTGCGGCGGAGCGTTGCCCGCCGTGGCACAACCGGAGCAGCCGCAGAACGCCATTCATGTCGTCGGCTGGGGCGAAATCGAAGCGGAGCCCGACATGGCCACGTTCAATTTCGCCATTCAGGGCACGGCGGATTCGCCGCAGAATGCGCGCATGCGAGCCGATACCATCAGCGCCGATCTCGTACGCCGCCTCGAGCGGCTCGGCATCGAATCCGACGACATCCGCTCGACGCCCGTCACGTTCAATCCCTACATCGACAATGAGACGCGGCGAGAGCTCGTGAGCTTCAATCGTACGACGACCGCTATCCTGCGCGACCTTGACGATTTCGACGCCGTGCAAAATGCCGCGTTCGAAGCCGGCGCGAATGCGATGGGCGGAGTGCAGTTCGGTTTGTCGAACGAGCAAGAGCTGCTTGCACAGGCCCGCGACTTCGCGCTCATGGATGCACGCGCGCAAGCCGAAGCGATTGCGAAAACGATGGGCGTCGAAGTCGGACGCGTGTTGTCGGTCACCGTAACGCGGCAACGCGGCGCGATGCCCTTGTATCGGCGGGACGCCGCCCTCGCGGCGCTGGCCGTCGTCGCGCCCGAGCATCGCTCCGGCGTCGTCGAGATCACTCAGGACGCGAGCGTATCCTTCGAGATCATCCAGCAGCCGTTCATTGCTCGGCCGTGACCTCGGCATGGATCGCTTCGATGAAGCGCCGCGTGGTGCGCGGACCCGTCTCCGATCCGTAGCGTGCTTGCCAACCGAGCGCGGGACGTGCGGCGATGATTTCCTCGAGTGTCATGCCGCGCTCGGCCCAAACCTGTACTCGATCGCGGATGATGACGAGCATGTTGCGGAAGTCGAGCACGTCGACCTCGTCGGAGAGACGGCCGTGACCGGGAATGATCAACGTATCCGTGCGGCCATGCGCTCGGCCGAGCGCGCCGACTGGGCGCTCCGGGTACGCCCCGGGGGCGTTGCCGAAGCCCGATAGGAACCCCGCCGCCGTTTGGCTCAATTCCAGAATTTGATTGAGCACGTCGACATGGCCCAAGATCTTGCCGCCATTGGCGGTGTCGGCGCCGGGGAAGCTCGTCGTCACGTAGACGTCGCCGGTATGCAGCACGTTCGAGCCGCGGAAGTAGACGAAGCTGTCGCCGTCGGTATGCGCGGGCGCAACGGCGGGGATCACCGATATTTCCTCGCCGTTGAAATGAAAAGTGACGGGGCCGGAAAACGTCAGCACGGGCAGCGCGCCCTCGGGGCTGTCCGCGGTCGTCATGCGCACGCGCACGTTCTCGTGCGCGACGATCACGGCGCCCCGCGCCGCGAGATTCGCGTTGCCGCCCGTGTGATCGCCGTGCAGGTGCGTGTTGATCACATACTTGATGGGCTCGTCCGAGAGCGTGCGGATCGCGGCGACGATCTTCTCCGTGAGCGGCGCGAACTGGTCGTCGACGAGCAGCACGCCGTCGTCGCCGACGGAGACCGCCAT
>DATCIQ010000360.1:0-2185 GCA_036507635.1 Gammaproteobacteria bacterium
GAGGATCGGCGGATTGCTGAGCTGCCACCCTTCGGCGCTCGCCATCGGCGCGAAGTCGCGGTGGATTGCGAAGCGCGTCGCTTTGTCGTGGCCCCACCATCCGGCGAAACGCGGGACGTCCGCGGCCGCGAGCCAACGGCGGTTCACGAAGCAGCCGCCGACGGCTCCGGGTCCCGCGTTCAAGTACTTGTAGCTGCACCAGACGGCGAAATCGGCATCCGCGCGGTCGAGCGCGAGCGGGACGTTGCCGATCGCGTGCGCCAAATCGAAGCCGATGCGACAGCCGAAGCGATGGGCGATTCGCGTGTAGTCGCCGAGCGCGAGCGCTTGCCCTGTGAAAAATTGCACGCCGGGTAAGAGCACGAGAGCGATCTCCTCGCCGCGCGCGGCGAGCAGCGCTTCGAGCTCGCCGGTGTCGAGCAGGCCGTCGCCGGCGGAGCCGCGGAGCTCGAGCAGACTCGTGGCGGGATCGAGGCCGTGATAGCGCAGCTGCGATTGCACGGCATAGCGGTCCGACGGGAACGCACCGCGCTCGATGAGGATCTTGTTGCGCCGGCCCGCGGGCCTAAAAAAGCTCACGAGCATGAGGTGCAGGTTCACGGTCAGCGAGTTCATCGCCACGACTTCGTCGGCATGCGCGCCGGTGAGCTCGGCGAGGGGCGTCGCGAAGCGCTCGTGATAGGAAAACCAGCCGTCCGCACCGTCGAAATGTCCTTCGACGCCCGACGCCGACCAACGTTCGAGCTCTCTAGCGACGACGCGGCGCGCGCGGCGCGGCATCGGCCCGAGCGAATGTCCGCTCAGGTAGACGAGCTTGCGCGCGCCCGAGCGCGGCAGATCGAATGCGCGTCTGAACGGTGCGAGGTCGTCGTCGGCATCGAGCTCGGCGGCGAATTCAGGACCGGGTTGAAATGCCGGCGGCGCCATTCGGTCGCGGTGTCAGGGGCCGCTTGCGGGCCGCGGCATCACGGCGCCGCAATTTTTGCAGGTGCGGGCTTCGCGGTTGCCGTAGAAACGCTCGAAAACGGGCGGCAGGTCTTTGACGATGTCGGAGACGTGCAGAAACTCCTCGTGCAGCTTGTGATCGCACGCAGGGCAGAACCACATAAAACCGTCGAGCTCGGAGGCTCTGCGCGCCCTTTCGACGACGAGGCCGACCGTGTTCGCGAAGCGCTGCGGCGAATGCGGCACGCGCGGCGGCAGCAGAAAAAGCTCGCCGGCACGAATCGGAATGTCGACGCGCCGGCCGTCCTGCATGGTCTTCAGCAGCATCTCGCCTTGGATCTGGTGGAAAAGCTCGGGTCCTTCGTCGTGATGGTAGTCCGCGCGCGAGTTGGGGCCGCCGACGATCTGCACGATGAACTCGGAGCCCAAAAACATCTGCTTGTTGCAGACCGGCGGGCACAGCGACTCGCGATTGGCCTCGATCCACGCGAGCAGATTGATCGGTTGCATCAAATCCATGTTCGTACTCCGTTAGGGCCGCAGAGGCGCCCCGCCGGGTTTGCACAGTACCTGGACCGGTGGGCCGCGGGGGTCGAGCGGCACGCCCGTCAGCGCACCGCCCCACACGCAGCCCGTGTCGAGGGCAGTGACGTCGTCGCGGCGGACGAAGCCGAGCGCGGACCAATGTCCAAACACAATATGCCATTTGCGACGCCGTTTGGGGCGCGCGTCGAACCAAGGCACGAGATTGGCGGGCTGACTGCCGGGTGGGCCCGAGTTATCCAAGTCGAGCCGGCCGCGCAGGTCCCAGTAGCGCATGCGCGTCAGCGCATTGATCGTGAAGCGCCGTCGGTCTTCATCGTCGAGGTCGTCACGCCATTCCAGCGGCGAGCTGCCGTACATGTCGCGCAAACCTTTTTTCCAGCTCGACCCGCGCAGCATGGTTTCTATTTCGACCGCGTACTCGGCCGCCTGTTTGACTTTCCAAATCGGCGGGATGCCTGCATGCACGAGCACGATCCTGCGCTCGGGATCGCGGTAGAGCAGCGGCCGCCGCCGCACCCAGTCGATGAGCGCTTCGGCGTCGGGTGCCGCGAGCACGTCTTGAAACGTATCGGTGCCGTTTGCGCTACGAGCGCCGGCCGCGGCGGCGAGCAAATGCAAGTCGTGATTGCCGAGCACGCAGAGCGCGCTGTCGCCGAGCGCGATGACGCGGCGCAGGACGCCGAGCGAATCCGGC
>DATCIQ010000361.1:0-14475 GCA_036507635.1 Gammaproteobacteria bacterium
ATCCAGCGCGCGATGCGTTCGAACATGAGTGGTTTATAGCGCGTGGCGTCCTCGCCGGAGATCTCGCTCATGCGGCGGCGGTACTTGAGCTTGGCCCACGCGTTGTAGTCCATCTGCTTGACCCACTCGAACACGAAGCCGTTCCGGCCGCCGCGTTCGCGCTTGCTGAGCCGCGCGATGCCGAAGTCGATGATGTACGGGCGCTCGTCGGGGCCGACGACGATGTTGTCCTTGCGCTTGAGATCGCCGTGCGCGACACCGGCAGCGTGCATGGCGTCGATGGATTCGAGCAGCGCGGCGAAGAAGCGATCGCGGTCTCCAAGCTTCGATTCATACGCGCGTAGCGAAGGCCCTTCGACGTGCTCGAGCACGAGGTGCTCGTCGCCGAGGAAAACGAGCAGACGCGGCACGCCGGGAACTCCTGCGAGCCGCGCGTAAACACGATGCTCTCGCTTGAGCGCATGGCGGCCGAAGAAGCCGAGAACCAGTGTTTCGTGCGGGCTCTTGACGACGACGGCGCCGAAAGGTCCGCGATACAGGTGCACCGTCGCCTGGTATCCGGCGCCGAGCAACTCGCCACGCGACGTTTGCATCTCGGCGCGCAGCCAGCGAAGAAGCTCGGTGTCGGTCGTGTCGAGAGACACTGAATCCGTTCAGGGCAGCCGTGCAATCACGAGCCACGCGCAGAACAACACGAATACGACGATGAAGCCTTCGCCGTTCTGCCGCATGCTTTTCGCAAGCGACCAGCTGCCGCCCGACATGCGTCGCGCGTTGCCCAGATTCGGCGCGAGCGCGGGCACGCTGCGGGCCCACTGTTCCCATTGCGCGCCGAACAAGCGATGCAACTTGCGATCCTCGTACTCGATCGCGGGCGGGTAATAGAACCAGAAGAAAAGGACCGCGAGCGGCAGCCCCCAGTGCGTCGCGCCGGCGACAGAAAAGCCTATTAGTAACAATATGTTACCGACGTATAACGGATGCCGGACGAGCGCGTAGGGACCGTGTGTTGCAAGCTCCTTATTCTTCATGACGAAGCCGCTCGCATAGAGCCTGACGATCGTGCCGATGCACGCGATCGGCAAACCGATCGCGACGGTCAGCGTGGTCGGCCTCGCAGTCAGCGCGTACACGAGAATGAGCACGACGGCCAAGCTCTGCCGCGAAAACTCGTGATAACGAAGCTCGCGAATGGACCGACTTACGCCAGTGAGCGGCGGCAGATCTCTCGTTCTGTGCGACATGCGCCAATTACAGCCCGGCCTCACTCCGTGTTGCAAGCGGCAAACGCCTCGCGCGTCAAGTTGCGTGGCGTTGTTTCCTGCACGAGCACATCGTCCTCGATGCGGATGCCGCCGTACGGCAGCAATGCCTCGACGGTTCTCCAATTCACCTTGGCGCGCAGCTCAGGTGTCAATCGCTCGAGCAGAGACGGAATGAAGTAGAGACCGGGCTCGATGGTCACGACGAATCCGTTCTCCAGCACGCGAGTGAGTCGGAGGTATGCATGCTCGGTCGGCGGATCCTTGGCCTCGCCGTCGGGCGAAACCTGCCGGCCCCCGGCATCGTGAACCTGCAATCCGATCAAGTGACCTAAGCCGTGCGGCAAGAACGCGCGCGTGAGCCCTGATGCGTGCGCTTCGGCTGCCGGGCAGGTGACGACGTCGTGCGCCGCGAGCACGTCCGCAAGCAGCTCGTGCGCGCGCTCATTGAGCGCCACGAAATCGACGCCGCAGAGCGCCTCGGCGCACAGTGTCTGCTGTAGCTGCTCCATCGAGTCGATGAGCGGCGCCAGCGGCGATTGTATGGAAGTCCACGTGCGTGTGACGTCGGCCGCGTATCCGGAAAACTCGGCGCCTGCGTCAATGAGCAGCGAACGCCTGACGGACGGGGGCGCGCGATCGAGGTGCTGATAGTGCAGGACCGCAGCGTGCTCGTTGAGCGCGACGATGTTCGCGTACGGCAGCTCCGCATCGCGTTGTCGCGTCGCCGCGCAGTACAAACCGTTGAGCTCGAACTCGGAAAGACCGATGGCGAACGCGCCCGAGACGCGGGTGTGGCCGCGGACTGCGATGCGGTTCGCGGCGCGCATGCACGCGACCTCGTAATCGGTCTTGTAGGCGCGATCATAGTCGAGCCGCTTGAGCACGCGCTCGTCGAAACGTGCGGGCAACGCGGCGCCGCCGGCGTTACCGATCAGCGCGAAACCCGCGCGGAGCTTCGTAAGGTCCCCTGACTCGACCGCGGTCGTCCTGATCGTGCGTATATCGAAGTCGTCGACCCAAAGCCCCTTAGGATCACGCGGCGGCGAATGCCAGTAGTCGTCCGGTTGCGGATACAGCAGGATGGGTTTCCGCCCCGGCGCCAGCACGAGGGCGGCGCCGGGCACGCGGTTGAGCGGCAGCCACGCGGCGAAGTGCGGCTCGACGCGAAACGCATACGGGATGTCGTCGCGCGGCGGCGTTTGCAGATCGCCGGCGAGGATCACGAGGCCGTCGAATCCCGTCCCCTCGAGCGCGGCCTCGAGGCGCGCGCTCATGATGTCGAGGTGAGCGCGGTACGACGCCGTCGGCTCGACGTCCGGCGAAATCGCGTGCGCACGCTGTGTTGGGTGAGCCATGAAACCATCATAGACGGCGCGAGGTTCGGCACCCAAATGCGCGTCACGCGGGTCCCTTGACAGGGCGGCGAAATCCCGAACACTAGGCCGATGCGTGTCAGCATCATGGTCGCCCCAGCTTTCTGGATTCTCGCCCAGGCGGCGCCTGCGCTCGCCGAGGTGGACCTGTCCGGCGAATGGTCGAACCGCGTGCACGAAGACCAGACCGAGCGCGGTCCGGGACCCGAGATCGGCGACTTTACGGGTTTGCCGATCAACGAGGCCGCACGGCAGCGCGGCGCGAGCTGGGATGCCTCGTTGCTCACCGTCCCCGAGCATCAGTGCTCGGCGCACCCTGCCAACTACGGCGCCATGCACTCGAACATCCGTATCTGGAAGGAAGTGGACGAGGAGAGTCAGAACTTAGTCGCCTGGCACATTCTCCACGAGTCATACAACCGCTTTCGCACCGTTTACATGGACAGCCGGCCTCATCCTTCGCCCGACGAGCGGCACACGTGGCAGGGGTTCTCGACGGGGCGCTGGGTCGGGAACACGCTCGAGATCACGACGACGCATCTCAAGGAATCGCGCATGCGCCGCAACGGCATCGAGCACAGCGACGAGGCCGTGCTCGTCGAGTTCCTGGCGCGCCACGGCGATATTCTCACGTTCATCAGCATCCTCGACGATCCGCACACGCTCGAGGAGCCGTATATTCACACGCGCAACCTCGTGCTCGACACGAACCAAGTCATGCGCCCCTATCCGTGCCGCGGTGCCGTCGAGATCGACCGGCCGGCCGGCGTCATTCCGCACCACTTGTCGACCGAGAACCCGTTCCTCGAAGCATTTCAAAAGAAGCATCGTATTCCCGCCGAGGCCGCGCTCGGCGGGGCAGCGACGCTCTATCCCGAGTACCGGCAGCGTCTCCGGGAGCTCATCGCCGCCGGTGGCGATGGGCCGCCGCCGTCGACGGCGCCCTAGCATGCGCCTCACCCGGTCCAACGACTTGTGGGAGCGAGCTTCGCTCGCGATCTTTGCCCTGCTGCTCTTGGCGCCCGCGCACGCTCAAGAGACGCGCATCACGCACGTTGTCGACAACATCTATCTCATCACGGGCGCGGGCGGTAACGTCACCGTGTCGGTCGGAGAAAGCGGTATCTTGGTTGTCGATTCGGGCTCGCCCGAGATGAGCGACGCGCTGCTCGCCGCGATTCGCGACATTTCGGACGAGACGATTCGCTACGTCGTCAACACGAGCGCGCTCGCCGAGCACACGGGCGGAAACGCGACGATCCGGCTCGCAGGCGACACGTTTACGGGCGGCAATGCGACCGTCGTCGTCGGCGTCGACGTCGGCGCGGCGATCGTCGCGCACGAGAACACGTTGTTGCGGCTGACGCAGCTCACGAGCCTGCCGTTCGACGCACTGCCGACGGAGACGTTCTTCGTGCCGAAGCTCGACCTTTACTTCAACACCGAGCCCGTCGAGCTCATGTACCAACCGAACGCGGTCGACGACACGAATCTCATCGTGCACTTCCGGCGCTCCGACGTGATCAGCACGGGAGATATATTCCGGCTCGATAGCTATCCCGTCATCGATCTCGAGAGCGGCGGCAGCATCGACGGCATCATTGCCGCGCTGAATGGGCTTGTCGATCTCGCGGTCTCGGATACGCTCGCCGAGGGCGGCACGCTGATCATCCCGGGGCACGGGAGAATCTGCGACGAAGCCGATCTCGTGCGCTACCGCGACATGGTCACGATCATTCGCGACCGCATCCGCACGTTGGTCGGGCGCGGTCGAACCTTGGACGAGATCAAGGCCGCGCGGCCCACGCTCGACTACGACTCGCGCTTCGGATCGACGGCGGGGCCGTGGACCACGGACCTCTTCATCGAGGCCGTGTACCGCAGCCTCGGCACTTAGTGGCCAGTAAGGCCACTCGCTCGTCACTCGCTCGATTCAATGCGCTCGGCGATCGGAGGATCGGTCGTGCACGGCATCGGGTTCCACCGCGAATCGTCGGCCTCCTTGCGGAAGTGCGAGCTCACGATGAACGGCTGCGTGAAATAGACGGGGTCTTCGATGACCGTCGTCACGGTGAACCACTCCTGACCGAAGGCCGCGTGCCGGTCGAAGTACTCGGTGATCAAGGCATCCTCGCTGTAAGGCACGCCGTTCCAACGTACGTAGCCCATTCTCGCGCCGGTCGTGACGACTTTGAGGCTCCCGCCCGTCGGCGGCCGGCCGCGCGTCGCCCCTACCATCTCCCACTCGGCGACCGAGTTGCCCTGCCAAGTGGGCTCGGCCGTCGGCGTGAAAGCGCCGAAGTGGAACAGCCGCGTCTGCGTGCCCGCATCCGTGTCGACGCGCAGCGTCTCGTCGTCGGCCCACGTAATTTGCAGGCGGCCGGGAACGCGCATGATGCCGCCTGCGCCGTAAGGCCGGCAGGCATTGCCCTGCACGAGGTCGGCATCGGGGTTCCACGCTTCGGCGACCTCGCGCGCTGCTGCCGTCAGCGGCACGCTCGCGTAATCGCCGCGGGGCGGCGTCATCATGCGCCAGCGCCAGTCCTCGGTGACGACGGACACCCAGTTGCCCGTGAGATCGTACGGCGCCGCGGCGCGTGCGCTCGGCGCGGGGGAGCCGGCCTCCTGTGCCGGCGCGAGATCGGGTGATAGGGCGGCGAGCGCAAGCGCGCCCGTCGCCAGCCTGAGCCCCGCGTTACGCGGCGTCGAGATCATGCCTCGCGCCCCGGACTCCCCCCGCTTCGATCAATTGATCGCGAAGCAATAGAGCAGCCCGGCGCCTCCCGTTGCGACGAGGTTCTCCTGGCCGCAGCCGTTGCTGCTGTGCGTCGAGTTCCACGACGCACTCGGGCCGCCTAAACGGTCGTGGTGGCCGACGATCGCCCGGCCGTCGGCGGCATTACTCGTCCAATTGCCGCACGTCGTGACGGCCGCGTTGCCCGGCACGAGCCGGCCGCTCGAATCGGAACCGGTCAGAATGTCGTGCATGTTCGGCTGATTGCCGACGCCGTTGACCTCTTCGCCCTTCTCGTTGAGGGCTGTCGGCTTACGGATGTTGTTGCGGTCCTCGTGCAGGTCCTCGACATTCCAGGCGATCGGCACGCCGCGCGCGTTGAACCAAGGTCCCGGGCCGATGCGATCGCGCGCGTGCACTTGCGGCAGACCGGGAGCGGCTGCTTGGCTCAGATACGCATGCCAAGTTACGTTGCCGCGGCCCGCGGCGGCGGCCAGCGACTGACAGTGCGCATCCGCGCCCGCGAGACCGCCCAAGTTCGCGCCGTTGCCCGGTCCTGCACTGGTGACGAAGAAACTCATGGGTCCCTGCGGCGGTTGCGGCGGCGGCTGCGCGAAAGCCGGAACCGTTAATGCGGCCAGTGCGCCGGCGACGAAGAGACGACTCGTTGTGGTTCTGTTCATGGTCCGTGATTCTCCTTCTTGTTGATGGATTGACCGTGGAGCGGTACTCCCAATAATAGACGCGCACCCACTCACGTACCAGAAACGCAAGCCACTCATGGACCGCCCCTTCGGACAACACTTCGCAACGCGCTCGGTCGTCATGGCCAAGCACGGCATGGTCGCGACGAGCCAGCCGCTCGCGACGTCGGTCGGCGTCGAGATCCTGCGCGCGGGCGGCAGCGCCGTCGACGCCGCGATCGCGGCCAACGCGATGCTCGGCCTCGTCGAGCCCACAGGCTGCGGCATCGGGGGCGATCTATTCGCGATCGTCTGGGATGCGGCGGTGCAGCGACTCACGGGCTTGAACGCGAGCGGCCGTGCGCCGCGAGCGTTGACGCTCGACTATTTTCACGCCCAAGGCTTCGAGCAGATTCCGGTCGACGGTGCGCTGTCGGTCAGCGTGCCGGGCGCCGTCGACGGGTGGCACGCGTTGCACGCACAATTCGGCAAGCTGCCCATGCTTGCGCTCCTCGCGCCCGCGATCGGGTACGCGCGCGAAGGCTTTCCCGTGACCGAGATCATCGCAGGCTATTGGGCCGCCGACGCCGAACGCTTCCGCAGCAACAGGGCGTTCGGCGCGGTGTTTCTACCGGGCGGCCGGCCCCCTGCACCCGGCAACACGTTCGCGAATCCACGGCTGGCGGACGCGTACGCGCTCATCGCCGCGCAAGGCCGCGATGCCTTTTATAAAGGAGACATCGCGATAGCCATCGAGGCATCGATGCGCGAAGCGGGCGGCTTCGTCACGCGGGCCGATCTCGCGGCACACCGGTCAACTCAAGTCGCGCCCGTGTCGGCGAGCTACCGCGGCTACGACGTGTGGGAGCTGCCGCCGAACGGGCAGGGCATCGCGGCGCTGCAAATGCTGAACTTGCTCGAAGGCTACGATGTTGCGAGCTTGGGCTTCGGCAGCGTTGCGCACCTGCATTTCTTCATCGAGGCCAAGAAGCTCGCGTTCGAGGATCGCGCGCGCTATTACGCCGATCCCGAGCTCGCCGACGTGCCCGTCACGCGCCTCATCTCGAAGGCGTACGCGGCATCGAGACGCGGGTTGATCCGTGCGGACCGCGTCCTGTCGGAGCCGGCGTGCGGCGATCCCGCGGCGCTCGCGGCCGGCGACACCGTGTATCTCGCCGCGGCCGACGCAGCAGGCAACATGGTGTCGTTGATTCAGAGCAACTACTTGGGCTTCGGCTCGGGCGTGACGGTGCCGGAGTTCGGTTTCGGCTTGCAGAGCCGCGGCGCCGCGTTCGCGCTCGATCCACGGCACGCGAATTGCTTCGCCCCCGGCAAGCGGCCGTTCCACACGATCATTCCGGCGTTCGTAACGCGCGGCGGGCGTCCCGTCATGGCCTTCGGCGTCATGGGCGCGGCGATGCAGCCGCAAGGGCACGTGCAAGTGCTCACGAACCTCATCGACTTCGGCATGAACGTCCAAGAAGCCGGCGACGCGCCGCGCGTGCGCCACGAAGGCTCGAGCGAGCCGACGGGTGCGGCCATGTCGGGTAGCGGGCGCGTTTACGTCGAGTCGCTGATCCCCGCCGCGACGGTCGCAGGTCTGGAAGCGCTCGGCCACACGGTAGCCCGAGCGCGTGACGGTTTCGGCGGCTATCAGGCGATTCTCTACGACGAGCGCGAACGCGTGTATAAAGGCGCATCGGAATCGCGCAAGGACGGCTGCGCGGCGGGCTATTAGGACGACGATGGAGACGGTACTCACAGGCATCACGACGACGGGAACGCCGCACATCGGCAACTATGTCGGGGCGATTCGGCCCGGCATCGCGGCGAGCCGGCGCGCCGGTGTAGCTTCGTTCTTGTTTCTTGCCGACTATCACTCGCTCGTGAAGGGCCGCGATCCCGAGCAGATGGCGAAATCGACGCTCGAGCTCGCAGCCGTGTGGCTCGCGTGCGGGCTCGATCCCGCCAAGGTGTACCTATACCGGCAGTCCGATATCCCCGAGATCATGGAGCTCGCGTGGATTCTTACGTGCGCGACTGCGAAAGGCCTCATGAATCGCGCGCATGCCTACAAAGCCGCCGTCGCCGAAAACGAGGCGGGCGGGAGCAAGGACCCCGACAAGGGCATCACGATGGGCCTTTTCTGTTACCCGATTCTCATGGCGGCCGATATCTTGATGTTCAAGGCGAGCAAAGTGCCCGTCGGCAAAGACCAGAAGCAGCACGTCGAGATGGCGCGCGACATCGCGCAGCGCTTCAATCATCATTTCGGCGAGACGTTCGTGCTTCCCGAGCCCGTCATCAGCGAGACCACGGCCGTTCTTCCGGGCCTCGACGGCCGCAAGATGTCGAAAAGCTACGGCAACTCGATTCCGCTCTTCGTGCCCGAGCAGGAGCTTCGCAAGCTCATCATGAAGATCAAGACGAGCTCGCTCGAGCCCGGCGTGCCCAAGGACCCCGATGACAGCGCGCTGTTCGCGATCTACGCGGCGTTCGCGACGAAGCAGGAAGCCGACGCTATGCGCAAGCGCTACGCCGAGGGTATCGGCTGGGGCGACATGAAGCAGACGCTCTACGAGTACTTGAACGAGCACTTGCGCGCGATGCGCGACGAGTACGAGCGGCTCGTCAAAGCGCCCGACCACGTCGAGGCCGTGCTGCGCAAAGGGGCCGAGAAGGCGCGCGCCGTGAGCGGACCGTATCTCGCGGAGATTCGCCGGCACGTCGGCGTAAGACCGCTCGGCTGAGGAAGACCCGATCATGCCGGGGACCCTTCGTTTGCGGCGCGCCCTTTCGTCGGTGCTGCTGCTCGCGTTGGCGGCTGTCTGCGGGGACCGAGCTCCGCGGATTGCGGCGGCCCCTGACCAGCAAATCGCTGCCCCGGTCGCGGCAAAGCGGCCCAGCGAGATCACACAGCAGGGCCGCACACGCGTCGACAATTACGCGTGGCTCAAGGACGACAACTGGCAGGCCGTGTTGCGCGATCCGAGCGTGCTGCGCTCCGACGTTCGCAGCCACCTGGAGGCGGAGCTCGCTTACTACGATGCGATGACGGCCGGCGAGGCCGGGCTTCGCGAGCGCTTGTTCGAGGAAATGCGCGGCAGAATCAAGGAAGACGATTCCTCGGTGCCGGCCAAGGACGGCCCGTACGAATACTACGTGCGCTATCGCGAGGGCGGCGAGTACGCGATCTACGCACGCACGCCCGTCGGCGGAGGCACGGAGCAGATTCTGTTCGACGGCGATGCCGAAGCCGGTGATGGCGCATTCTTCAGCGTTGCGTCCGTAGATCAGAGTTCCGACCACGCCCTCATCGCGTACGGCGTCGATCGTCTGGGGTCGGAGTACTACTCGATGCGCTTCCGGCGCATCGCGGACGGCACTGAGCTCGACGAGACGATCGCGAACACGGACGGCTATGTAGTCTGGAGCAGCGACTCGAAATCGGTGTTCTACGTGGAGCGCGACGACAACCAGCGGCCGAAACGCGTCAAGCGACACGTGCTCGGCACGGATCCCGCCGCGGACGCAGTCGTCTATGAGGAAGCCGACGACGGCATGTTCGTGAGCCTTGCGGAGAGCCAGAGCGGCGAATACGTGCTCATCGACGTCGCCAATGAAGTCACGAGCGAGGTTCACTATGTGCCGGCGGGCGACCCGTCCGCGCCGCCTACGATGATCGCCCCGCGCATCGAGCACGAGCTCTACTCGGTCGAGCACCACGAGGACGAGTTCCTCATTGTGACGAACGCCGGCGGCGCCGTCGACTTCAAGATCGTTCGTGCACCGATCGATCGGCCGGGGCGCGAGTCATGGGTCGACTGGGTGCCCCATGATCCGGGCACCATGTTGCTCGAGTTCTTTCCGTACGCCGATTACCACGTGCGTCTCGAGCGCAGAGACGCGTTGCCTCGCGTCGTGATTGCCGACTACAAAGGCAACGAGCACGAGATCGCATTCGACGAGGGCGCTTACGACTTGAGCCTAAGCTCGGGTTACGAGTATGCGACGACGCTCACACGCTTGATCTACGAATCGCCTTCACAGCCCGCGCAGACATTCGACTACGACATGCGCACGCGGGAGCGCACGCTGCGGAAGACGCGCGAGGTGCCGAGCGGCCACAACGCGGAGCTCTATGTGGTCGAGCGCATCACGGCGCGTGCCGACGACGGCGCGGAAATCCCCGTCACGATCCTGCGGCTCGCAGCGACGCTCGTCGACGGCACGGCACCGCTGCTCCTGTACGGCTATGGCAGCTATGGGCTCGCGACCGATGCCGTTTTCGACGCCAACGCGCTGCCGATCGTCGACCGCGGCGTCATCTACGCAATCGCCCACGTGCGCGGCGGCTCGGAGCGCGGCCGGCAATGGTATCTGGACGGCAAGCTCGACAAGAAGATCAACACGTTCACGGATTTCGTCGCGGCCGCGGAGACACTCGTTGCGGGCGACTACACGGCTGCAAAGCGCATCGTGATCTTCGGCGGCTCGGCGGGCGGAATGCTGGTCGGCGCAGCCGCGAACCTGCGCCCCGATCTTTTCGCGGGCGTGCTCGCCGCCGTGCCGTTCGTCGACGTGTTGAACACGATGTCGGACGAAGGTCTGCCGCTGACGCCGCCGGAATGGCCGGAGTGGGGCGACCCGATCCGCACGGCCGAGGGCTACGAGTGGATCGCGGCCTATTCGCCGTACGACAACATCCGGCCGGGCGTCGAGTATCCGCCGATCCTTGCGACCGGCGGCCTCGCGGATTATCGAGTTACGTACTGGGAGCCCGCGAAATGGATTGCGCGCCTACGCGACGAAGCCGCCGGCGGTCCGTTCCTGCTCCGCATGAACATGGGGGCCGGCCACTTCGGCGCCGCGGCGCGCTTCGAGCGGCTCGAGGAGCGCGCGCATCTCTATGCGTTCGCGCTGAGCGTGCTCGGCCTGACCGACGTCGAGCCCGTGAAGCACGTGCCCTAGCGGATTCTCACGCCCGCCCACCGTCTTCCCAGCCCCGGCCACTCGCGCGATAGGGGCGTCTAAAACTACTATCCTCTCAGTGTTCAGGCGCTGACCCACCGGGTTACCAATCCTCTGAAGAATATGTTCTGACCTTGCCGGATAAGTACGGACCGGCACAGCTGTAAGTGGCCGGGTTGCTCCGACTGGTCACCGCGCCGCAATCTCGGTCCGAAGGCGCTCCCACAGCGTATATTCGCGGCGGTATGGATCGGCCGCGAGCGCCTTTTCGTCTTCGCTCATGTCCGCGAGAAAACCAAAGCCACGCAGGCATGCACCGGTGATCTCCTTCGGGTTGATGCGCTGATCGCGACGGACCAGCTGGCCAAGGTCGTCCCAGTCGAAGTCCTTTCCGTCCTCGAATTTCGCCATTAGGCGGGCAGGGTCGAATCTATCGCCTGATTGCCAGAGTTTGATTATCACAAGCCGCCGGATGAGAGGCTGATTGAGAGGCCGTGTTGCGAGCATGCCCAGGTCATAGATATCCCGCGCCTTGCTGCGCTGATAGCACGCGCGGATTTTCTCCGCGATGATTTCCTCGAACGCGATCGCTGTGATTCGCGCCGGCTCAAACGGCAGGTGCACGAAATAGCCTTGCTCCCGCTGCGCGAGCGGCTGCGTTTGCAGCGTCGGCGTTTCGCGGCGGCTGATCTGGAGCTTGATCTCGCTTTGCCCGTCCGGGTTCCATTCGTGGCTGTAGGTCGGGTTGACGCCCCACGAAAGCCCGTCCTGCGTTTCGTAGTAGCCGCCATCGGCAAGCGTAAAGCTCACGCCGTGAAAGGGCTCATCAAACGCGACCATCATTTCGATGATCATCTCTTCGGGCTCATGAGCCTCCAGTGCGGTGAAATCGAGATCGGTTGAAAACCGACCCTGGCTGCCGATGAACATCTTGCGAAGGCACGTGCCGCCCTTGAACGCGAGTTTGCCCAGCAGGCCCCGTTCGGCGAACAGCTGGAGAGCATAGGTCAGCACGATCTCCTTCTCCGCGATCATGATGTCGCGAAGACCCGATTGCGCTGCGTAGCGTTGAACCTGCGCGTGCGTCAGCATGCTCACATATTCCTCTTGACGGCATGCCGCCGGGCCATGCCTTCGCTTTCCTTGAGTTCTTCTTTTGGAACGTTGACGGTCAACTTCCAGCGGCTCTGATATCCTGGTGCGCCCTCCTTGCGCGTCTTGGGCCCAAGGGTTGTTGTGCTGGTGCCCTTTGCTGACATATCGAGCAAGATCGATCTCGTGTTCTCCGGCATCGCGGCGCCGACGTGATCGGCGAGCCATCCGAACTTGCGAGTGAGCGCGATCGATCCGATGCGCTCGAGGTACTGGACTGTCTTTTCCCAATCGAGTTTGGGGCAGGCTCTTGCGAGAACGGTGGCCGCTTCGCCGACGCCGCCCGCGAGATCCGGGCGGTCGACGCAATCGATCGCGGTCTTCTCGCGATCCGACATCATGACTTCGTAGCCGAGCACGTTGACGACACTGAAGCCGAAGAATTTGCGCCTGGCGGGAGTGACGATCACGACCCGCGCGTTTAGCAGCGGGCGGTCGCGCAGGCGTTTCGGCGTGACGACCCAGATAACATTGCGATGCTGCGTGCTCAGCCCGTAGTGCGTTGCCGCCGTGCCGTAGCCGATGTAGTAGGGATCGGCGATCCGGCTTGCGAGGGCGAGCAGGTTGCTCTCGCCGAGCGCCTCGGGCCCCTGGTCTGGCGGGATCAGCAGGTATCGGCCCCAGCTTGCCCGCTCGAGCCAGCCTTTCCGGCGCAGTGAGCGGATGACATGGTCCGCCGCCTGCGGGCTTACGCCGAGGATGCCGATGATGTCTTCCCGCGCGGCTTCGCGCAGCTTGCGCTCGGTAAGCCCAAGTACCACGCGGCTTTCTTGCGGCGAGAGCGACCGGATCGGGAATTCATTCATGGCACAAAACCTCGTAAGTCCCTTTGTTTTGTTACCAATATGGCATAACGTTCCGGGCTAGTCAATTTAAAAGCGAATCAAAACAAAGCAGTTCGCTTTGTTTCGTTCCTAAAAGAGAGCGGCGCGGGAAATCGTTTCAGGCCGGGGCCTTTGAGGAAGCCGTGTTGAGCGGGGGGGCAGGGGACCTATCAGGAACCAGCGGCCTTTACGTTTTGGTCAAGAACGCCGGCTTCGCTTTCGGCCTCGGATTTATCACATGCCGCACGAGGCCCTTTTCCATGGCCGCGGTAACCGCGCCTTTGAAAATGGATTGCGCGCCTACGCGACGAAGCCGCCGGCGGTCCGTTCCTGCTCCGCATGAACATGGGTGCCGGCCACTTCGGCGCCGCGGCGCGCTTCGAGCGGCTCGAAGAGCGCGCGCATCTCTATGCGTTCGCGCTGAGCGTGCTCGGCCTGACCGACGTCGAGCCCGTGAAGCACGTGCCCTAGCGGATGCAGCGGCTCAAGCGCGGACGGATTCTCGATCACCTTGAAGGGGGCGAGCCCGACGCACAGCGTCGCGGTGAAGGTTCCTCACGACCCGCCGGCGCACCACCGCGCGGGCCCACGAATTATCGACTATTTGAAGACCGAACGGAGCCGATCGACGAGCCAATCGATCTCAGGCTCTTCGATGATCAGCGGCGGCGCGAGCCGGATGACCTGGTCGTGAGTATCCTTGCTCAACACGCCGAGCTCGAGCAGACGCTCCGCAAAGGTTCTTGCGGTGCCCGCGCGGGCTGCGATCTTGATGCCGACCAAGAGCCCGCGGCCTCTGATCTGCGCGATCGAGCCGCTGCGCAGTGTGCGAAGTTGCGCGAGCAGATAGTCGCCGAGCTCGGCCGCTCGTGCGGCGAGACGTTCGTCGACGATGACGTCGAGCGACGCTTCGCCGACGGCGGCGGCGAGCGGATTACCGCCGAACGTGCTGCCGTGATCCCCCGGACGAAAGAGGCCCATGATCGCGCGGTCGGCGAGCACTGCCGACACCGGATAGACGCCGCCGCCCAACGCTTTGCCGAGCACCAGCAGATCCGGTTTCGCATCGAGCTCGTGCTGATACGCGAACAGCTTGCCGGTGCGTCCGAGGCCGGTCTGGATCTCGTCGAGCACGAACAGCACGCCGCGTTCGCGGCAAATCCGCTTGGCGGCGGTGAGGTAGCCGTCGGGCGGCATCACGATACCGGCTTCGGCTTGAATCGGCTCGACGAGAAACGCGGCGGTGTCGGGCTCGATCGCCGCGCGCAGCTGCTCGACGTCGCCGAAATCGATGAGCCGGAAGCCGTCCGAATATGGCCCATAGTCCTCGCGATACTGCGCTTCGGAAGAGAAGCCGACGATCGTCGTCGTCCGGCCGTGGAAGTTGTTCCGGCAAACGATGATCTCGGCGCGATCGCGCGCAACGCCTTTGACGCGATAAGCCCACTTTCGAGCGAGCTTGATCGCGGTTTC
>DATCIQ010000362.1:0-2701 GCA_036507635.1 Gammaproteobacteria bacterium
GAAGGGCGTGTTCATCTACGACTGCGCGGAGGCCATGGATGCCGACCGCTTACGATGGACCGTCGACGCTATCATCGAGAAGCGCCGTTGACGGAGTACACGCGTCCTGCGACCTGGGAGGACGTCAAGACCATCGCGCGCTATCTCGACGAAGCCGGGGCGGAGTATGCATTGGTCGGAGCTTATGCCATCGCCGCGCACGGCTTCAGCCGTTTCTCCGAAGACGTCGACATCCTCGTGAATCCGTCGGCCGAGAACTCGCGACGTTGGATACTAGCGCTTTCGCGTCTCCCCGACGGTGCCGCCACTGAGCTAGCCGGCGAGAGCGATGTCTTCGCCGACGACAAGCGCTATGCGATCAGAATCAACGACGAGTTTACGGTCGACGTCATGCCCGCGATCGCGGGGCAGAGTTGGGAAGACATGCAGCGGCACGTGATATCGATGACGATCGACGACGTGCCGATCCGGCTTCTCGACTTGCCGGGGCTCCTGAAAACAAAACAGGGTCCCCGACCAAAAGATCAAATGGACGCCGCCGTCATTTCCGAAGCGCTGAAACGACTCGCGGACTCCGAATAGGGCTGTCCATGTAGCTCGGATGGTCACAGCGACGGCTATCGCCTCGACTCGGTTTCACGCCTGCGCGATCGTCCACACGCCGATCGCGATGAAGGCGATGCCGGCCGCGTACGACAAGTATTTGGGATTCACGTACTGCGCGACGAGGCCGCCCGCGAGCACGCCGATGGCCGAGGTCAGAATCAGCGCGAGCGATGCGCCGATGAACACCGTCAAGAGGCCGCCCGGCGACTTCGACGCGAACGCGAGCGTCGCGAGCTGCGTTTTGTCGCCGAGCTCGGCGAGGAACACCGTGCCGGTGACCGTCAATAGCAGCTTCATGTCCATACCGGGCCCTCGTGAGGTATAAATTGTGGCCATGAACACTACCACCAAAGCTTGGATGACCGCGATCGCCGTGCTGACGCTCGTCGCCGGAGTCGGCATCGGGGTGGTTGCGCTGGCCGCCGCCATGGGCATATGGCTCGGCGCGTGGGATTTCCGCCGCGGCTTCACGTTGCTGCAATTCGCCAATACGTACGCCGATTGGATTGCACTCGTTGCCGCCATCGTTACGATCGGCCTCGCGGTATCGAGCGCCGTGTTCAAAATCGGCCATGGCGCCAGGCTCTCGAGCCTCGCTGCGATCGGCGCGCTCGCGGCGGCGCTCGGCTACTTCATCCCCGAGTCGTACCGGCCGCCGGAAGGGACACCGCCGATCCATGACGTCTCGACGGATACCGTGAATCCGCCCGAATACGTCGCCGTGCTACCGCTGCGTGCCGACGCGCCGAATACGACGATTTACGGCGGCTCTCCGGGAATGACGCACGAGCGCCTCGCGCAGCTTCAAACGGAAGCGTTCCCGGACTTGGAGACGCTCAGCGTTGCCGAGCCGCCGGAGCAAATGTTCGCGCGCGCGCTCGCGGCCGTCGAGGAGCTCGGCTGGGAGCTCGTGGCGGCGGTGCCCGAGGAAGGACGTATCGAGGCGACGGATACGACGTTCTGGTTTCGATTCAAGGACGACGTCGTGATTCGCATTCGCCCGTCCGGCAGCGGCTCGATCGTCGACGCGCGGTCGTTGTCGCGCGTCGGCGGAGGCGATGCGGGTACCAACGCTCGGCGGCTGCGCGCGTTTTTCGCGGCGCTGTAATTCGTTGTTTGTAGGAGCGAGCTTCGCTCGCGAATAAAGAATCGCGAGCGGAGCTCGCTCCTACATCAAGAAGAAAAACCGCGGTCAATCCAGCGGTTCGATGCGGAGGATCGCGCCGGCGGTTTCGTCGGTGAGGACGTAGAGAAGCTCGTCGGGGCCCATGCGGACGTCGCGGATGCGCTGCCTCAAATCGACGAGCAGCGATTCGCGACGGAGCTCTTCCGTGTTCTCGTTGAACAGGATGCGCTCGAGGTGGCCCGTACCCGGGATCTCGCCCGTGCGTAGGCCGCCGACGAAGACGTCGCCCTTCCAGTTCGGCAGCTTGTCGCCCGTATAGAACGTCATGCCGGAGACCGCGATCGCCGGCATCCAATAGACGATGGGGTCCTCGAACCCTTCGCGCGTGAATCCCGCCTGCCACGGCCCGGGATACGTGCGGCCCAAGCTCACGAGCGGCCAGCCGTAGTTCGCGCCGGGCTTCAAGATGTTGATCTCGTCGCCGCCGTTCGGGCCGTTCTCGTTCTGCCAAAGCTCGCCGGAGACGGGATGGAATGCGAGCCCCAACGTGCTGCGATGACCGAGCGTGTAAACCTCGGGCTTGTGCCCGGGCATGCCCACGAACGGATTATCGGGCGGCACGTCGCCGGTATCGGTCAAGCGCAGCACCTTGCCAGCGTGGCTCCCTGGGTTCTGCGCCTTGTCGGCCATGCCGCCGAACGTCGACACGTAGAGCATTCCGTCCGGGCCGAAAGCGAGCCTCGAAACGCTGCTCGTGTCGGGATCGGAGACGAAGATGTCCTCGACGTCGTCGAGGGCTTTGCCGTCCCAGACGCCGCGCGCGACGCCGAGCAGCGACGCGCGCTCCGCGCCGGGCTTGTTGTAGGTTAAGTACACGAAGCCGTTCGCGGCGAAATTCGGATGCAGCGCGACGTCGAAAAGTCCCGAAAGACCGACGGCTCTCACCTCGGGCACGCCGGTAATCGGCTC
>DATCIQ010000363.1:0-2948 GCA_036507635.1 Gammaproteobacteria bacterium
TCCGCGGGATCGGGGTTTTCGAGCATCGCTTGTGTCACGGGCCGATAGTTCGGCACCGTGCCCGCGACGGTGACGCCGGTCGCGCGCGATTGCGGGGCCGGGCCGCCGGTCGGCGCGGCCGAAGCGAGCGCCTCGCGCAGCGCGGCAGGGAACTCGCCGTTAGCCGTGGCGCTGATGCGCGCATCGCTCGCGGCCGTCAGTGCGCTCGTCCCCGGCGTCGCACCATTGGCGGCGAGCAGAAATGCCGTGAGATCCACGTAGGTCTCCGCGCCGAGGCTTCCCGGGCCCGCGGGCGGCGGCGGCATCGTGACTTGCATGTACGCGACGAGTTGGCCGGCGGTGCGCTCCCCCCAAACGTTCATGAAGTCTGCGCCCGTGAGCGGCCGGGCCTCGTTGGTGCCGCGCAGATCCGGCAGGTGGCAACCCACGCAATTGACGAGATACGACGTTCGTCCCGCGGCTGCTTGGCTCGCAGTGAATGGCCCGCTCTGCGCGGCCGCCGGCAGCGCGAACGCACCGAGCGCGAGCACAGAAATCATCTGAGGAATGCGATACATCTTATTGTTTCCTATGGAAGTAGCCAGCCCCATAGATTCCCTTCGGGCGTGCTCTCGGTATCGATCTGAATATAGATGCGGCCCTCGCGCAGCGCCTCGGCGTGCTCCGCCGAGAGTTGCAGCGATCCGTCGACGTCGCCTTCCGTCGCGTGCGTGACCTCGAGATCGTAGATGGCCGGGCCGCGTACTCCCGTCGCGGCGCTCAAGTGCAGCCGGGCCGCGCTCGCGGGCCCTTGCAGACCCTCGAACGTGCCCGACACGACGAGTCGGCGGCCGTCGAGTGTCGCGTCCGCGCTGCCGTGCCCCGTGATCAACGCGAGCGTTCCCAGATCGATCGGCACCGGCGAAAGCCGCGTGTGGAGCTCGAGCGACTGCGCCCATGCGTAACTACTCAGGCACAACGCGGCGGCCGTGAATGCCGCGCTCATCGTGATTCGCTTCAAGGTCGTTCCCCCGTTGCCTTTCGCGATCTAATTCTTGTTCTCAGATCAGAAGCGCGTTCCGTCCTCGGTGATGACGCCGAGCGCATAGCCGCCGTCGCTGCCGTCGCGTGTCGGCGCCGCGACCAACGTGACGCGATCGCCGGGCTCGACCATGCCGATACGCCACCCGGAGCGGTAATAGTTGTTGCGGCTATGCCCTTCGAACTCGACGTCGCGCGTACCCTTTTCGTTGGTGATTTCGAGAACGATCTTGGTGTGCGGATTCGCGACCTCGAACACTTTGACTATGCCGGACACTTCGTTATCGCGGACTGAGAGATCGAAGCGCGATGCCGAATGATGAGCCAGCGTGATACCCGGCACCAACACGGCAGCGAGCAGGAGAATCATCAAGCGCTTCATGACCGGCCTCACTCCGCCGCCTGCTCGCGCAGCGAATCCAGATACTCTTCCCAAGTCGGCTCGTTGCATTCGTACGGCAAGAGACGCACGCCCGGCAGGAAGCTCCACTTCTTTTCCGCCGTGATCGGTTCCGTATAGAAGACCGGATCCGTCATCGTCATGTTCGCGACGAGCACCTTGCTGGCGTCGTCGTTCGTAATGAGCTCGTACTCCTCGACGATGCGCGCCTGATCGCTGTGAGGATAGCGCCGCTGATCGACGGCCTCTTTAAGATGTGTCGTCTCGACGATGAGCTTATCGCCTTCCCATCGGCCCACCGAGTATCCGTTGCGGTCCGGGAACAGGTCTTCCTCGGGCGCGCGGTTGCCGATGTGGATGTGCCGAATTTCCCCGTGCGCCTCGTAGATGACGACGATGATGTCCTCGTGCTGCACGATCTCCATGGGATAGCCGCCGGAGCCGAGCATCGATCCCGGCATGCCGGTGCCGAGACAAAAGCCGCCGGGCGTGTCCTGCGCCGGGGCTACGAGCGCGTTGTACTCGTCGATCTTGGCTTGCGCTTCGGGCCGGAGCGGCAATGTCTCGGGCGCGCCGAAGCCGAAGCCGCCGCCGGCTTGCCCCGGCTCGCGGTAGACGCCCCATACACCCGTGAAATCGGGCCTTTCGTTCGCCGCGAGGTCGGACGATACGAGCATTGCGCCGAGCGCCATCGAGAGGGCGGCGGCGTGCGACGTGGCAAGGCGGCGGGCTGGGTGAGACATCGTGCTCCCTTCGTGGGCTTTGGTGTTACGGCTCCGGATTCTACCTGAGCCGCGTGCAACCCTGCGACCTCCCCCATGTAGGAGCGAGCTCTGCTCGCGATCTTAGAGCAAGAATCGCGAGCGAAGCTCGCTCCTACATCGACCGCAGAGGCATTAGCGCGCGCTGAGCTCGCTCCTACCGAAGCGCGCGGGTTTGAACTTGAGCCAATCGATGCCGCGCCAGCGGCGCGCGGCGAGCACACGAAAGAAAGCGGCGGCGGCCAGCTGCACGGCCACGGCGAACGTGAGCTGCAGCACGCTCGGAGGCTCCCCGACAAGCGTGAGAACGGTGCCCTGCACGATGAACATGAGGATCACGCCCACGACCAAGAGCCAGACATTGCGCACCGCGGCAAGACCCAAGCACGCCGAATACAACGCGGCCGAGCACATGAGTGCACTCCCCACGCCGCCTCGCCGAGCGGCGTCCCGAGCACCCAGAGCGCGAACAGCACGAAGGCCACGATCGCGACGGCGACCCGCGCGTAGAGGCGCGCGACCATGCGCTCGACGAGCTTCAAGACTTCCGCGCGCGCACCGGGAACGCGCAGCCATAGGAATCGGGATTGCCGCACGAGCGGGTGCGTCCCGAACGCCATGATGACCATCGCATAGAACGGCCAAAGGAACCTCGTGAACGGCGGCGTGGTGGTCTGTTGCCCGGGCAGATACTGGAGCAGCGGCGCGACGAGACACAGCAGTGCGCCGATGCCGGCGGCAATCAGCAGTTGTTGCGCGAGCGGCCT
>DATCIQ010000364.1:0-4794 GCA_036507635.1 Gammaproteobacteria bacterium
TTCATGTTTCACCAAGACGGCTCGATCGAGTCCGTCAACATCCCGGGGTTCGGCGAGTACAAGTACAGCGGCGCGACGCGGCGGCCGTTCACGACCGTGATCCCCGAGATGTTCAAGATCAAGGACGGCAAGATCCTGCAAATCGAGGCGACGATGGCGGCTCTGCCGTTCGGCTCCAAATCGCGATGGGATGACTAGAATCGACGTCGTCAAGAGCGAGCTCAATTAATTGTTACTGTAGGAGCGAGCTTTGCTCGCGATTCTTCTTCAAGATCGCGAGCGAAGCTCGCTCCTACAGGGGAAAACGGCGGATCAATCGCGATTTGATATCGCGGCGATGAACGCGGCGACGGGCGCCGATAGCGACTCGTCGGCCGTGCCGACCGCATAGGTCTCCGAGAGATGCGAGTGCCCGAGCAAATGCAAGTACTGCACGGGCCGCCCCGCGGCGACGCGCGCCGCCGCCAACCGCTCCGCTTGTGCCTGAAACTGCTTCGCGTCGTCGAGCTCGGCGTCGGTGACGAGCAGCGGTAGGTCGGCACGCGCGAGCCCCGCGAGCGAGGAGCGCTCCGCATAGGTCGAGACGTTGGCTCCGTAATAGGCCTGCCACACCGACACCTCGTCGCCCAAGTCGTAGAACCCCGACGTCAGGATCGCGCCGGCGAGGCCCGTCGGCTTGTCGTGCAGCGTGCGCGTCGCGATGTAATCGCCCGCGTGCGCGGCGCCCGCCGAATGGCCCCAGAGGAATATCCGTTCCGGATCCCCGCCGTGGTCGGCGATATTGGCTTTGAGCCATGCGACGACGGCCGTCAGATCTTGGACGCCGCTCGGCCATGTGTGCTCGGGCGCGAGCCGGTAATTGATATTGACGCCGACCAGACTCGCGCGCGCGGCCCATAGCATCACGTTGTCGTAGAACGGCGAGCCCGGCGTCTGCTTCGCCCCGCGCGCAAAGCCGCCGCCGTGAACGAACACGATGACCGGCTTGCCGTCGGCGGCTTCCGACGACGTGAACACGTCGAGCACGTTGCGTTCCGTCGGCCCGTAGCGCAAGTCCCGGACGACGGTGACGCCCACATACGGCTCCTGTCCGTGGAGCGGCGCGTAAATCTCCGCAGTGCGCTGCGCATCGATGCGCGCGCCGATCGCTTCGAGCTTGGCGGCGATCTCGAGCGGCATGGCGCCGGGCTCACCGGGCGCGATGCTCACCGTGCGGTGCGATGTCTCTACTTCTCGTGGCATGGCGGCGGGTCCTGCGGCGCGTCCACTGACCGGATTGCGATAGTGGTACGGAATGTCGTAAACGTTCGGGAACATCGAGAACTCGAGCGTCGGCGGGCCGTCGGGGGGATAGTCCGCGCTCGGCCCAGGCACGAAGCCTTGGGCTTCGGTCCAACCTTCCGCGTAGCCGGCCGTCCACGTGTTGTACGTATGCACGACCTGGAATTTCCAGACACCGTCTTCCTTGACGGCCTCGTTCTCGTACACGGATGCGCCCATCGACGCGCGCTCGCCGAACGTAAGCTGCTGCATCATGCGCGAGCGGATTTTCGCGGAGCTGCCGTCCGGCGCCACGTGGATCACGGGCTGCATGTGCATGTGGTTGCCGAGGCGCCCCTCGACGGGGCCTTCGCCGCCGCGCCCGAACACGTTGAGCAAGAAGCCGCGAACGCGGTCGTTGCCGCGATATATGCCGCGCTGTGCAAGCTCCATCGAGCCGTCCGCGGCGAAAAGGTCGGCAAGATCGTTCCAAAGATTCTTGTCGAGATAGTAGCCGTAAGCGTTCTCGAGATTCTCGAGCTCGTGGTAATCCTTGGCGCGCATGACTTGCCGCTCGGCCTCGGCCGCGACGGCTTCGGTATCGCCATCGATCTCGTCGCGCCGGCCACCGCCGTCACGCGCCGCCGGGCGCACGGGCGCCGTCGCGGCTTGGATCGCCGCGCGCGAAGGCCTCCCCTGCTCGCTCGGATATTGCGGCTCTTGTCCCGTCACGGGATTGCGATAGTGATACGGCGGGATGTGCGCTTTCGGAAAGATCTCGTAGATCTCGCTGGGGCCTCGATCGGGCGGCAGCTCCGTGCTCGCCGTCGGCGGCGGCTGTGCGTCCTGCCCCCAGCCCTTGGCGTAGTCGCTGATGAAGGTCGGGTAATAGCGGAGCGTCTGGTACTTCCACACGCCGTCTTCCTTGACGAACGTGTTCTCGTAGATCCCTTCGCTCCACTCCGCATGGCTGCCGTGCTCGCCCGTCATGTTGAGCGACCGGCTCCGCATCTTCGCGGTCATGCCGTCGGGCGCCACGGTCACGACTTGTTGGAGCTGCACGTGGTCGTTGAGCCATCCGTCGCGCCCGCCGTGTGGGCCGAGCAAGCCGAGAAACGCGCGAATGCGCTCCGGACCTTCGTAAACCCCTTGCAGCGCCATCTCGATCGTGCCGTCGGCGGCGAAGAGATCCGCGATCTCAACCCACTGCGCGCGGTCGTAGTAATAGCCGTAAATGCGCTGCAGGTTCTCGATCTCCTGCTCGTCCTCGAGCAACGAGGCGCGCCGCGCGAGCTCGCGCGCGCGGTCGGCGAGGTCGCCGCGGCCGCGCGCTGCGGACCCGACGGCTTGCGTCTCCGTCCACACGTGGCCCCCGCCGCCCGTGCCCGGATTCTCGTAGTGGAACGGCGCCAAGCAGGCCTCGGGAAACCCTTCGCACGGCATGTTGCGCTCGCGATCGGCCGGATGCGGCAGGTTCCTCGGACCGCGCGCCTGCCGCGGTCCCGGGTTCACCCATCCCGTTGTATACGGCGCGCCGAAGCCCGAGTGGTAATCGAGCGTCTTGATCTTCCAGACGCCGTCTTCCTTCGCGTACGTCATCTCGTAGACGCCTTCGGCCCACGTCGCGCCGCGGCCCAGGCTTCCGAACATCGCGAAAGCGCGCCAGCGGCCCTTGGCCGTTTGACCGCCGGGGTCGAGATGCACGACGGGTTGGATGTTCATGTGGTTGTAAAGGCGGTTGTCGCCCAAGCCGATCTCGCCCATCTCGCCGCCCCCGACGTTCATGAACAAGTGGCGACGAATGCTTTCCTTGCCGATATAGACGCCGGCCGGATAATTCGCGACTGCGTCGGCGGCGAAGAACTCGGCGAGATCCGCCCACATGCCCTTGTCGAGATAGTAGCCATAGGTGCGCTGCAAACGTTTGACCGCGCTCACGTCCTCGGCGCGCTCGATGTCGGCCTCGAGACGATCGAGGCGCGCGGCGAGTGTGCTATCGGCGCGCTGCGCGTGGGCCGTGCCGAGCGCGATGACGAACGCCAACGCGCCCGACGTTACGTGCGTGACTAACCGAGACCGCATGATTGTCCCCTCAAAGATTGAACAGGCGCTCCGCATTGGTCTGAAACAGCTTTTTCTTGTCCTCGTACGGAATCGGCACCGTATCCGTCGCGACGACCTCGAAATCGTCCATCTGGTACGGATAGTCCAGCGCCGCGAAGGAAGCGAGCCCGTACTTGAGCAGCGTGCGGCGATCTGCGGTCATGATCTTTGCCGGACGCTACGTCGTCGCCGCCGCAGACAAGTTGAACACGCGTTCGGCATTCGTCTGGAAGAACATCTTCTTGTCGTCGTACGAGATCGGCAACGCGTCCATGGCGTGCACTTCTTCGATGTCGTACTGATAAGGGTAATCCATCGCATAAAGGACACGATCGACGCCCAATACTTGCTGCGCGAACAGGACCATCGGCGCCCATGCGACGCCGCTGTTCGTGATGTAGATGTTCTTCCTCATGTAGTAGCTCGGCAGCTCCTTGGAGCGCTGATCCGGCCGTCGGACCGGATGCGTGCGGTCGATGCGGTAGAGGTTGTAAGGGATGCCCTCCCCGCCGTGACCGATGACGAGCTTGAGATCCGGGAAACGATCGAAGACGCCGGCATAAATCATCGCTTGCGTGTGAAACGCGACTTCGACGCCGAAGCCGAGGTCGCCGCGGTGCATGTCGTGATCGACGAACGGCTTGACCATGGCCGGCGAAGGCTCGCGCGGATGGATGTAAATCGGCGCATCGTTGGCTTCGGCGGCTTCGAGGATCTCCCAGAACTTTTGATCGGAGAGATACTCGCCCTTGGTATGCGAGTTGATGATGACGCCTTTCAAGCCGAGCGCCTTGACGCCGCGTTCGATCTCGAGGGCGGCGCGGCGCGGGTCCTGCGGCGCGACGGCGACGAGACCTGCGTAGCGATCCGGATGGTCGCGGCAGGCCTCGGCGAGTTGGTCGTTCGAGTCGGCGGCGATCGCCGTGCCGGTCGCCGCGTCGAATACCTGCACGCCGGGCGCCGTCAGCATGAGCAGCTGCATGTCGATGCCGGCTGCGTCCATCGCCGCGAGGCGATTCGGGCCCAAATCCGTGAGCCGCGGCGTGAACCCCGTGTTGCCCGCCGGGTCGAGATTGCGCCACAGGGCGATGAATCCGGGCTCGTCGGCGGGGTTCGAGTCGAGCACGCGCTTCCACTCGCGGAACATCTCGATCGGCCCCCAGGCTTCCTCGGCGGCGATGCGCTTGTAGGGCGCCGGCGACACGTTCGGCAAGTCACGCGAAACGCCGAGCTGCGCGGCGGCGCGCGACGCGGCCAGTGTCGTGCCGGCCGCGGCGGCGGCCGTCAGGACTTGGCGCCGCGTAAAGCGGTTACCGGCAAAATCCTCGTGTTGTGATTGAGCGGACATCTCAAGGCCCCTTCGCTGAGCGTGTGGGAACGACGTCTCTTGTCTTGTAGGAGCGAGCTTCGCTCGCGACCTTCAGAAGATCG
>DATCIQ010000365.1:0-2035 GCA_036507635.1 Gammaproteobacteria bacterium
CGCATTGTCCGTGAGCCGGGTTCCGGCGAACGTATCGATCCTCACGCAAGAGGACATTCGGAGCTCGCCGTCCCAAACGGTCGACGGTCTTCTGCGCCAAGTACCGGGCTTCAACCTTCTGCGACACTCCGACAGCGTCGCGACTTCGCGCACGACGCAGACGGTATCGCTGCGCGGCCTCGGCGGCAGCGCGGCCAGCCGCACGCTCGTCATGATGAATGGCGTCCCGCTGCACAACCCGTACACGTCCGAGGTGTATTGGGCGCGCATACCGAAGTACCGCATCGACCGAATCGAGGTCGTTCACGGCGGCGGCTCGCCGTTGTGGGGCAACCTGGCCATGGGGGGCGTCATCAACATCCTGACCGAGCAACCCCGCGCCGGCCGTTTCGATACCACCGTCACGGCAAGTGATCCGAGCACGATCGATATGGGTATCGCAGCCGGCGACGTGATCGGTGACTCGTCCTTCTCGCTCGAAGCGAGCTACTACGACACGGAGGGCTACGCGATCGTCCCCGATGAGCTCAGCGGCGCCGTCGACGAGAACGTCAGCAAGGAGTTCGCCATCGTTTCGGGCCGGGCGACGTACGCCTTTTCCGATACCGCGAGCGTTTATGTCGACGCGAGTTGGTTCGACGAGACGCGCGGCGGCGGAACGCTGCTCGACGACACTGACGCCGAGGTCCGGGCACTCAATGCAGGCGCGAATTTCGGCACCGCCGCGGGCGGCACTTGGCGAGCCAACGTCTTTTTCGATTCCACCGATTCGGACGATCTCAGCACTTCGATCTCCACGGACAGGAGCGTGGAGTCCCTCGTGAATACCCGCGTGCAACCTTCCACCGCGACCGGCGCGAGCCTGGTCTGGTCGCGCAGGTTCGCCGACCGCCACGACTTGATGGCCGGCGTCGATTACCGGTGGGCCGAGGTCGAGATCGACGAGCTCAGCCGCATGGTGGCGGGCACGCCGACGCGTTATGGGGAGACCGAGGGCAAGCAGGAGATGGCCGGCACGTTCTTTCAAGACGTCTGGGACATCGGGGGCGATTGGGAGATCGTCGCGTCGGCGCGCCTCGATACCGTCGCGAACGAAGGATCGATCGTCGAGACTGATCTCCCGACCGGCGCGATCGTCGGTCAACAAGCTTACGAGCGTAATTCGGAACGCGTATTCAATCCGAGCTTCGGCGCGCGCCATCAGGCCACGGACCGTGTCGCAGTGCGCGCCGCGGCGTATCGGGGCTTTCGCGCGGCCACGTTGCGTGAATCGTATCGGTCGGGCTCGACGCGCGGCGGCGTCGTGCTCGTGAACAACCCTCGCCTTGCGCCGGAACGCCTGACCGGCGTCGAGGGCGGCGTGGACGTTCGGTTCTCCGACGAGCTGCGCCTCGAGGCGACGCTGTTCAGCAATACCGTGAACGACATGATTCAAAACATTACGCGCGGCGTCGCCGGGGCCGCGGGCGAGGTCATCGTGCCCTGCGGCCTCGTGCCGGCCGGGTCGACCTGTCAGGAGCTCGCCAATGTCGGCGAGATCGAATCGAGGGGCCTCGAGCTCTCGTTCGATTATCGTTTGCACGCGGCATGGACGTTGTCCGCGAGTTATCTTTACAACCGTGCCGAGGTCAGCAAGGCGCCGGGCAACCCGCAGATCGCGGGCAATCAGGTTCGCCAGGCGCCGAAAAACTCTCTGACCGTGAAGCTTGCTCACTCGAATCCAGTGCTGTTCGACACGGCCATTCAGGGCCGCTACGTCGGCAAGCGCTACGAGGATGACTTGAACACGCTGGACGTCGAATCGTTTTTCCTCGTCGACGCCGCGTTCACGCGCGCGCTCAGCGATACCTGGCAGGTGTTCGCATCGATCGAAAACCTGCTCGACGAAGAGTACATCGTCCGCAGCACGGCGAGCGGCTTCGTCGAGATCGGCCGACCCCGATCGCTGAACCTCGGTTTCCGCTACGGTAGGTAGTAGGTAGGAGCGAGCTTCGCTCGCGAATAGGTAGGAGCGAGCTTCGCTCGCGATTTTTTG
>DATCIQ010000366.1:0-4964 GCA_036507635.1 Gammaproteobacteria bacterium
GTACGCACGGTACGCTCGAGTCGCGCCGTGTCGAGACCGCGCTCGTCGACGTGCGCTGCGAGGTTCACGGAGCCCAAATTGCACACGGCAATTTCCTCGTCCGAGGTATTGAGCGTGATTTCGGTGCACAGGTTCGAGCTGTGCACGACGCCCGCATGCTGCTGCGGCGAGCGCAGATTGCAAGGGTCCTTGAACGTGATCCACGGATGCCCGGTCTCGTAGAGCATCGAGAGCATGCGGCGCCAGAGTTGCAGGGCGCTCAAGGTTTTGAACCGCTTGATCTCGCCTCTCTTGGCGCGCGCCTCGTGCCGCTCGTAAGCTACCTTGAACGCGG
Source organism: Gammaproteobacteria bacterium (assembly GCA_036507635.1). Lineage (GTDB taxonomy): Bacteria > Pseudomonadota > Gammaproteobacteria > Steroidobacterales > Rariloculaceae > DATBLZ01. The sequence goes on from DATCIQ010000366.1 coordinate 335, forward strand.
CTCCATAGGCGTCGTGCAAATCCGGCACTTCGTCCGGCGAGAACAGCGTCCACTCGCCGTCCGCCTCGACGCGCTCCATGAATAGATCGGGGATCCAATGGGCCGTGTTCATATCGTGCGTGCGGCGGCGGTCGTCGCCGGTGTTCTTGCGCAGATCGAGGAATTCCTCGATGTCGAGATGCCAAGTCTCGAGGTACGCGCATACGGCGCCTTTGCGCTTACCGCCCTGATTCACGGCGACGGCCGTGTCGTTCGCGACCTTGAGAAACGGCACGACCCCCTGCGACTTGCCGTTCGTGCCGTTGATGTGGGCCCCGAGGGCACGCACGCGCGTCCAATCGTTGCCCAATCCGCCCGCGTATTTCGAGAGCAGCGCGTTGTCGCGCACGGCGCTGTAGATCCCCTCGAGGTCGTCGGGCACGGTCGTCAAATAGCAGCTCGAGAGCTGCGGGCGGCACGTCCCGGAGTTGAACAGCGTCGGCGTCGAGCTCATGAAATCGAAGGAGCTCAAGAGCTCGTAGAACTCGATGGCGCGCGCGTCGCGCTCGACCTCGTTGAGCGCCAGGCCCATCGCGACGCGCATGAAGAACGCCTGCGGCAGCTCGAATCGTTGACCGTCGCGCTGTAGCAAATAGCGGTCGTAAAGCGTCTGTAGGCCGAGATATGTGAATTTGAGATCGCGGTCCGCGTCGAGCGCCGCGCTCAAACGCTCGACGTCGAACTCGAGCAGGCGTGGGTCGAGTAAGTTTTGCTCGACGCCCGCGGCGACGAAGGCGGGGAAATACTCGCCGTAACGGCGGCGCATCTCGGCGTGGGTCGCCTCGGCCCGCCGACCGGCGACGTAGCTCAACGCTTCGCGCCGCGCGATGTCGAGCAGCAAGCGCGCCGTTACGTAGGTGTAATTGGGCTCCGTCTCGATGAGCGGCCGGGCGCTCATGACGAGCGCCTGGCCGACCTGTGCTTCCGCGACGCCGTCATAGAGGCTGCGTTGCGCTTCCGTGACGACGGGCTCGACCGCGACGTCGGCGATGCCTTCACACGCCTCGCGGACGACGAGCTCGATGCGCTCGACGTCGAGCGGCACGAGGCGGTCGTCGGCGAGTCGCACGTTGATGCGGCCCGCAGGTAGCTGTTCGCTGGGACGTCGCTCCGCTCGCTCGCGCGCACGCTCCTCGCGATAGAGAATGTAGGCGCGCGCGACCTTGTGCTCGCCGGCGCGCATGAGCGCGAGCTCGACTTGATCCTGAATGTCCTCGATGTGTACGGTGCCGCCGTCGCTCAAGCGGCGCGTGACGGCGGTGACGACCTGCGCCGTCAGTTGCTCGACTTGAGCGTGCACGCGCCGCGAGGCGGCCGCAGGCCCGCCCTCGACCGCGAGAAACGCCTTCGTGACGGCGACGCTTATCTTGCTCGCGTCGAAATGCGTGACGGCGCCGTTGCGCCTCACCACGTGGAACACCGGCGCGGCCTGCGCGCTCGCGGTGACGGCGGGACTTAAGCTCAACGTTCTCGTTGCAGTGTGATGGCCGGCAGTCTCCATGGCGTTCCCCCAAGGTGCGTCGAGATCTTCGGTGGCGGAATCGACGCGAAGGCGATGGAGGTGCGGGAACGGCGAGACGGCCCGACCGCCAGCAATCCTTGACGCGAGGATTCCAGCCTCAAGCCTTCGCGAGGTCTTCGGGCTCGCAGGGCACATGCTCTGCATACCGTTGCGCGACAGCCCCGGATTCTCACCGGGTTCCCCTCGCAGCAACGCTATATATAGCGTTGCTCGAAGAAGGTAGGCCCAATATATAGAGGTTGTCTCGGAACGGCAAGCCGACGTGACGGGCAACACCAGAGGCGAGCGGACGGCGACGGAACAGCTAGCGCGCGGATGCCTGTTTGACTGAGGCGCCGCCTGGGACGTCGCGCAAGGGCAGCGGTTGCGGCATTCCGACCGCGTAACCTTGAGCGAAATCGATGCCGAGCTCCGTCACGATGGTGAGCGTGTCGGCATCCTCGACGAACTCGGCCGTCGTCGAGAGGCCCATGCTGTGGGCGACGTCGTTGATCGACTTGACGATTACGCGGTCCGTCTGATTCTGACGCAGCGTCCGCACGAACATGCCGTCGATCTTGACCGTATCGACAGGCAGATTCTTGAGATAGCCGAACGACGACGTCCCACTGCCGAAATCGTCGAGTGCAAATCGGCAGCCGCGCGTCTTGAGAGTTGCGATGAAATTCTGTGCGGCCGTGAGATTTTGAATGGCCGCGGTCTCGGTGATTTCGAAGCAGATCTTGTCGCCCGATATTTCGTGCGCATCGAGTCGCGCACAAATTTGCGTCAGGAAGTCCGGGTCGCCGAGCGACATGCCGGATATATTGATGCTGCCGTAGGCGAGCTTGGCAACTGCTTTCGGCGACTCGGCCATCCACGCGAGGAACCGTTCGACGACCCAGCAATCGACGGTTTTGCTCAAGTTGTATTTCTCGATGGCGGGCAGGAAAAGCCCGGGAGATACGATCTTTCCGTCCCAAGCCAGCATCCGGATGAGTATTTCGAAGCGAATCTGATCCTCGGCGTTGAGCGGCAGCGCGCGGATCGGCTGGTGGTACAGCCGCATACGGTCTTCCTGGAGCGCGTGCTTGGCCTCGACGACCAGCCGCATTTCCGAGATGCGGCGGTTGACGGTCTTGTCGTCGGGCTCCTGCACGTGCACGCGGTTGCGGCCCTTTTCCTTCGCCGCGGAGCAGGCGGTGTCCGCGGCGCAGAGCAGATCGCTGAGCGATGCCGTGTTCTCGTCGACAGGCACGACGCCGATGCTCGCCCCGACGTCGATGTCGCGATCTCCCCAACGCAACCTAAAACCGCGGATGGCTTCGAGCAGATTGTTCGCAATGACAGCACTGTCGTCCATGGCCCGGTTACGCAGCAGCAACCCAAACTCGTCGCCGCCGACGCGTGCGAGGGTGTCGAAATTCGAGATTCGCGACGCCAGCACCTCACTGAGGTTCTTGAGCAGCTCGTCGCCTGCCGCATGACCGAAGGTATCGTTGACGATCTTGAACTGATCGAGATCCAAGTAGCAGAGGGCATGCACGGAGCCGTTGGTGTTCGATTCGTCGATGGCCTGCTGCAACTGGTACTCGAATGCGCGCCGGTTCGGCAGGGAGGTCAACGAGTCGTGATTGGTCTCGAACGCCAGGCGTTCGCTGAGCTCGTGCACCTCGGTGAAATCCGTGAGACTGCCTTGGTAGCCTACCGGCTTTCCGGCCCCGTCGTGGACGAGGCGGGTGGTATCGAGCAGCTCGAGCGCACGGCCCTCGCGCGTCAGTACGGATTTGCGGTAATTGACGAGCTCTTTGTCCCGTCGCAGAAGATCGAGCCACTCCTTCTGGCGATTCGAATCCAGAAAGTGCGCGTGACGCGAGAATCCCTTGATTAAATCGGCCTCGCTCGAATAGCCGAACAGCGCGACCATTGCCGGATTGGTGGAAATCAAGTTGCCCTCGAGGTCGAGCTCGTACAGGGCTGCGGCCGAGTTTTCGTAGAACCGCTTATAGCGTTCCTCGGACGCGCGCAGCCCGTCCGTGCCGGCGCGCTCGATCGCGAGAGACAGGCTGCGGCTCAAGACTTCGGCCGTGAGACCCGACGCGAGCACGTAGCCCGACGTATGGGCTCCCGCTTCGGCCAGATCGAAGTATGCCTCCATCGTCGGCGCGAGGACCACGATCGGGAGCTCGGGATGCATACGCTTGATGGCCGCGATCGCTTGCTTGGATTCGGCAGAGCAGTCTCTCGCGATGCGGAGTAACACGGCGTCGATCACCAGAAGGACGGCATCGGTTTCGAGCTTGGCGTGCGCGCCTGTGGCGGCCGGGAAAACGCCCGGCAAGAACTCGAACGTCTCGAGCCCGCCGCTCTTCAAGAGCTCCGCGAGCGCCGCGTCCGGAGACGGCGCGATCAGGGCTATACGGAACTTGCCCTCGGCAGAGCGCGACCGGCTCATCGGAGGCACTACACGCTATCCGCGGAGAATCGGGGCGTACGCTGCGAGTTGCTCGAGCGGTTGTTCCACCGGCGCACGATCTCGGGGACTTTGCGGCCCTCGACCGGTGGGCTGATCAAGAACCCTTGCGCCGCGTCGCAGGCGATCCTATCGAGAAAATCCATCGTCTCCTGCGTCTCCACTCCCTCCGCGCAAACCGACAACTTGAGCTTGTGGGCCAGCCCGACGAGCGCCTCCACGGTAATGCGGGCCTCGTTCGCGGTCGGAATGCGCATCACCAGCGACTTGTCGATCTTCATCTCGTTGAACGGCATACGGACGAGCTGCGTCAGCGACGAATAGCCGATACCGAAGTCGTCGATCGCGAGATGAACGCCCTTGAGGCGCAAGCGCGTGAGGATATCGAGCGTATCGGCTTCCTGATCGAGCGTTCCTACTTCGGTGATCTCGAGCGTCAGCGAATTCGCATCGATTTGATTGGCCGCGAGCACGGCACTCAAGCGGTCCGGGAAATCGATGTCGGTGATCAGGGAAGCCGAAACGTTGATGCGCAAACCGAGGTCCAGTTTGCGCGCGCGCCAGCCGCACATTTGCTCCACGCCCTGCGCGATGACGAAATCCGTGATTTGCGTGCC
>DATCIQ010000367.1:0-10488 GCA_036507635.1 Gammaproteobacteria bacterium
AGGACGACGTCGGGCTTGCCAACGCCGAAAAGTCCGCCTATCACCGGCGCTTCGTTGCCGTCGTCGAGGGCACGGAGGCGCCCGAGCCATTCGCGGCGGAGCTCCTCCCTCTGCTCTCGAGTCGAACGCTCGCGGACGAGCGCGAGCTCGTCGCCAATGCCGCCAAGGTGATTCGCGTCATGCATGGCTTTTCCGCCGATGAGCGCGCGGCCCTGACGCGTTGCGTCCGAATCATGTGCGCGGGAATGCCGGAGTTCCAACGCAACAAGAGCCTCAACGGGCTCCGCGACCTCGACGAAATGGGCGCCTACTGCTATTACGTCGCCGGCGTCGTCGGCGAGATGCTCACCGAGCTTTTCTGCCTGCATTGCCCCGAGCTCGGCGCAGAGAAAGATCGTCTCCTGCGACTCGCCGTGTCTTTCGGCCAAGGGTTGCAGATGACGAACATCCTGAAAGACATCTGGGACGATCGCGAAGCCGAGACATGCTGGTTGCCGCGCTCGGTTTTCAACGGCGGGGAGTTTCCGCTGGAGCGTCTCGACGAGCATCACTTGTCGGAGACGTTTGCGACCGGCTTGAGGGAGCTCGTGGGCGTCGCGCATGCGCACCTGCGCAACGCAATGGAATATACCTGCATGATCCCGAAGCGCGAGACCGGAATTCGCAAGTTCTGCTTTTGGGCGATTGGCCTCGCGGTCATGACGCTCAGGAAAATTCATCGCAATCCCGCGTTCACTTCCGGCGCGGAGGTCAAAGTGTCGCGCCGCACGGTCAAAGCGACCGTCGTCACGACGAATCTGACGCTCATGAGCAATCGCGCGTTGCGATTGATTTTCGATCGCGCCGCCGACGGCTTGCCGCTCGCAAGCTCGAATGTGTGGCAGCAGCGACAAGGTTACGGAGCCGCGAACGAGGTTTCGTGATGGCGGCCGAGACCGGGCGCGCTATGGGCAGCCGTCGCGCCACGCGCATCAGCGTCGTCGCAGCGTTGTCTGTCGAGCGCGCCGGTCTCGACAAGACGCATCCCGGCGCGGCGGAAATCACGTTTCACCAAAGCGGTCCCGGCGCAGAGCGTGCCGAAGCTACCGCCCGCGCCGCGGTTGCGGCGGGCGCCGACGCGCTCCTGGCCTGGGGCCTCGCCGGTGGGCTCGTCACGAACCTTTCTCCGGGCGACGTCGTGTTGCCTGAACGCGGGTTGGTGCCCGCGGGCGGCGAATGGCACGCCGAGCCGCGCTGGCATGCGGCGCTCACGGCCCTGCTCGGGGCGAGTTTCGTGCTCCACACGGGTCCGCTCGTGACCGCCGCCGAGGTGGTCGCGTCGCCGCGCGACAAGCGCGCGATGGCACAGTCCTTGAGCGCCATCGCCGTGGATATGGAGTCGGCGGCCGTCGCGGCCGTTGCGGCCGAGGCCGGGGTCCCGTTCGCGGCGGTGCGGGTCGTCGCAGATACAAGCGCAGACGCGCTGCCCGCGGACGTCGCCAAATGGATCGATGCGTCCGGCAATCGTCGCGTCCTGCCGTTCCTCGGCGCGGCCGTCGCACCGGCCGAGTGGCCGGCGCTGCTCAAGCTCGCGAGCCGCTACCGCGTCGCGCGTCGTACGCTCGAAGCGGTCGCGCGCTCTCTGCTGCCGAGCGGATTCTGCGTCTCGCATGTCGCGGCGCGAGCGCATCGAAGCTGACCGTCGATGATTCCCGGCAGCCACTGGATGGACAACGCCGTCGCGTCCTGGGTCCGCCAGGTCATACGCTTTCCGAAAATCGTGATCCTCGTGTTTCTCGCCCTGGCCGTCGTCAGCGTCGCGTTTGTGCGCGGGCACCTCGGAGTCAACACGGACACGGCCGATATGATCTCGGCGGAGCTCCCATGGCGGCGTGATTTCATCGCCTATCGCGAGAGCTTCGCGGTCCGCGATCGCAACGTTGTCATCGTCGTAGACGCAGCGAGCGCGGATGTCGCCTCGGCCTTCGCGGCCGATCTCGTCGCTGCGCTGCGGCGCGAGCCCGAACGTTTTCACTCAGTATTCCTCGCCGGGGAAGGCGAGTTCTTCGAGCGGAACGGCTTGCTCTATCTCTCGACGGCGGAAATCGAAGACCTCGGCGACCGGCTGGCTGCCGCACAGCCCTTGCTCGGGCTGTTGAGCGATCAGTTCAACGGCGCGGGCGTCCTATCCGTCGTACGCACCACGGTCGAGGCGACGGCAGACGCTGCGCGCGACGAGGCGGCGCTGGATGCGTTGTATGCCGAGCTCGAGCGCACGCTCGTGGCCGCATCCGGCGGCGAGCGTCGCGCGTTCGCTTGGTCCGAGCTCATCGCCGGCACGGCGGGCGGCTCGACGCGCGCGCTGGTGCTCGTCCAGCCCGCGCTCGATTTCAATTTGATGCAACCGGCGCGGGATGCGCTCGAACGTATTCGCGAGATTGCGGCCGAGCTGCGATCGGCACAAGACGTCGAGGTGCGCGTACGGCTCACGGGCACGATCGCGCTGGAGCACGACGAGCTCACCAGTATGGCGAGCGGCGCAACTTGGACGGCCGTGTCTTCTTTCGCGCTCGTGACGTTGGTGCTGCTATGGGCGCTGCGCTCGCCGGTCGAGATCGGAATCTCGCTCGTGACGTTGCTCGTCGGCCTCGTCTACACCGCGGCGTTCGCGGCGCTCGCAGTCGAGCACCTCAACTTGCTTTCCATCGCGTTCGCCGTCCTTTATCTCGGGCTCGGCGTCGATTTCGTCCTGCACCTATTCTTGCGTTTCCGGGAGGTGCGTGCGCTCGGCAGCGATGTGCGCGCCGCTATCATCGAGACCTCGCGCGGCGTCGGCACGTCGCTCCTGATCTGCGCGGCGACCACGTCGGTCGGCTTCTATGCGTTCATCCCGACAGCGTTCGAAGGCGTGTCCGAGTTGGGTCTCATCACGGGCACGGGCATATTGATCAGCCTTGTCGTCGCCGTCACGCTGCTGCCGGCCCTCGTGAGCGTGATCCCCGCGCGCTTCGACGCGCTAAACGCTGCCGCATTTCATGGCGCCCCGGCGTGGCTCAAGTGGCTGCGCCATCCGCGCGTGGTCCTCCCGGCGGCCATCGCGATCGGCGCCATCGGCCTCACGGCGCTGCCGCGCGTCGCCTTCAACAGCAATCCGATTGAGTTGCGCGATCCGGATTCGGAATCGGTGCAAGCGATTCAGGATCTCGCCGCCGACGGCGAGGCGCCGTTGCTCGACCTCGTTGCGCTCGCGGACGACCAGCGGACTGCCGAGCGATGGGCCCGCGAGCTCGGCAGGCTTCCCGAGGTGCGGCGCGTCGTCACGGTCGATGCGCTGGTACCGGACGACCAAGCCGAGAAGCAGCTCTTGCTCGAGGACATCGAGCTCGTAATGGGCCCGAACTTTGCGAAGCTCGACCCGGCCCCGTTCGACGCGGCGATGCTGCTGAGCGAGCTCGTGGCGTTGCAGGCGGCCTTGACGTCTCGTGATTCCAGCGCAACCAGCGAGAGCGCGTTGCTCGCGACGCTTGCGACGTTTCTCGAGCGTCTCGACGGCCTCGACGAGCCGACCGCAGACGCGCGCCTGCGCGCGCTCGACGCAGATTTCACCGCGGGTCTCGCGCGCGCGTTACGGCGCCTCGCCGCGGGCATGAGCGCCCGCCCCTTTACGCGCGCCGATCTGCCGCCGGACTTGGTGGCTCGGTACGTCAACGACCGCGGGCAAGAGCTCGTCGAGATATCTCCCGCCGAGAACGTCAACGACAACGAAGCTGCGAAGCGGTTCGTCGCGAGCGTGCGCTCCGTCGTCGCGACGGCAACCGGTCTCCCGGTCGTCTACCAGGAGGCCTCCGCGACCGTGGTGCGCTCGTTCCAGCTCGCGTTCGCCTACGCGCTCGTTATGGTCGTGGCGTTGCTCGCGTTGTTCTTGCGCAGGCTCGGCGACGTCGTGCTTGTGCTCGTGCCGATCGTGTTCGCATCCACCGTCACGGCGGCGGCCACGGTATGGTTAGGCATCCCGTTCAACTTCGCGAACATCATTACGCTGCCGTTGCTCGTCGGCATCGGTGTCGACAACGGCATTCATCTCGTGCATCGCATGCGCACGGAACCGCCCGCACACGGCGACCCGTTGGCCACGAGCACGTCGCGCGCCGTGGTCGCGTGCGCCTTCACGACGATCGCGAGCTTCGGCACGCTCGCGTTCTCGCCGCACGTAGGCATGGCGAGCATGGGCCAAGTGTTGACGCTCGGCATGACGATCACGCTGCTTGCGACCTTGCTGCTCCTGCCCGCGATGCTGCGCCCGAGAGGCGGATCGTGACCTATCTCGTGACCGGTGCGAGCGGCTTCGTCGGCGCCGCGATCGTCCGCGCGCTGCTCGTTGACGGCAGAGAGGTGCGTGCGCTCGTGCGTCGCGACAGCGACCGCAGGAATCTCGCCGGCTTGGAGATAGAGATCGTCACGGGCGACATCACGGACCGCGCCTCGCTGCGGACGGCGCTCCGCAATTGCCGCTTCGCGCTGCACGCGGCCGCTGACTATCGGCTCTGGGTTCCGGATGCGCAACCCATGTACGCGGCGAATGTCGTAGGCTCGCTGAACGTGCTCGAATGCGCGGCCGAGCAAGGCATCGAGCGCATGGTGTACACGTCGAGCGTAGCCGTGCTCGGGATTCATCGCGATCGGACGCCCGCCGACGAGAGCTCGCCCGTATCGATCGACGACATGGTCGGCCCATACAAGCGCTCCAAATTTCTCGCGGAGGAAGCGCTCAGAAAGCGCGCCGCGGAGCTCGAGCTTGCGGTCGTCATCGTCAACCCGTCGACGCCAATCGGTCCCGGCGATGTCAGACCGACGCCGACGGGACGCATCATCGTCGACGCGGCCCGAGGGCGCATGCCGGCCTTCGTCGATACGGGACTCAATCTCGTGCACGTCGACGACGTGGCGCGCGGCCATGTCCTCGCGCTCGAGCGCGGCCGCCCCGGGGAGCGCTACATCCTCGGCGGCGCGGACATGACGCTTAAGGAGATTCTCGGGCTCGTCGCGAAGCACAGCGGCCGCTCCGCGCCGCGCATTCGCCTGCCGCGCGCGGCCGTGTATCCGCTGGCGGTGATCTCCGAGATAATCGCACGCCTAACGGCCAAGGAACCGCGCGTCACGCTCGACGGCGTGCGCATGTCCAAGAAGCACATGTATTTCTCGAGCGGCAAGGCGGAACTAGAGCTCGGCTACACGTGGCGGCCGCCCGAGCAGGCGATCGTCGATGCGCTCGCGTGGTTCCGGCGCCACGGGTACGTGGGCCCGCGCTCATGAAAGCCGGCGCGCGCGCGCGAGCCAACATCGCCCTCGTCAAGTATTGGGGCAAGGCCGACGACAAGCTCAATCTACCGGCGGTCGGCTCGATCTCGATCACGCTCGAGGCGCTGTGGTCGGACACGAGCGTCGTGTTCGATCCCGCCTGCGCGGCCGACGATTTCACGCTCGACGGCCAGCGGCGCCCCGAGCAGCTCGAGCGCGTATCGGCATGCCTCGACATTCTGCGCGATATGGCAGGCGTCACGACACGCGCGCGCGTCGAGAGCCGCAACAATTTTCCGACGGGCGCGGGTCTTGCGTCGTCGGCGTCGGGATTCGCCGCGCTCGTGACCGCGGGGGCCGCGGCGCTCGAATTGCGGTTGCCGCCGCGAACGTTGAGCATCGTCGCGCGCCGCGGCTCGGGATCGGCGGCGCGCTCGATTTTCGGCGGATACGTGGAAATGCACGTCGCGACGCGCGCCGACGGCAGCGACAGCTTCGCGGAGCCGTTGCTCGCGGCCGAGGAGTGGCCGCTCGAGGTCGTGGTCGCGATCACGGCCGCCGGCGAGAAGTCCGTGAGCTCGAGGCGGGGTATGACGCGCTCGGCGCAATCGTCGGCCTACTACCCGGCGTGGGTCGAGACTCACGCGGCAGATATCGCGGCGGCCAAGGCCGCGATCGCAAGCCGCGATTTCATGGCGCTCGCGGACGTCGCCGAAGCGAGCTGTCTCAAAATGCATGCGGCAGCGATGTCCGCGCGACCTGCGCTGCTCTACTGGAACGGTGCGACGCTCGATTGCGTGCACCGCATCCGCGCGTTGCGGGCGCGCGGCGTGCCCGTGTTCTTCACGATCGACGCAGGCCCTCAAGTCAAAGCGGTCTGTCGGCCGGAGGCGCGCGCGGCCGTGCTGGCCGAGCTCGAGCAAGTGCCGGGCGTTCTCGACGTGCTCGCGACGGGCCTGGGCGCCGGCGTGGAGCTGACCTGACGTGATCGTTCGCGCGCGCGCGCCGGGCAAGGTTGTAATCCTCGGAGAATACATCGTGCTCTCCGGGGCGCCCGCGTTGGTCATGGCCGTCGCGCGCTACGCGCGCGCGAGTCTCGAGGCGAGCGGTGACGGCCGCGTGCACGTGGAAACCCGGCTCGCGCAGGTCGAGCGCGCGAGCACGGCGGCCGGAGCGCCGACCGGCGTCGAGCTCATCGATCGAGCTTGCGCGGCCGTTCGGGCGGCGCCGCCGCCCTGGCGCGGCGCGCTCGATTCCGGCGCGTTCTTTCACGGCGGGTTGAAGCTCGGCCTCGGCTCGAGCGCGGCGGCGCTTTGCGCCTGGGCAGGCGCCTGGGCGGCGTATTGCCGGGCCCATGGCGTCCCCGTGCCGGGCCCGACGGCGGCGGGCCTCATCGCGCTTCATCGTGAGCTCCAGAAAGGCGCCGGAAGTGGTATCGACGTCGCAGCATCGTTCACAGGCGGCATGGTTCGCTATGCAATCGACTCCGAGCGGGCGCCCCAAATTGGTTCAGTCCGGATGCCGAACGGTGTAGGATTCGCGGGTATTTTTGCCGGCAGCTCCGCATCCACGCCCGGCCTCATCGCTCGTTACGAGGCATGGCTTAAGGGGGATCCGGCTTCAAGCTCTCTTACGCGCACGCTCAAGGGCGTGGCGCAAGCGGGCTGTCGGGCGGCGAGCGATGGGGATGCCGCGGGTTTCTTGGCCGCGGTGGCCGAGTACGGCAAAGGGCTCGAGGCACTGGGTCGAGCCATGGGGGTGGATCTCGTGACCGCCGAGCATCGCCTGATCGGGCTCGAAGCCCGCAAGCTCGGGGTGGTTTACAAAATCAGCGGCGCGGGCGGCGGCGATTTGGGGCTCGCGCTGTCATCGCAACCCGAAGATTTGGCGGCATTCAAGGCCCGGGTTGCCGATTTGGGGTTTCAGGTCGTCGAATTGACGATGGATCGGCAGGGGCTGGTCGTCGAGGAGCCAAGCGAGTGAGTCAGGATCGATCGAGAATTCCTGAGTTTTACAAGCTCAGCGTCGAGGAGCGCGTGCGCACGGTGCACGAGCGCGGTCTGCTCAATGCCAGCGATTTTCGTGCGCTCGCTTCGGGACAACATACGCTCGATCTCTCGGCCGCCGACAAGATGATCGAGAACGTCGTCGGCGTCATGGGGCTGCCGCTCGGGTTGGGCATGAACCTGGTCGTCAACGATAAGCAATATGTCGTGCCGATGGTCGTCGAGGAGCCTTCCGTCGTCGCCGCGCTTGGCTCGGCGTGCAAGCTCGTGAGATCGTGCGGCGGGTTTCGGGCCGAAGCCACGGACCCGGTGCTGATCGGCCAAATCCAGATCGTAAACTTGGGCGACATCGAGTCCGCTAAACGGGAGCTGCGCAAGCACCGGCGCGACATCATCAACCTCGCCAACAGCTTCCATCCGAATATGGTCGCGCGCGGCGGCGGCGCTCGCGACATCGAGCTCCACGTGCATCCGCTGCCGTCGAGCGGCAAGCCGATGCTCGTCGTGCACTTGCTCGTCGACACGCGCGATGCCATGGGCGCCAACCTCGTCAACGGCATGTGCGAGGGTGTGGCACCGCTCATCGAGTCGATCACGGGCGGCGAAGTGTTCTTGCGCATCTTGTCGAATCTGACGGATCGGTCGCTCGCGCGGGCGCACTGCAAAATACCCGTCGACAAGCTCGGCGGCCGCGGCTATACGGGCGAGCAGGCGCGCGACGGCATCATCGTTGCCGCGGACTTCGCGACCGTCGACCCGTATCGCGCGGCGACCCATAACAAAGGCATCATGAACGGCGTCGACCCGATCGCCATCGCTACCGGCAACGACTGGCGCGCGCTCGAAGCCGGGGCCCACGCTTACGCGGCTCGCGGCGGCCGTTATTCGTCGCTGACGACCTGGTCGGCGGACGAGCAGGGCAACCTTTGTGGCTCCATCGAGATTCCGATCAAGGTCGGCATCGTCGGTGCGCCGCTCGAGTCGAACCCGACGGTGGCGTTGAACCTGCGGCTGCTCGGCGTCGAGTCGGCGACCGAGCTCGCCCAAGTCATGGCTTCGGTCGGCTTGGCCCAGAACTTTGCCGCGATTCGCGCGCTCGCGACCGAGGGCATTCAGAAGGGGCATATGACGCTGCATGCGCGCAGTGTCGTGACCGCGGCGGGCGCGTCGCCGGAAATTTTCGATGAGGTGCTGGATCGCTTGATCCAGAGCGGTGTCATCAAAATCTGGAAGGCGCAGGAGATCATCAACGAGATCGGCGAGGATCGGCCACGGACGAGCAGCTCGCGCATGCGCACGAGCAAGGAAGCCGCAATGGGCGTCGGCTTCGGCAAGGTCGTGATACTCGGTGAGCATGCGGTCGTTTACGGCCGGCATGCGATCGCGGCGCCGGTGCCGATGGCGATCAAGGCGCTCGTCGAGGATTGCGACGAGGGCATCCACCTCATCATTCCCCGCTGGGGCGTCGAGTATCAGCTTGCTGCGAATCCGCACGACCGGCGCTCGTTCGAGCGGCCCGCGGGCGTCGTGCTCGACAAGATGGGATTGAGCGGACGCAGCATGCGTATCGAGGTGTTTCCCGAGATTCCGCGCAGCATGGGCCTCGGCGGCTCCGCCGCCATGGCGGTCGCGATCGTGCGGGCGCTCGATAAGCACTTCAAATTGGGCCTGACCGACGAGGAGGTCAACGCCTTTGCCTTCGAGTCCGAGAAAGTTGCGCACGGCAGCCCGAGCGGTCTCGACAACACACTTGCCTGTTACGGCCGCGCGCTCGTATTTCGCGCGGGCGACAAGCCGCTCATGGAGCCGTTGAATATTCGGACGCCGATCCCGGCCGTCATCGGCATCACGGGTTACGAAGGGCTCACGGCGAAGACCGTGGGCCGTGTCCGCGAGGCCTGGCAGAAAGATCAAAAGCTCTACGAGCGGATTTTCGATCAGATCGATGCGCTGACATTGCGCGGCGTGCAGGCGATTCAAGACAACGATCTCAAGCTCTTGGGCGAGCTCATGAACATCTGCCACGGGATGCTCAACGCGCTGCAGGTATCGACGCCCGAGCTCGAGAAGCTTGTGGATATCTCGCGCGAGAACGGCGCGCTCGGAGCGAAGCTCACGGGCGGCGGCGGAGGCGGCTCGATCATCGCGATCTGCGAAGGCGATACGTCATCGGTCGTCAACGCCATTCGCGCGGCCGGTTTTCAGGCCGTGCCCGTGAGTCTGGGGGCGAAGCTCGATGGCGCGTAAAGACGTCGTCTCGAATGCGAACGAGGAGCTCATCTTGGTCGACGAGCTCGACCGCGAGATCGGCGCTCGCACCAAGCGCGAGTGCCACGCCGGGAACGGCATTCTCCATCGCGCTTTCTCGATCTTCATTTTCAACGGCGCGGAAGAATTGCTCTTGCAGCAGCGGAGCTCCGACAAGCCGCTGTGGCCGAACTATTGGTCGAATACGTGCTGCTCGCACCCGAGGCGCGGGGAGTCGATGGAGCATGCCGTGTCGCGGCGCCTCGAGCAGGAGCTCGGGTTCGAGTGCCCGCTGCACTACCTGTACAAGTTCAAGTACCATGCACAGTACGGTGCCGTGGGAGCCGAGCACGAATACTGTTGGGTCTACTACGGCCGCTACGACGGCCGCGTCGACGTCAACGTCAACGAGGTCGCGAGCTGGCGATTCGTGGGCGTCCCGGCGCTCGAAGAGGAGCTCACGAAGCAGCCGGATCACTTCACGCCCTGGTTCAAGATGGAGTGGGCGTACATTCGCGACAACTTTTTGGACGTGATCGCAGAGAAGGCAGGATAGAAGAATGGGAATTCCGCTGGTCCAGACGTACCGTATCGCGCGCTATATCCTCGAGCAAAAGCTCAAGGGTAATCGGCGCTACCCGCTGGTGCTGATGCTCGAGCCCCTGTTTCAGTGCAACTTAGCCTGCGCCGGTTGCGGCAAGATCGACTATCCGAACGAAATTCTGAAGAAACGCATGAGCGTCGAGGAAGCGCTCTGCGCCGTCGATGAGTGCGGCGCGCCCGTCGTTTCGATTCCGGGCGGCGAGCCGCTGATTCACAAGGAAATGCCGCAGATCGTCAAAGGCATCATCGAGCGCAAGAAATTCGTGTATCTCTGCACGAATGCGCTGTTGCTCGAGCAGAAGATCGACGACTATGCTCCGTCGCCGTACTTCACCTGGTCGGTGCACCTCGACGG
>DATCIQ010000368.1:0-5482 GCA_036507635.1 Gammaproteobacteria bacterium
AGGGCAAGCCGCTCGGGCCGAGCGCGTTCGCGACCGGTTACGCCGAGATGGCGATCGCATCGTGGCGCGTGTTCGATGCGTTGCAGACGTCGGGCGTCATTCCGGCCCACGTCAAGTTCCAGGTGTGTCTGCCGACGCCGATCGCGCCGACGTACAACAACATAGTGCCGAGCGATCGACCCGCGGTCTTGTCGTCGCTGACGCGCCATTTCGTCGGCGAAGTGCAAAAGATCGCGGCGGCCGTGCCGAACCATCGGCTCGCCTTGCAATGGGATGTTTGCCAAGAAGTGCTCGCTTGGGAGGGATACTACGAGCCCGGGCCCGTGGATTTTCGCGCTGAGACGCTGGCCATCTTGACGGCCGTCGGCAACGCGGTTCCGCCGGCGGTCGAGTTGGGCTTTCATTTGTGCTATGGGAGCCCGCTCGACGAGCATCTCGTGCAACCGAAGGACGCGACGATTTTGGTTGCGATCGCCAATGCCGTCACCGCCAATGTCGCGCGTCCGATCGCGTTTTTTCACTTGCCCGTGCCGAAGGCAC
Source organism: Gammaproteobacteria bacterium (assembly GCA_036507635.1). Classification (GTDB taxonomy): domain Bacteria; phylum Pseudomonadota; class Gammaproteobacteria; order Steroidobacterales; family Rariloculaceae; genus DATBLZ01. Next base: position 541 of record DATCIQ010000368.1, read on the forward strand.
GCACCGACGACGCGTACTTTGCGCCGCTCAGGACCCTTGCGCTCCGCGGTGCGGAGCTCTACCTCGGCTTGATCCATCACGACAACGTCGCCGGCGACGCGGCGCGCCTCGCCGCCGCTCGCAAGCACGCGCGCGTCGACGGCATCGGGACGGAATGCGGCCTGGGACGCGGCGATCCCAAGCGCCTCGAGTCGCTGCTCGCCTCGCACGTCGCGCTAATTGGGCTGTAGGAGCGGCCTCCGGCCTCGATTCCGGGGTAGGAGCGAGCTTCGCTCGCGAATATTGGAATCGCGAGCGAAGCTCGCTCCCACAAAGACGAAGCTCGCTCCCACAAAGACGAAGCTCGTTCCCTACCAGGGATGCTAGCTGCGGAGCTCGAGTGACTCGCGCACCAAGGTTTTCGGCTCGCGGTCGGCGTCGATTGTTTGCAGCCTCACGGGCCGGCGCCACACACGGTGCAGATAATCGAGGACGTGCTCCGCGCGCGTGAGATCGAGCCCCCGGCCGTCGGTGCCGTGCTCGTGGACGAGCTCGAGCGAGCCGTCGACCTGTATGTGCATGGCCATGACGGCCGGCGCACCGAAGTTGTATTTCGGCGCGACGAGCGCGTCGCGCAGCGCATCGATGTCGGACTCCACGATCTTGGTCGGACCGTTCTTCTCGCCCGCATAGCGGAACAATTGGAGCTCTTCGGCCAGGTCCTCGGTCAGGTAGTTGCGCACGAAACCGAAATCGTCTTCCTCGGCGCGGATAGCCCAAGCGCGCTCGAGCCCGTGCTCGGCGACGATGCGATTCCACAGTGAAAAGCCCAGGTGATAGGGATTGACGGCGAGCGCGCGCTGCTGATCGGCCGCATACGGCCGCACCACGTCCGAATGCGTCTTGACCATGTCGAGGTACTCGTTGTGCGGCAAGAAGTCCGCCTCGCGAAGCAGCCGGGCGTGCCAATACGACGCCCAGCCCTCGTTCATGATTTGGCACGCAAACACGGGATAGAAGTAAAAGGATTCCTCGCGCACGGCGATGAAAATGTCTCGCTCCCAATCCTCGAGCTCCGGCGCATAGTTCGCGATGAGCCACAAGAGGTCGCGCTCAGGCGCCGGGGGAATCGGGGCGCGCCGCTTCTCCGTGGGCTGGCTGATCGGCTGTTCCTGGCCCGGCAGAGCGCCGAAGCGTTGCTGAAACTCGTCGTCCGCGGCGGGCGTGCGCGCGGCCGCGTACTCGGGATAGCGCTCCCTGCGAAACGGCTTGAACACGTCGATATGCGCCTCGAGTGCGAGCGCCGCGTCGAGCACGGCCTCGACGCGCTTGAGCCCGTGCGCTTCGATGGCCGCGCCGATTTGCCGCGCATGGGCGGCCGCTTGCTCGACGATGCGGTAGCCCACTTGCTCCTGGCTGCGTTTGAAGAGCGCGTTGTTTTTGGCGAAATCCGCATGGCCGAGCACGTGCGCCACGACGAGCGTGTTCTCCTGCAACGAGTTGTTGCGGGCGAGATAGGCGCGTCCCGGATTGCCGGGAAACACCACCTCGAAGAGCCGCGAGTGGCCCATGCGGTGCTGGATGAGCTCGTAGATGTAGCGCACGCCGAACGACCAATGCGGCATGCGCACGGGCAGGCCGTAGACGGCGACCTCCATCATGAAGCTCGGCGGAACCTGCTCGAATTGGACGGGGTAGTAATCGAGCCCTTGATCGCGCGCCAGGGCTTCGAGCCGCGTTACATAGCCATGTAGCGCGTCGGCCACCTTCAGGCCCGTGAATCGGTGGACTGTTGCGTGAAGAACGCGCGAATCGCGTCCCACACGGTGTTCGCATCCGTGAGCAGATACGACCCGACGTGCGCCCCGTCGCCCTCTAAGGCGTCGAAGACGCTGCCCATCTCGGAGCGTCGTTCCGCGCTGCCGTTCTGGCGAACCTCGATATAACCCTCGAAGTTCGCGACTTTGGCGAGGCTCTCGAGCGCGGCGCGCGATTCATCGGCGTCGTGCGGAAAATTGTCGCCGTCGGAGGCGTAGAACAAATAAATATTGAAACGCCCCGGATCGAAGCGCTGCCCGATGACTTCGAGCGTCTTCTTGAAAGCCGTGGAGGCGACGGTTCCGCCTGAGCCCGTGACTTGGAAGAACTCGTCCTCCGTGAACTCCCACGCTTCGGTCGTATGCGCGACGAATACCGGCTCGATCTGCGTGTACTGACGGCGCAAGCCTTGCACGACCCAGAAGAAGAACGTCTTGGCGAGACGCCGGTCGTCCTCCGTCATGCTCGACGACACGTCCATCGCGAAAATCACGACCGCGGCCGTCGTCGGCTGCTTGCGCATGACGAGCTGGCGATAGCGCAGATCGTCGTCGGCGAACGCGGGGCCGTCGGCGTGCATCGCGCGGCGCTTGATCGCTTCGCGCACGGACCGCCGCCGGTCGAGCCGCGAGCGCACGCCGCGGCGATTCCAGCCCTCGCGCGTGAAATCCTGGTCCTGGAGGCGCCCTTCCTTGCGCTTGAGATCCGGAAGCTCGAGCTCCTCCCAGAGCCAATCGACGATATCGTCGATCCGAAGCTCCAGCACGAACTCGTAGCCGCCCTCGTTATTGCCGCCTTCGCCCTTCTCGTTGCCTTGCTCGGGGCTCGGCGCGACGAGAACGTCGCCGGGCTCACCTTGGCCCTGTCCTACGCCGCTCGTCGTATCGTCGTTGCGCAGCCGAAAGCGGTAGTGCTCGAGGAAGCGCACGGGTACGCGCAGCGTGCTCGCGGCGCGGGGCCCGAGCACGTCGATTTTGGCGATGAGCTCGGGAAGCTTCGCGCGCACCGCGTCGCTGACTTTATCGTTGTGCCGCAGCCAATCGCGCGCGCCGCGCGAGAACAAGTCGTACCATTGTTTCTCGCCGTCCTCATGCTCGATTAAGCTCGACGGATCGTCGGGCATCCTAATTCTCTCCAGCCAAGATCACTCGCGCGACAATAGCGTCGTGACGTAGTTGAGTGCTTCCTTGGCGCTGTGCGTGTCATAACCGTACTCGCCGATCAAGCGCTCTTGAACGGCCGAGATCTTTTGCTCGGCATCCTTGTCGGGCCGCGCCGCCGACGTCACGAGCCGGAGCACGTCGCGGCGTTCCTCGAACAGGTATTGCTCGATGCCTTCGTGCAACCGCGCGTGGCTGTCCAACGTGAATTTCTCGCCGGCCTTGAATGCGACCATGGCCTTGCGCACGACTTCCTGGCGGAACGACTGCTTGCCGGACTCCGAGATCTTCATCTTGTCTTCGACCGAGCGCAGGAACCGCTCGTCCGGCGCGCGGGACTCGCCCGTGATCGGGTCCTCGACTTCCTTTTGGTCGAGCGAAGCCTCGACTTCGTCGAGGTACTTATCGAGCAACTGCTGGGCCTCCTGCTCGAACGAGGCGAACAGCGCGCGATGCACGTCCTCCTTGACCCAGCGGTTGTAGAAGTCTTTGCGCGCGAGCACGAGAAAATCGATCCACTCCTTCTTCTTGCCCGCATCCATGCGCGCGTCGTTCTCGATGGAGTCCTTGAGGGCAAGGAGGACTTCCATGCTCGTCAAGCTCGCGACATCGCTGCGCGTGATCGCATTCGAGATCGCGTTGATGACGAAGCGCGGGCTCACTCCGCTCAAGCCTTCCTCGGGGGACTCGGCCTTGATGCGCCGCACGTCGGATTCGTTGAATCCTTCGACGTCCTCGCCGGCATAGAGCTTGAGCTTTTTGCTGAGGTCCAAACCCTCGCGCTGCGGCTTGTGCAAGCGCGTCAAGATTGCGAACACGGAGGCGAGGTCTAGCACATGCGGATCGAGATGCACGCTCTTGAACGCGGATGCGCTCGATACGAGCTTCCGATAGATCCGCGCCTCGTCCTTGTACGACAAGGTGTAGGGGATCTTGACGATGACCATGCGGTCCAGCAGCGCCTCGTTCTCCTTTTCCTGAAGGAAGCGGTTGAACTCGGCGAGGTTGGTGTGCGCGAGTATCGTCTCATCGAGATAGATCAGCGGGAATCGCGACACCTTGACGTTCTTTTCCTGCGTCAGCGTGAGCAGCAGATAGAGAAACTCACGCTTGACCTTGAGGATCTCGATCATCTCGAGGATACCTCGGCTCGCGGCATAGACGGCGCCCGACCACGACCAGGCGCGCGGATCGCCTTCGTCGCCGATATCCGCGACTTTCGAGAGGTCCACGGAGCCCACGAGGTCCGCGATGTCCGCCGTGGTCGGATCGTGCGGCGCGTACGTGCCGATGCCGACGCGCGAGGCTTCGGAAATGAACACGCGCTCGACGGGGAACTTCATGAAGTCGCCGTTGAATTCGTCGCGCAAGCGCACCGCCGAGTAGGGACTCAACTCGCCCGTGACGTTGACGTCGTATAGGTCACGGAAGCGCCCGCGCATGCTGGCGGGAATGAGATTGAGCGGAGATTCGTGCAGCGGCGAATCCATCAATGCGTAAAGCGCGCCGGCGTCGGTATGGCTGTATTCTTCGAGCCCGCGCTTGAGCAAGATGACCATGCTCGACTTGCCGCCGGACGGCGGTCCGAGAAGCAGCAGCAGGCGGCGCCCGACGTCCGAGCCGGCCGCGGCCGCCTTGAAGTATTCGGTGACGCGTTCGAGCGCTTGATCGATGCCGAACAAATCGCTCGTGAAAAGATCGGTGGCTGCGCCGAGCTTGGGATCGCCCGTCAAATTGTTCGCATCCCGGTACCAGCACAACATGTCGTACAAGTACTGATGTGAGGAGCGTGCCAAACGTGTCGCGTTTTGCGGCAGGATGTTTTCGAGAAACTCACCGAACGTGCCGCGCCAGTGTTGTGCGCGATGCTCGTTCGCAAACCTAGCCAGATCGTCGAGAAACGAATGTTTCGACTCGAAGGGCGAACGTGGTAATGGCTCGGGCAGTATCATGATTCAGTACTCACCTCGTGTTGGGCTCACGCA
>DATCIQ010000369.1:0-7564 GCA_036507635.1 Gammaproteobacteria bacterium
AACTTGAGCGTAAACCGATCCGACTCGCCGATGTCGAGGTACTTCTGCCGATCGTCACCGGGGCGAACCGCGAGATCCGGCGGCAGTGTCCAAACGCCGTTCGGATGATCGTGCGTATCGCGCGGATTGCGGTTGACGTCCGAGCGGCCGACGAATTCGAATCCCGCGGCTTCGAGGTACTCGATCGTGCGCTCCTCGGACATGTAGCCGTTTGCGGCTTGCGGATCCGCGGTGGCGGGGTCGGGCCAGCGATGATCGACGACGCCGAGAATTCCGCCCGGCTTCAACGCATTGAATATCGCAACGAATGCGAGCCGATTGGCGTCCTGCCCGTAGTTTGGGTCGAACCAGTTATGGACGTTGCGAAACGTCACGACGAGATCCGCCGATCCCGGCGGCGCAATCTCGAGCTCATCCGGGAACGCGAGCGAGGTCAGCGTCACTTCGTCATAGACTTGCGGTGAGCGCTCTATCTTCCCGCGCAGCGAGTCCATCTCCTCTCGCTGATAGTCGAACGACGTGTTCGTGCCGTATTGCGCGGCATACAGCTTGCCCGTCCCCCGGAGCGACGGAGCGAGAATCTCCGTATACCATCCGCCGCCGGGCCAGATCTCGACGACCGTCATGTCGCGTCTAAGCCCAAAGAACTCGAGCGTCTCTTTGGGGTGGCGATACCGGTCGCGCGCCCTGTTCCGGTCGCTGCGATGCTCGCCGACCATTGCGGCGTCGACCGCGGCGCTCGTTGCGGCGTCGACCGCGGCGCTCGTTGCGGCGTCGAGCGGCTGCGCGGCCGGCGCGCCCCAAGGGGCCGCGCTCGCGAAGACAACGGCGAGCACGGTGCCTGCGCACCGTGCAATCAAAGCGAATTTCCTTTTCATGTGGCCTCTCCTGCTGGCACTGATATGATCGTCGGCAGTCGCGGCCGGTTCAAGCACTGGGGAGGCATGCTTATGCGAACGAAGTCGATGGCGCTGATCGGCTTGCTGGTGGGGGTCTTATTGGCCGCTGTGGCGCTCGCTCAATCCGATCGACAAGAAGAAGGTGAGTGCACGGACGAGGCGCCGGGTAACCGCGTCGAGTGCGCGCCGATCGCCCTTGACACCTTCGACATACCGTTCGGATTGCTGCCGGGCGGCCGCGTCGATGCCGACGGCAATCTCGATCCGAGGTCGTCGGCGGAGGATGCGCACGCCGGGGCGTTCGCGGTCGCAGAAGAGCTAGGTCTCATGCGTAATTTCGAGTGGCTGCATTGGCTACCCACGATACCGTCTGAGCGCGATACCGAGACCGGCGAATGGGGCGGGGGCGACCTCGACGGCTTTCCTACGGGCTGGGGCTCGACGGGCCTCGGCATCGCAGGCGATTGCCTCTACTGGGGCCGCAGCAATTCGACGAACACGACGGGCCCCGGCGAGACGCGCGACGTCAAGATCTTCAGAATCCAGGCGGACGCCGAGAAGGACGCGCCCGTCGAAGTCGGCATGATGCCGCAATTGACGACGGCCGACGGCGCGACGGCGGTGCGCGACCGCGAGCTCCGTCCCTACAACTACACGTCGACCGACGGCGTGGAGCGCATGCTCATGGTCCGGGCCGCCGCGACGGGAACCGGCGGGGACGTCATCACGTATACCGTCGACCCCGAGACGTGCCTGCCCGTCGACGACGGCTCTACCGCGGCCGACGTCCTCGCGCACGAGTTCTATCTCTGGCACGACCCCGACAACCCGAACCGCTTCGTCGTCGCCTCGCAAACCTACGGATCGCAAGAGGAGGATCTCGTCTTCACGGCCATCACGGACGAGGACACGGGCGAGGTGCTCGAGGTGCCGCTGTTTCTCGCGTCGTTCACGCTCGAGGACATCGGCGGCCCGGTTCGCGACGAGCTTCCCGACGAGACGGGCCTTTACTCCGACGGACGATTCACGGACTACAGCCATCTGACCGATCAGTGGGGACGCCCCGGCGCTACGCAGCGGTCGCAAGGCAACGATTTGCACTCGGGGACGTTGTCGAACGACGGCGAGCGCTTCTACGCGGCGGGCGGCACGGCCGGCATGTATATATTGAATACCGAGATGCTCGCGAACCGCACCAACGCCGAGTTGGTCGGAGGCGTGGCTTGCAACCAGCGCTCGACGAACGTCTGGGTCGACGGCGACGTCGGCCGGCTCATCGAGGTCGCGAAGCTCGCCGACGTGGCGCGCGATTGCGTGCATCCCGTGCTCAACTCCGATCCCGGCGTCGTCGCGCTGATCGCGTCCGATATCCCCGATCAGCAAAAGCTCGTGCGCTACACGCGCCTCGAGGAGCGGTCGCGCTTCGATTTCGCGCCGCCGTTCGTCGCGGCAGTCGGTGTTCACAGCGCCATTCCCGTGCCGAACCGGCCGGCGTTGTCGGGCGACAACCCCGACGGGCGTCCGGCGTACGTCGTGATCACCGAAGAGTGGCCGTTCGGCCCATGCCCGGAGAGGGGCTTCAGGATCCTCACGGTCGAGTCGGAGATCACGCCGATGATGGTCGGCGCCCACGCCATGTCCGACAGTCTCGTCGAGAACTGCTTGGAGCAGCCCGTCCCGGCGGGCGCGACGATTCGGCCGATGATGCATGCTCACAACCCGACGGTGCTTACGAATCTCGTGTTCGTGAATTGGCTGGGGCACGGCATCCGCGCCATCGACATCTCGAACCCGTTCAACCCTGAGGAAGTCGGTCACGCTCGCCCGGTGCCGTGGGGCGACGTCATGACGTACCCCGACATCCACAACGGCTTGATCTACGTCGGCGACAACCACACGGGGCTGCACGTGTTCAAATACATCGGGCCGCGTGCGGACGAGGTGCCGCAAGACGTCACGTATTCGTCGAACCGTTCGAGCCCGCACTGATCGGGAAGGCGGGAGAAAACGATGCGATGGAAATCGGTTCCTTTGATCGCCGCGATGCTGGTCGTCGCGCTCGTCGGCGCCGTGACCGTGGCCCAGGATCACGAACGTGGCTCGACGCCGCTATTCAACGCCGAGGATTTGCTTTTCCTTAAGCACATGATCGTGCATCACGAGCAGGCCGTCGTCATGTCCGCGCTCGTGCCCGCGCGCACCGATCGCGACGAATTCATTCGCTTTGCGCGCTACGTCGCGCGAGCGCAGGCGGCCGAGATCGCGTCGATGCAGTCGTTGCTCGAGCTTGCCGCCGATCGCGGCATCGACGTGCCCGACTACCACGCGCACGGCGATCCGCCGATGGCGGGCATGCTGTCTAGCGCCGAGATGAAAGCGATAGCGGCGGCGAGCGGCGCGGAATTCGAGCGCCTCTGGCTCGAAGGCATGGTCTATCACCACCAAGGCGCCATCGACATGGCGTCGGCGCAGCAGCGCCAGCAGCTGGCGACCGGCCGCCAACCTTACGAGATCGCCGTGCTCGTCGAGGAAATCTTGGTCGAGCAGCGTGCCGAGATCGACAAGATGCGCGCATGGCTCGGCGAATGGGGACTCGCCGGCCGCGCTCGACGCTCAGACGTCGCGCAACGCGCCGAGTAATGCCTCGATGTCGCTCGAGTCGTTGAAGATGTGCGCTGAGGCGCGCAGCGTGCCGTCGAGCCGCAAGCGGTGGTGCAACACGTGCGCGCAGTGGTAGCCGCCGGAGACGAAAATGGCGTGCGCGTCGGCCAAGAGACGCGCAATGTCTTCTTGGCGCATCGACGGTAACGGCAGCGACACCGTCGCCAACGCGATGCGGTCTCGCGCCGAACGCCCGAGAATCGTGACGCCCTCGAGCTCGGCAAGACCCCGCATCATTTGCTCCGCGAGCTCGCGCGAGTGTTTTGCGATCGCTTTCATGCCGATAGTTTGCAAGTAGTCGACGGCCGCGCCCAAGCCGATGACGCCTTCGATGTGCGGCGTGCCGGCCTCATAACGAAACGGCGCTTCCAACGCTTCGAAGCGATCTTCGGCGTGCATGGCCACCATGCCGCCGCCGACGTTGCCGAGCCCGAGTGTCGCGAAATGATCGCGGCGCACGTACAACACGCCGACGCCGTTCGGGCCGAACATCTTGTGGCTCGAAAAGCTCATGAAATCGACGTCGAGCACGCGCACGTCGATCGGCAAATGAGCGATGGACTGCGAGGCGTCGAGCATCACGGGAATGCCTGCTCTGTGTGCCGTCGCGATCCACTCCTCGACGGGGGCGACGACGCCCGTAATGTTCGAGACGTGGGCGACGCTCACGAGCCGCGTGCGTTTCGAGAGTCGCGACTTGAGCTCCGACCACTTCGGCACGGCTTCGTCGTCGATGTCGACGAGCACTGCCTTGGCGGCGACGCGCCACGGCATGTAGTTCGAGTGATGCTCCGACGCCGGGAACACCACCTCGTCCGCGCCGCTGAGATTCAGCACGCGCGCGAGCAGGTTGAACGAGTCGGTGGCGTTCCTCGTAAACACGATCTCCGCCGCCTCCGCCCCGATGAGCGCGGCCACGCGATGACGCGCCCGCTCGTATTCTTCCGTCGCCGCCTCGGCAAGAGGATGCACGCCGCGGTGGACGTTCGCGCCGATCGTCTCGTAGTAGCGCGTGACCGCCGCCATCACCGACCGCGGCTTCGGGGTCGTCGACGCGCTGTCCAAGTAGATGAAAGGCGCTCCCTCGTAGCCGCGTTCGAGCAGCGGGAAACCCGTGCTCCGCATCAGTGTTTCACCAGCCGATACTTGCCGGACGCCTCGGGCGCGATGGCGCTCACGCGCTCGCCGCGAATCGGCCGCTTGAGCTGTGCGCCGACGGCCTCGGCCGCCGCGGCGGCGCTGTCGCGGGAAACGGGATCCGTGACGTGCAAGGTATCGCCCGTCAATTGCCATTGCTCGAGCGTCGCCTGGGACCCCAACGCGGCGTGGATCGCATCGTCGAGCATGAGCGGCGTGATCGTCTCACCGTCGACTTCCGTACATCCGGTCTGCCGGCCCTCGACGCGCTCGAGCAACGGACCGTCGCTCTGCAACCCGCACCGGCACTCGCGCGAGGCGGCTACACGCACCACGTCGCCGATGTCGTAGCGCAATAGCGGCATCCACGGGCGGCCGAGCGTCGTGACGAGCACGCGCGCCAAGCGCCCCGTGCCGGGCATGGGAACAAGATCGATATGGCTGTGCCGCTCGTTCGGGTGCAAACGCCCCCGTTCGCATTCCATGAACAACACGCCCGCCTCGGTGGCGCCGTAGAGCTGGAACAAAGGCGCATCGAGCGCTCGACCGATATCGCGTCGCATCGCTTGCGTCGTCGTTTCGTAGGTCAGAGTGATGAATTCGGGCGACGGCAGACGAATGCCGCGCTTCAGTGCCGCACGCGCGATGATGGCGAGATACGCGGGATCGGCTTCGACTCCGCGCGGCGCAAAATCGCCCCACTCGCGGAGCATCCGTTCACTTTCCTGGTCGGTCCAGTGAGTCGGGTCGCCGCTTTCGGTGAAGAACAACATGCCGTCGATGCTGCGCTCGGCCATTGTGCGCTTGCCGAAATGGCACGTGCCGGGACCGCAGACGGGCGTCGTCAATACGGCTTCGCGATAGTCCTCCCGCTGCATCGATCGCGCGATCAGCTTGTTGAGCCGCATGGCGTCGCGCTCTTGCGGGTCCCACCACGACCACTCCCAGATCACTTGCAAGCGGTCCGCCGTGGTACCGGAGGTCGCAAGCAGCGTCACTTGCTCGTCCTGCATGGCCGAGTGCAAATCTTGGTCTTGCCGCACGAGCGATTTCGGAAACCCTTTGCGCAAGTCTCGCTTGGCGACGGCCGGGGTGTGTGCAAACCACGCGTGGACCGCGCTCGGGTCGGCCGGCGGCGCCGGAAGATCGCGATACAACGGCACCTCAGCCACCATTCGCCGCGCCTCTTCGCCCACACGCCGCCAGTGTGAGGCGGAATACGTCACTTCGCCGCCTCCAACGTCTGCTCCATCTCGACCTCCCTGTTCGGCAGCGCCGCAAAGACCAAAACGGGCTCGCCCCGCGCTTGTATTGTGCCATCGCGGCCGATCACGAGCGCTCCCCCGCTCGGAACCGCGTACGCTCGCGCTTTTTTCCCGAGCTCGCGCGCCCGCACCGCGGCAAACGACCGCGTCTCCCGCCAATTGTCGCCTTCGCCGTGCGTGTCGAGCGAGCAAGGCGCTACGCCTAAGCATTCGTAAGTCTCCGCGTCGTCGTCGCCGGCGCCTTCATGCGGCCAGCGGATCCAGCGCTCGCCCAGCATGATGGTGCCGGCTGACATTCCGGCGAACACCGCGCCGCGATTTGCCGCGGCGCGAAAAGCGTCGACGAGATCGGCGTCACCGAGCACCTGCATGCCCGCCTCGACATCGCCGCCGCCCACGAACACCAAATCGGCCTCTTCGAGCGCATTACGGGCTTGGCCGTTTTGCTTCCTTCTTCCTGCAAGCTTCGGCCAGAGCACTTTGCGCGCTCCCGCCGCCTCGAGGAGGGCCGCGACCGCCGTGCCGAACTCGCGATCGTCACCGCTGGCCGCGCCCACGTAGAGCGCGAGCGGCTTGGTCTTGCCCGTCTGCTCGAGCGCATCGGCCAAAAAGGGCTTCGTTCCGAAGTGGCGGCTGCCGAACTTGCCGGCCATGAGCGTAATGGGTTTGCGCAAAGGGGATCGTCTCCGGCCGCCCGGCGACGGAGCGCCGGGGCGGTCGGAACGATTATAGGAGTTTACGGGCTCTTCTATTCGCTTTGCGGTCGACGCAGCTTCGGGCCTTCGCCGGGATGCGCGACGGGATTGTGCGGACCCGCGACCCATTCGGCGACCTGCTCGTTGTAGATCTTGCGCAGGCTAAAGAGCCACTCGCCGTCGACCTTGACGAGCTCGTCCTCGTAATGGCCGAAAGACGTGATTTCGGCGCTACGTTCCGGATTGTTGTTGCCCATATGGAACCAGTACGCCGTGCCCGTCGCCCGATCGCCGTCGATCGTAACGACGATGTTCGAGATGTTGTGGCGACCCGCAGCCGGCCGGAGGCCCGACGTATCGGCGGCCCGTTGTCGCTCGGCATTCGCGCTGAGCCCCGCGACCATGTCGCGGATGGCCTGACGCCCTTGGATCTTGCCCGCCCCATAGTCGAGCACGCCATCCTCGGCGAACGTCGCCGCATATGCATCCGCATCGCGGAAGTCGAGCGCGAACAGGTAGCGCGCCTGGAGATCCTCGATCATCGCGCGATCCTCGGCATAACTGCCTTCGGCCGACGCCGACGATGCGGCGAATGCCGCCATGCCGAACGCGGCCATTCGGCCGCACCATAGAGCTCTGACTTTACGCATGTCCCATTTCTCCGGTTCTCGTTATCAAGATGTTATCGGTGTAGCCGGCCTACTGCGCCGTCTCCGCTTCCTTGTTGGACATGTAGCCCCTCTCGAGCCATCCCTTCCAACGTTCAATCGTCTGCTCGTCGCCGCTGCATCCGCCGTCGCTCGGGTTCACGAATGTGCCGTCGGCGAGCTTCGCCCACCCCATGTGTCCGCCGGGGCGCCCGTCGCGCAACGGGCAATACATGAACGTCACCGTGTCGCCCGGCTCG
>DATCIQ010000370.1:0-4221 GCA_036507635.1 Gammaproteobacteria bacterium
CTTTGGCTCGGTCTCGCGCTCGCCGCCTCGATTATTTCGATTCGCGTGGCGACATCGGTTGCGCTCATCGAGATCATGGTCGGTGCCGTGGCGGGAAACGCAATCGGGCTCGAGCTGACCGACTGGGTCAACTTCCTTGCCGGTTTCGGCGCCATTTTGCTCACGTTCCTTGCCGGCACGGAGATCGACGGCCGCGTCATCCGCAAGCATTTCTGGTCGAGCATGAGCATCGGGATCGTCGGGTTCCTGGCGCCCTACCTCGGTGTCCTGCTGTACGCCCACTACGTCATTGCGTGGCCGTGGCCGCAGGCGCAGATCGCGGGAATCTCGCTATCGACGACCTCGGTCGCGGTGGTCTACGCGGTTATGATCGAAACCGGCTTCAACAAGACCGAGATCGGCAAGATCATCCTGGCCGCCTGCTTCGTCAACGATCTTGGCACCGTGCTCGCGCTCGGCATCGTCTTCGCGAGCTTCGATCTCTGGCTCGCCTTGTTCGGTGCGGCGACGGCCGTGACGTTGTGGCTCCTGCCGCGCTTCGCGCCGTGGTTCTTCGGCAAGGTCGGTCATCGGGTCAGTGAACCGCAGACCAAGTTCGTCTCGCTCGTGCTGCTCGGGCTCGGCGGGCTCGCGAGCATCGCGGGAAGTGAAGCGGTGCTGCCGGCGTACCTGGTCGGCATGGCGCTCGCGCCGGCGTTCCTTGCGGATCCGGAGCTGCCGCATCGCATGCGCGTCATCGCGTTCACGATCCTGACGCCCTTCTATTTCCTCAAGGCGGGTTCATTGGTCGACTTCGACGTCCTCGTCGCCGCAGCGGGACTCATCGCCGTGCTGCTCGCGATCAAGATGGCAACCAAGTTCGTCGGCATACTGCCGCTGACGAAGGTGTTCCGTTTCGAAGCGCGCGAAGGCATGTACACGACGCTATTGATGTCGACCGGGCTGACCTTCGGGACGATCTCGGCGCTCTTCGGCCTCACTAACGAGATCATCGATCAGCGGCAGTACACGATCCTCGTCACCGCAGTGATCGGCAGCGCCGTCGTGCCGACCCTGATCGCTCAGCGCTGGTTCCAGCCCGCATTCAAGCCGATCGCAGAAGACACGGCGGCACCGCGACGCGCCGAGGAGACTCCGCATGTATAAAAAAATCCTAATCGCGAATGACGGCTCGCAAGGGGCGGCCAAGGCGCTCACGGCCGCGATCGAGCTCGCGCGCCGCCTCAAGGCATCGCTCTCCATGGTTTCTGTCGAGGAGTTGCCGCGCTTCCCCACCACGGTCGACGAGGTGGTCGAGGAAAAGGAGGAAGCGAATAAGCGTTTCGACCACGTGATCGAACGCGCCCGCGCGCAGGCCAAGGTCGCGCGCGTGAAGCTGGAGGCTCGCATCGTCGCCGGTCACGCGGTGCCGAGTATCGTCGAGCTCGTCGAGCGCGAAAGCTTCGATCTGCTCGTGATCGGCTACATGGGGCACTCCGCGCTCTATAACCGTCTGATCGGCAGCACGACCGACCGGTTGGTCGAGGTGGCGCCATGTCAGGTATTGGTGGTCAAGTGATGCATCGGTACCGCGAGCTGCGCGAAGCGGGAATCTGACGGTGCAGATACCGAAACAAGCCGTGCTCTTGCGGATTTTCGTCGACGAGAACGACAAGAATAAGGGCCGCCCTCTTTACGAGGCGATCGTCCAGAAGGCGCGCGAGATGCACCTTGCCGGCGCCACCGTGCTGCGGGGTCCGTTAGGCTACGGCCATTCGAGTCGCCTGCACACGGCGAAGCTCCTCCGCTTGTCCGAGGACCTGCCGCTCGTGATCGAGATCGTCGATGACGAACGGAAAATCGATACGTTCCTGACGGTGCTCGGCGGCATGATGACGAGCGGCTTGGTGACACTGGAGAAGGCCGAGGTGCTCCAGTATGGATCGAAAACAACCGACCAGTGAGGAGCTGTCTTTCCCGGATCTTGGGCCTGGTCGACAGTGAGCGGAACGACATCTGCGCTAGGCTCCCTGCCCTGGGCGTCCTCGGGCGCGAAGATTTCAAGCGCTGGAGCAAGTCGGCATGCGCAGTATCATCCTCATCCTCGCTTGGATCACACCGGCGGCAATCGCCGGCGCCCTCGGCTGGTCCGGAGTTTGGGGCACCGGCAGCGCGTTCCTCGATTACCTGATACCGTTTCCGGTCGCGGGCGGCATTTTCCATCTACCGAGCTTCGCGGTTGCCGCCGCGATCATCCTTTCGAGCCGCAATCTGCCCGCTCCGCTCGCCCGCTATCTGCCGCTCACGGCATTTGCCGTGTTCGCGGGCGCGCTTACCCTGCAGCTCGATTTGGAGCGTTTCAATTCGTGGCTTTTTACCGACTACGGGCTCTACGGTCCGCCGTTCCGATTCGACGAGAATCCGCTGTACCTTTTCGTGTCGACCGACGCATTCTGGATCGGCATCTACGCGTTGCTTGCCGGGTATTCCGCGCCGATTCGCCTTTGGCTCATGCTGCCCGTCATTCCCGCTGCCGTCGTCGGCTTCAGCGCGCTCAGCTACCAGTCAGGCGAGCCCGTCTTCAGGATCGGCGGCGGAATGCGAGGCACGACGCGGGGTGACGAGATGCGCATGATTTACACGTCGGCGAATTATTATGACGAAGTTCTGTTCCGCGACTGGTTCGAGCAGGCGAGCTCCCTCTCGCGACCGTGGACGAACCCGAACGCAGAGCATGTTGCCGTCTATTTTGTCAGCAGCATGCAGATGCTCGACTTTCGCGAGTTCGATGAGATCGGCGGTGACAATACCGTTGCCACGATCTGCCTGTACGAGGAGGATCGCAGCGTCGATTACCACGGCGGCTATTATGACTGCTTTGCGGAGCGCAGCACGGTCGAAGAGGCGCTCGCGGCATTGCGAGCGCGCGAAGCGACCAGTTTGGGTGAAAATGTCGACGCGTGGTATTCGCTGGCCCGGTTTTGTGATGACGTGGAGTTTTCCGTTGATGCAGTGTCGGACGTCGAGCGGGAGCAAATCTGCCGGGGCATGGTCCTCGGCTTCGCGGAGAGCTTACGACGGTTTGTCGAAGAATACGGCGAGGCATCGGTGCAGGTGAGCTTCGTCCGATCCCAAGCGGCGTCCAGAGGCCTTGGAGCCGAATAGCTTCGATTGCGGCTGATGATGTTTCGGTACACTGGCCCTGCGGTCAACATTCCGAGAGTCTCGGAGCCTCTAGGGGGTGCGGCGGATGGCGGGCAACAGCGGCAACGTTTTACAAGAGAGCGGTCTGCCTATCGCATTCGATATGGGCGACGTTGGCCAGCGGGCGCTGCCGCCGCCGAACGACCGGCTTGGGCAATCGGTGCGCGTCTGGGCGCGGTCGCTGTCCGTCATGCAAAAGGAGGCGATCGTGCTGTCGGCACTGACGGGCAAGGCTTGGCGTCTGGCGAGCGACGAAGGTCCTTATCTCGACGGGTTCGACGCCGCGCCCTGCCCGCTGTCGTTTCTCGGCACCGGCATGGTGAGCTCGTACATGAACGAGATACTCGCGCTCGCTCGAGAGCGTCGTATTGCGGTACGCAGTCTCGTGCTCGTGCAGGACAACTTTTATACGATGGAAGGTTCGATTGTGCGCGGCACCATGACCGGCGGTGCCCTGCCGGTCGAGCTCGAGATCCGGATAGATGCCGACGCCGCCGGCGACGCCTTGCGGGAGCTTCTGGCCGACGCCGTGCATGCTTCTCCGCTCAATGGCCTGCTGCGTGGTGTGCACCGGTCGTTGTTCAGCCTGCGCCTGAACGGTCGGCCAATGACGATCGGCGACGTCGGCGCGATCGATGCGCTCGACGAGCCTGATCCCGGCGTAACCTTACTCGAAGCGCTGACGAGCGCTGACTACGGGGAGCCGCAGCTCATCGAACGCGTCACCGCGGTCGAGGCAGTCGAAGGTGTGCCCGGCGGCGCGCACACGAGTCTCAGTGAGACGCAGAGCCGGACGCTGCACCTGCGAGCGATTTGCACGCTGCGTCCCGACGGCGTCAAAGAAATCGAGCAGCACCTGTTCAATCCGCGCGGCTCGACTTTTCGCTTTCTTTCAGACGAAGCCGAAGGGTTCGGCGGCCGAGGCCTGGCGCCCGACGCGGCGAGCTACATGGCGGCGGGAATCGCGTTTTGCTTCATGACCCAGCTCGGCCGCTATGCGAGCATCGTCAAGCGAGCTTTGGACGCTTACAACGTCAT
>DATCIQ010000371.1:0-2402 GCA_036507635.1 Gammaproteobacteria bacterium
CCGACGGCCGAGTGCCTGCTCGCCGATCCCAAGTACTCGTTGACGTTCACCAAGAAATGAGGCCCCTGTAGGAGCGAGCTGTGCTCGCGATTCTTCGCAATATCGCGAGCAAAGCTCGCTCCCACGCGAGCTCGATCGCCGCGATGCTGTCGCTCGCATCGATCGCCGTGCCGACCGTCGCGTTCTCGCAAGCAACGTTCGAGTCGTGCATCGCTCGCTTGAAGGCTCGCGCCGTCGAGGACGGCATTCGCGCGGCCACGGCCGATCGCGTGCTCGCGGACGTCCGGCAAGTCGAGCGCGTCATCCGCGAGGACCGCAATCAACCCGAGTTCGTGACAACGTTTGCCGATTACTTCGAGCGGCGCGTGACGCCGGAGCGCATCGAAATGGGGCGGCGCCTGTTCGCGGAATACCGCGACGGGTTGCGGGAATTGACGTCTCGCTACGGTGTGCCGGGTCAGTATCTCGTCGCGTTGTGGGGGCTCGAGACCAACTATGGCCGCATGCTCGGCGATGTGCCGGTCTTCGATTCGCTCGCGACGCTCGCCTGCGATGGCCGCCGCGCCGAATACTTCAGCGTCGCTCTCGTCGATGCGCTCAAGATCGTCGACCGCGGGGACATGGAGCCCGCGCGGATGATGGGGTCTTGGGCCGGTGCGATGGGCCACACGCAATTCATGCCGGCAGCCTATCTTGCCTATGCCGTCGACGGCGACGGCGATGGGCGCATCGATCTCTCGAGCAGCCCGCTCGACGCCTTGGCGTCCGCCGCGAATTACTTGCGCACTCTGCGCTGGGAGCGCGGCATCCGTTGGGGACGCGAAGTGCAGTTGCCCGAAGCGTTCGATTATTCGGTAGCGGGCCTCGCTCGAAGCCGCCCGCTACCTGAATGGCGCATGCTGGGGCTGCGCGACGTCGACGGCCGACCGCTCGCGGACGTCGACTTGGAGGCGGCCTTGCTGGTGCCATCGGGTCACGAAGGCCCCGCGTTCGTCGTCTACGAGAACTTTCGCGCGCTCATGCGCTGGAATCGCTCCGAGCACTTTGCGCTCGTCGTCGGCCATCTCGCCGACCGCATTGCCGGCGCCGCGGGCCTGCGCAGCCCGCCCGCGGACGGCATCGCGGTGACACGCGATCAGCTGCTGCGTTTGCAGCTCGAGTTGAGCTCGCTCGGTTACGACAGCGGCGCGGCTGACGGCATACCGGGTCCCGCGACGCGCGCCGCGATTCGGGATTATCAGCGCGATCACGGGCTGATCCCCGACGGCCACCTGCACGCCGAGCTGCTCGAAGCGCTCGGCATCGACTAGCTGTAGGAGCGAGCTTCGCTCGCGATTCTTGCGGCGCAAAAAAAATCGCGAGCAGAGCTCGCTCCTACAAAGAGACATCGTAGCAAAACCGATGCTTGTCGCCGCGAGGACGGGCAGCGCCATCAGCAGCCACTTCTGCATTGTCGTCTCGCCCGAAATCACGGAAGGCGGTCTCAAGATCGCGGCCGGAGGCCGCTCCTACGAGACGCGAATCACGACCTTGCCGAAATGCTTGGCGGATTTGAGGTACTTGTATGCCTCCACGGCGGCATCGAGCTCGAAGACCGAATCGATGACGGGCTGGATCTTGTGGAAAGCGACGGCTTTGAGCAGCCCCGCGAACAACGGCTTGCCGCCCACGAAGATGCCGCGCAGCGTGGCCAATTTGCGCATGAGCGGCCATGGATTCAAGTCGCCGGAGGGCGCCGATATGACGCCGATCAAGGCGATCTCGCCGTGCGGGCCGATGGCCTGATACGAATGCGGCAAGGTACCCGCTGCGCCGAGCTCGACGATATGGTCGACGCCCTGCCCGTCCGTAAGCGCGAGCACCTCATTCTCCCAATCCGGATGCTGCTGGTAGTTGATCGTCTCGTCTGCGCCGAGAGCCGCCGCGCGCGCGAGCTTTTCGTCGCTCGAAGACGTGATGATCACGCGGGCGCCTGCTACCTTGGCGAGCTGGAGGGCAAGAATCGACACGCCGCCGGTGCCGAGCGTGAGGACCGTATCGCCGGGCAGCGTCGGCTTGCCGCCGGTCAAGGCATTCCAGGCCGTGACCCCGGCGCACGGCAGCGTCGCGGCCTCCTCGAACGACATATGCTCGGGAATCTTGAGCAGGCCGTCCGGGCTGAACACGCGGTACTGCGCGAGCATGCCGTCGAGCGGTGATCCGAGCGCGGCCGGGGGTTCGCCCTGCGTAAAAGTCGCGACCACGCGATCGCCGCGCGCGAACCCGCTGACCGCGGCGCCGACGGCTTCGATCTCGCCGGCCCCGTCCGAGGTGGGAATCGTGTTGCGTGCCACGGGACCCGCGAAATACTTGCCTGAAACGATCGCGAGATCGCGAAAGTTCAGGGAAACGGCACGGACTCT
>DATCIQ010000372.1:0-3616 GCA_036507635.1 Gammaproteobacteria bacterium
GATCTCCGGCGAAGAGGCATACTTGAACGCTTTCGACAAGTCCAAGTTCGAGCAAGTCAAAGACGACGCCTGACGCTTCCCCCGAAAGCGTGCTCGATTACTCGCCGGCACCTGCGAGTGGCATAATTACGCCGGTCCCACTACATCCGTGAGTCGTGCCGTATCGCGGCAGGCCCGCGGCCCCTTGGAGCATCGCTTGAGCCTGAAGCGCACCATTCTCGTCACGAGCGCACTGCCGTACGCCAGCGATTCGTTGCATCTCGGTCACCTCGTCGAATACGTGCAGACCGACGCGTGGGTGCGGTTCCAGCGCCTGTGCGGCCAACGGTGCATCTATATTTGCGCGAGCGATGCCCACGGCACGCCGACGATGTTGCGCGCCGAAAAGGAAGGCATTTCGGCCGAAGAGCTCATCACGCGCATCGTCGGCGAGCATCGGCGCGATTTCGCGACGTTTCGGATCAGCGTCGACAATTACCTGTCGACACACGCCGAAGAGAACCGGCTGCTCACGGAGAGTGTTTACGCGCGGCTCTCGGCTGCCGGCCTCATCGACCGCCGTATCGTCCGTCAAGCCTATGATGAGCAAAAGAAAATGTTCCTGCCCGACCGGTACGTGCGCGGTACGTGCCCGAGATGCGGGAAGGCGGACCAATACGGCGATGCGTGCGAGAACTGCAGCGCGATCTACTCGCCGCTCGAGCTCGTCGATCCGATCTCGGTGCTGTCCGGCACGAAACCCGTTGTGCGCGAATCGGAGCATTTGTTTTTCCGCCTCAGCCGCTTCACCGACGAGCTCAAGGCATGGGTGCCCGAGCACGTCGACGCGGCCATGGCGCGCAAGCTCGAGGAATGGTTCGCAACCGGTCTCGAGGACTGGGATATCTCGCGCGAGGCCCCGTACTTCGGGTTCGAGGTGCCCGGCGAGCCCGGCAAGTACTTCTATGTGTGGTTCGACGCGCCGATCGGTTACATGGCGAGTTTCCTGAGCTTGTGCAACCGCGAGCGGCTCGATTTCGATGCGTTCTGGGGGCCTGAGAGCACGGCGGAGCTCTATCATTTCATCGGCAAGGACATCGTCTATTTTCACTCGTTGTTCTGGCCCGCCATGCTCACTGGCGCCGGGTACCGGAAGCCGTCGGGCATCTTCGTGCATGGCTTCCTGACGGTCGGCGGCGAGAAAATGTCGAAGCGGCGCGGCACATTCATCACGCCTGCAACGTTCGCCAAGCATCTCGACCCCGATTACTTGCGCTACTACTACGCCTCCAAGCTCGGCGCCGGTATCGACGACATCGATCTCAATTTCGAGGATTTCGTCGCCAAAGTAAACGCGGACCTCGTCGGCAAGCTCGTCAACATCGCGAGCCGTTGTGCGGGCTTCGTGCAGCGCTTGAGCGGCGGCATGCTTGCCTCGGCCCTTCCGGACCATGCCCTTTTCGACGAGTTCGCGGCCGCGGGACCGAAGATTGCCGCCGACTACGAGGCGCGCGAGCTCGGACGCGCGATCCGCGCCATCATGGCCCTCGCCGACCGGGCCAACCAGTACATCGACGAGCAGAAGCCCTGGGTGCTCACGAAAGACGCCGCGGCCAAGGACCAAGTCGTGGCCGTCTGCACGCTCGGCCTCAATCTGTTTCGCAGCCTCATCGTCTGGCTCAAACCGGTGATCCCGGCCGTGGCCGCGCGGGCCGAGAAGTTCCTGGGCGGCGACGAGCTCACATGGTCCGATACCGACCGACCGCTGCTCGGCCGCCGGATCGAGCGCTTCGAGCCGCTGTTGCAACGCGTCGAGCCGGCAACGATTCAAGCCATACTCGACGATACAAAACGCGGGAAGGCGACCATGCCGACGGACACCCAGAACGACAGCGAGATAGACCTCGAGCAGTTCCAGAAGGTCGATTTGCGCATCGCCCGCATCGTCGCCGCCAAGCACGTCGACGGCGCGGACAAGCTGCTCGAGCTCGAGCTCGATCTCGGCGACGATCGGCGCACCGTGTTCGCGGGTATTCGCAGCGCCTATGACCCGGCGACGCTCGCGGGCAAGCACGTCGTCGTCGTCGCGAATCTCAAGCCGCGGAAAATGCGCTTCGGCACCTCGCAGGGCATGGTGCTCGCGGCCGGCGACGGCGGTAAGGAAATCTTCCTGCTGAGCCCCGATACAGGCGCGCGGCCGGGGATGCAGGTGCGCTGACGGCCATGGAGCTCATGCTCATTATTCTCGCCGCGGCGCTCGTCAACAACTTCGTGCTCGTCCAGTTCTTGGGCCTCTGCCCTCTCATGGGCGCGTCGCGGCGCGTCGAAGGAGCCGTCGGCATGGCGCTCGCGACCGGCCTCGTTTTGACGACGGCATCGGGCTTGAGCTACCTCGTCGATCATTTCCTGTTGATTCCCAACGACCTCGAGTATCTGCGTCTCATCTCGTTCATTCTCGTCATCGGCGCCGCAGTGCAGTTGGCCGAGCAAATGGTGCGCAAGCTTTCGCCGTTGCTCAATCGCGTGCTCGGCTTGTACATCCCCTTGATTGCGAGCAACTGTGCGGTGCTCGGCGTCGCGTTGTTGAACTCGACGGCGAGCCGCAGCTTCGTCGCGGCACTGTTCTACGGTGCCGGCGCGGCCCTCGGTTTCGGTCTTGCGCTCGCCTTGCTTGCCGGCATTCGCGAGCGACTCGAATTCGCCGACGTTCCAGGGCCCTTCCGCGGCGCGTCCATCGCGTTCGTCACGGCCGGCATCATGTCATTGGCGTTTCTTGGATTCGCGGGTTTCGCGCGGCTTTGATGTTGGTCGGTATCGTCATTCTCGCGGGCCTCGCACTTGGATTTGCGGCCCTACTCGTCGTTACGTCGCGCCTGTTCGCGGCGCAAGAAGTCTCCGTCGCCGCAGAGATCGAACGGATACTGCCGCGTATCCAGTGCGGGAAGTGCGGCTTTCCGGGCTGCGCCCCGTATGCGCGAGCGCTCGCGGCGGGCGCGGCGCCGATCAACCGCTGCCCGCCCGGCGGCGACGAGACCATACGGCGGCTCGCGGAGCTCTTGGGATGCGACGTGCTGCCGCTCGACGAATCGCTCGGACACGCGAGCATGTCGCACGTCGCGCAAATTGACGAGCGGGACTGCATCGGCTGCAATCTTTGCGCGAGAGCCTGTCCCGTGGATGCCATAGTCGGAGTGCCGCAAACGATGCATACCGTGATCAGAGACCATTGCACCGGCTGCGAGCTGTGCTTGCCGCCCTGCCCTGTGGACTGCATCGCGCTGGTCCCGCGTAATGCTTGAGTACACGCCGGACCGGAGACTCACGGGGGGTTTAAGGCTTCCCGCGAACAAATCCGACTCGACGGCGCATCCGATCAAGCGCGGCTTCAACCCCTCGCGCTTGATTCTCTCTCTGGCGCAACATCATGGCCCGGCGGCCGAACCGGTCGTCGCCGTGGGCGAGCGCGTGCTTCGCGGCCAGACGGTCGCGAAGGCGGCGTCGCCGACTGCGGCCGACGTGCACGCATCCACCTCCGGCGTGGTGCAAAGCATCGAAGAGTGCCTCGTGCCTACGCTGACGGCGGTGGACACGGCGCCCTGCATCATCGTCGCGGCGGACGGCGAGAACGCGGCAATCG
>DATCIQ010000373.1:0-3519 GCA_036507635.1 Gammaproteobacteria bacterium
GAGTGCATCGACCGCCGTGTGCCGTTCGATCCACGCGATCTGACGAACGGTCGCGCTGCGGCGTGGACGGTGATCCGAGAGCTGCGGTACGCGAGGTACGACGCGGTGGTCGACCTGCAGGGACTGCTGAAATCAGCGCTGCTGTCGCGCCTCGTCGGTGCGCGTCGGACGGTCGGGTTTCCGCGGCGGCACCTTCGCGAGCCGCTGGCGCGCTTTTTGTACACCGAAGCGCCGGATCCAGGGGCGGCGCGGCACGTCATCCACAAGAATCTCGCGCTTCTCAAGGCGCTCGGCGTGACGGATCGGGCCGCACGCTTTCCAATCGTCATCCCGCGCACACCCGCAGTGGCGCAGGCCAGGGAGCGTGTCGGCGGTGGTGAGTACGCCATCGTCAATCCGGGGGCCGCGTGGCCCAACAAACGCTGGCCGCCAGACAGGTTTGGCGCCGTTGCCGCGTCGCTGCATCGCGACTTCGGGCTGCGCTCGCTCGTCTTGTGGGGGCCTGGAGAGGAGCCTCTAGCGAATGCGGTGGCTGCGGCCTCGCTGGGGGCCGCCGAAGCCGCACCGGAGACGACCATTCCGGATCTTGTCGGCATTGCGCGGTCGGCCCGCCTCATGATCTCGGGCGACACCGGACCGCTCCACATTGCCGGCGCCGTCGGGACGCCCATCGTCGCGCTGTTCGGACCGACGTTTCCGGAACGCAACGGCCCATGGTCGCCACGCGACGTTGTCGTTTCGCGCGTTGCGCAGTGCTCGTGCTTCTACGAACGGCGGTGTCGCAAGGCAGCGCCGTGCATCGACAGCATCGGCGTCGACGAAGTGTGCGACGGCGTCCGTCGGCTTCTCACTCCGCATGGCTGACGCGACGAACACCTTCTCCCGCACGCTCGCGCGAAGACGTGTGCCTCTCGGCTTTCTGACGGCGCTCTTGACGCTGGTGCTCGCGAGGCCTACGTGGATCACGTGGAGCGTCGGGCTCGCGGTTGCGGTGATCGGCGAATGCATTCGCATCTGGGCGGCGGGTCACCTGGAGAAGGGGCGCGAGGTCACGCGCTCGGGACCGTATCGGTTTACGGGCCATCCGCTGTACGTCGGCTCGACGGTGATAGCGGGCGGCATTGCGCTGGCGGCGCGAAGTCTCGTGGTGGCGATTGTGGTGGCGTTCTACATGGCGTTGACGATCGCAGCTGCGATTCGCACCGAGGAGATGGAACTGCGGCGGGTGTTTGGATCGGCGTACGACGACTATCGAGCGTCGCGCGCCGCGCCGCCGACGCGGCGATTCAGTCTGACGCGCGCGGCGGGCAATCGCGAGCATCGCGCCGTCGCGGGACTGCTGGGCGGATTCGCGCTGCTGGCGCTCAAGATGGTCACGTTTCGGTAGGATATAATGTGATGTTTCTCCCGCCTTCGCGCGCCTGATCGAGCGCGCTTCGGCATGGGAGACGCGGGCGAACGCGGGATTGTGGCGCCGCAAGGCGCTTCGGATGCGAGGCGCTGCGAGGGCGGGCCTGCCACGCCGAAGCGGCGCGATTGAGGCAAGGCGCCGCGAAGGCGGGCGGTTAGCTCAGTGGTAGAGTACCGGCTTTACACGCCGGCTGTCACAGGTTCGAATCCTGTACCGCCCAATCAATTTGAGATTGACGATCTCAGATTGATGATTGGAATTGTCGAGCGGAATGGATCGGCAATCTCCAATCTTGAGATCTGCAATGGATTTGGGGTGGTAGTTCAGCTGGTTAGAACGCCGGCCTGTCACGCCGGAGGCCGCGGGTTCGAGTCCCGTCCACCCCGCCAGCATCCACTAGAGAAGTGACACGTCGAGAGACCGACGCAAAATATAGTGGTCTCTCCTTCCCGCCGAGTCCATCCCAGCCCGTCAGAACCACTCGATTTTGACTTGCCACCAGGCTTTGCCACCGCCAAGCTTGCCACCCAGCGCAGACGGAACTCGCGGTGGAACTTACGGGGTCGTTTCTCATGTCCTCGAAGCGCACGAGGATCACCGGTCCTCAGCGCGCCTTCCGACATCGAACCACGCGGGCCTCGTCGCGCTTCCTTGAACTACGAAATATTCGTCTCAATGGATTCGGGTGCGACGGTTGATCTCGTTCATCCCCTCTCGGTCTTTCGTGTCAGCACAGGCAGACCACACGGCAAGCGCAGTGGCGACAGCGCTGACCGCCGTCCAGAACTCTGCGGCCTTGGCGGGTAACAGTAGTGTCTGCCAGTCGGGCATAGCTTGGACCGCTGGGGAGTCGCCGTCCTCAACCGGCACATTTGCTCAGACTTTGAGGGGCGTCGTCAATGTGGCGCGGATCGCGCTGAGAAATTTAGGGGGGGGAACCCCCACGGTATTGCTACCGCCAGCCCCTCAAGCTGGGTGACTTGCTGTGCTGACGTGCACTTACGCGTATCCTGTGGACGGATGGTGGGCAGGAGTGCGCTGAAGCGAGCGCCTGCGAGGACTTTATTCGCACAAATTCGCACACGGTTTACCCGGATGGGCATCCCGTGGTTTGCGGCTGTTGTCGCACTCGGCCGGCACGAGTATGAGCCTGGCGAGGTGGCCTCGCATCGCCTGTAGGCCTTGGATATCGGCAAGGCTAGCCGCGCCCGCGCCGTCGGTACGTCTTCACCATCGTCTTTGCCATCCGAATTTTGTCCGCTTGGCTGTCGGCAATGGTCGCGTCCGGATCGGTCGGCGCCGCCGTACGATGTTTCTTACCGGGCGCATCGACCACGCCGCCGCTACGCCCTTTGTTGCCTCGGCGCGCCGACGCGACGTCCGCTTTCTTCTTCGGGGCCTTCGTCGCGCCGCCCGCGAGTTGCTCGAGCAGCTGCGCCGCGCCGTCACGCACACTGGCGATCTGCCTGTTCAGCGTCTCGCGGTCCATCCAGCCTTCGGCCTTCGCTTGAAGGGTCCCGGCCATCCGTCCGAGCTGCTTGGCAAACGCCACCACTCGCTGCTCCATTGCGTCGGCCGTCGTCGCGCCTGACGCGTTGGTCGTCGTCGCGCCACCGTTCGTTCGTTTCGTTCCTCTATCGCGCCTCGCCATGCGAACTCCCATTTCTGCGGTGTTCATCGCCACACCCGCGACAGACGGGCCGGGCACGGGCCACGCCACGCGATGAAAGACTTATGGGCCCTTTCTTGACTAGAACGTGCCCGACGTGATGGTCAGCTCGGTGCCGCGCGGCAGGTCCAGCTGGTCGCGCCCCTGAACGATGACGGTACCCGCGCCTCCGCCCGCGCCTATCACGGCACCGATAGCGGCGCCCTGACCACCACCCGTGATGGCGCCAATGACGGCGCCGATGCCGGCACCAATCGCGCCCCGCTGAACCGTTCGTGCCGTTTGGCTGTCTCCCTCCACTGCGCCTTCGCTGTCGACGCTGATCGTGTCCCCATCGGCTGTGCGAATGCCGTCGATGACGCCAGTGAACGGATACGTCCTCCCGTTGCGCATGCGGATGCGTTCGAAATTCAGCGCCATGTCCGCACGCCCGCTGAGC